>JBKHIF010000029.1:0-16180 GCA_046538795.1 Candidatus Woesearchaeota archaeon | reverse complement strand
ATTAAAAACAAAATTTATAAATAAATTATTTTGATTTTTGATTAAGATGTTTTGTGATGCGATATCAAAGAGATGATTTGCTGCCAGATGAGGTAAAATATGAAACTAAATGAACTTGATATTGAAATTGCAGAAAAGATAATGGAACTTTGGGAACAACACCTTGGTTTTTCAGGGAATCATCCATTCAGGGAATCTCCTCGCATGATGGTTTTTTCATATCATGAGATGAAGTTCAGTGGTATTGATTTCATGGTAAAAATAGGTTCTATATATAATGATAATTCTAAACTTAGGATATATGAAATAGAAAATTCATTATGTGCAGAATGTGATATAGGGATAGATTCTATTTATGCTCGTGATCTGGAGAAAAAAGCATTGGCGTCACAAGAGAAGTTTAATTCTGCAATTATTGAATACATTAATGGAATTTCAGGTAATTCTTGAGATTATATTTATTAGAATATATTTATATAATATTTTGATTTGTTTATTATCATGGAAACTGAAGCAAAGATAATTCTCTATATGACAATCCTGCTTTTTTTTTTGATATTTTTAATAATATATCTCATAAAGAGCAACTTTTCTTTGAGGCAGAAACTAAAAGATATTGGTTCATCAAAAAAATCAACCGAAGTAAGGCATGGCAAGGCATGGGAAGAATTTGTTCCATTTTTGAAAGATTTCCCTTACACAAAAGAGAGGTTCAAGTTTATAGGAGATCCTATTGACGGCATTTCTTTTGAAGATGAAAAGATTGCGATAATTGAGATAAAAACAGGAAGTTCAAAACTGAGTGAAAAGCAAAAGAGGATAAAACAACTGGTTGAATCCGGAAAGGTTGAATTTAAAGAACTTAGGTATTAGAGCTTTTTTCTTTATATTTTTTCAACTTATCAATATTTTGTTCCATATAATTTATCGATCTTTTGAGAATTTGAGGTTTTTTTCTTACAAGTTCATACAATCCATTAATCGCTTCTCTTTTTTGCTCTTTATCAAGGTCTCTGTAATCATACAATTCTCTTAGCATCCAGGCCATCTTTTTTCTCTTGAGCTTGGGATTTGTTCCAAGAAGCAATGGATTCCTGTACTCAATTCCAAGATGAGACATATACTGCACGTTTGCGTCCATAGTTTCTTTAGGAATGCTTAGAAGCTGCGGCTGGTTAAGTAAAATCTCGCGGCCTGATTCTCTGTCATCATGTGTTTTTCTTAGAAGTCCTATATGATTTTGATAATTCTTTTTGATAGTTTGTGGATTTCTTGCAAGCATGGCAACTGATCTTTGCAGTTTTTCTTTCTTTATGCCTAAATTGCAAAGAAATTCATAATTTCTCTCTAAAGTTTCAGTTCTCATCCCGAGAATCTGCGGCTGTGATAATATGCTTTCTTTTTTTAGTCCCATGTCAAGAAGTCTTTTGCATTTCTCTTCAATTGTTGCCGGATCTATTGTAAGCAGATTAGGGTGTGTTAAAAGAGATTCTTTTCTTAAACCCATCTTGAGCAGATGTTCATAATTTCTATCAAGAGTATCCTTATTCATTGCAAGTAGATGAGGGTGAACTGAAATTTTTTCTTTTTTTAGTCCAAGATCAATAAGATACCTGTGATTTCTTTCAACAGAATACTGATTTTTTCCCAGAAGATTTGGTTGTGATGCTATTCTGTTTTCCTTTAATCCGAGATTTATCAATCTGTTATAATTATTTTCTATTGTTTCGTGATTCATGGACAAAAGCTGTATGTTTGCTGATATCCTTTCATTGCTTATGCCAAGCGATGATAAATATTGATGATTGAATTTTATTGTATTAGGATTCATCGCAAGCAATTGAGGTTGTGAAACTATCTTTTCTTTAGTCAGTTTTAATGACAATAATTCCTGATAATTTCGTCTAATAATACTAAAATCTCTTGTAAGAAGATGTGCCTGTGACGCAATTTTCTTTTTATTCAATCCAAGTTTCAGCAGTTGATTGTATTTTGTCCTAATATCTTCTGGATCAGATCCAAGAACATAGGCTTGTGATGCAATTTTCTTATCACTTGCTCCGTTTTCTTTTAGAAAATCATAGATTTCTTTCATGGATTCTTCTGTTGCTTCAGAGTGACCTAGTATCCAGTCTATTGAAAATTCAGATATGATGTCATCTGGAAAAATTTCTTTTACAAGATTATCTAATGAGTCTCTTGATATCATCAGAAGAAAAATTAAGCATCCCTATATAAATCTAATTGTCTGTATTTCTAATCAATCTTTTCGATATCTCTTATACTTATCTCATCCCAGTTCCTGTCAAGGAATATTATCTCTGCATGAGCAGTATCCCAGAGCAGAAATGAATCAATCTTTTGTTCTCTTGAAGCAATTATCATCTTCTCAGGAGGGATGAAATATGATGAATAGAGGTTTTCCTTTATACTTTCAGATGTTATGTCATCAACATTTATCTTTTCAAATTTTACTTTTCTTGCAAGTATCTTTGCAGAATCAGTAATCTCATCATTGCCGTCATAATTTATGCAGAAATTGAGGAAATGCCTGTCGTAGTCTTCTGTCTTTTCAAGAGAATCTTTTATGGAATTGACTGTCTTTCCCGAAAGATCATACCATTTTCCAAGAACAAATATTCTTATGTTATTTTCAGTTATCATTTTATCTGATGAAAGATTTTCAAAAAGACGCGCTATGGCTTCAACATTTTCATGCCTTATTATCTTTTCTTCATCTGATATGTCTGTTGGTTTTTTTCTTAAGATATAGATTGTGAGTATGGTTATATTTTTTCTTAGCTGATAATCAATGAGCTCTTTTATGAAATGTTCTCTTTTCCTGAATGATTCAGACGCTTTTTCTTTTTCTTTAAGAAAACCTGTGGAAGCAAGGCTTACTGCAAGATGTTTTGTATTTTCTTTTTTTTCTCTTGGTATTGCCGGTTTGAATATCCTGAAGCGTTCAAGCATGTTTTTTAGTAATTTAACGAAATTTATAAATATTATTAGCTATGCTTTTGATTGTTATGATTGATTTTGCAATATTCGGTGTAACTTTTATTGGTCTTCTTGTCGGTTCGATAACAGACATACAAAGAAGAGAGGTTCCTGACTGGATAAGTTATGGCATGGTTTTTGCAGGGCTTGGACTAAGATTTCTTCATTCAGTTGTAACAGGAGAATGGCTTTATTTCCTCTGGGGCCTTTTAGGTTTTGGAATATTGTTCGGACTTGCTTATCTGATGTTTTATACAGGACAGTGGGGAGGCGGAGATTCAAAACTTTTGATTGCCATGGGAGCTCTTATGGCCACATTCCCTGCTTTTCTTAATGATTGGTTTAATCCTTTTTTTGCAGGATTTCCATTCCTGATTGCATTTTGGATAAACCTTCTTATAGTGGGTGCGATATATGCGATTTTTTGGAGTATCATAGTAGGCATGATCCATAGGAAAGAATTTGCAAAGACCATGAAGAAAAAGCTTTCAGGAAAACTCATGACACGAATCAGACACATAATCTATGCAATTTCTACAATATGTCTGGTCGCAGCTTTTGCAGTCCAGATTATTTTCATAAGAATAGTTCTTGCTGTTGCGGGTATTTTCATATTGCTTACATATTTTGCGTGGGTCTCTATAAAGGCTGTTGAGGAATCCTGCATGTACAAAAAAGTCCTTCCAAAAGAGCTTACAGAAGGAGACTGGATAGTAAAGGACATTGTTATTGATGGTAAGTTCATTTGCGGCCCAAGAACACTTGGTGTTGAAGAAAAACACATACGAAAACTCAAAGAATTCTACAAACAGGACAAGGTACAGAAAATATTGATAAAAACAGGAATCCCATTCATCCCGAGTTTTTTTGTGGCATTTATCGTGACTTGTATCTGGGGAAATTTTGTTGTGGGAATGATATTATAGATATTGTAATATTCATGGTGTCCTGTTGAGCTGTTCGATCATGTAATCTTTTTCTCCGTCTTTAGTCTCTATATTTTCTCCTTCAGTGTTTATTTCCTGAGGCTTTGGAGGTTCTTTTTCTTTACCATCTACTATTTTTTTTGTCTCTTCTTTAAGCATAAGTTCTGCGGTTGAAAGATCATCTTCTGATGCCTGGCTCATATCCCATTGAAGATCCAGGTTATCATTATCCTGTCTTGGTATTATATTGATAGAAACATGCGCTGCTACGTCCTGGCCTGCTGAAGGCCCATTTTGTATAAGTATGTTTGTCCCTTTAGCTCCTATGACTTCAAAAAGTATCGTTGAAAGCTTGTTTGCGATATTGAACATGTGTTCTATCGTCTCATCAGGAACAGTCTCAATTATCGGATAGTGTCTTTTAGGTATAAGTGTTACCTGGCCTGGCATAGCAGGTTTGTCATCTACAAAAGCTGTGCATAATTCATCTTCATATACTATGCCTAAGGTCTTTTCTTTTTCAGCAATCTTGCAGTATTCGCAATCAGTCATCTTTATGCACCGAATAATCTTGATATCTTGTCAAGGTCTGCTCTTGAGTCATCTTTGCTTTTTTCATTGTCTTCTTCTTTTTCGTAAGGATTTTCCTTTTCGTCTGCTTGCTTATCGTCTTTTGAACCATTATCTTTTTCAGGGTTTTTGTCTCTATCTTCCTTTTTGTGTTCCTGTTCTTTTTCTTCAGGTTTTTTTTGCTCGTCCTTATTTGATCTTGATTCTTGCACTTTCATGTTTATATTGAAAACTGAATTGATTCTTGAGATAAGTGCCTGCGACACCTGTTTTATATTCTCTTCTGAAAGAGCATTTCTTTTTGGGGAAAGCTTGTCAACTCCATCTCCTTCTTTTCGTGGAATTATATGTATTATGACGTGGGATGCTTTTTGTCCTGCAATAGCTCCGTTTGCGATAAAAATTGTTGTTGAATCTATCCCTTTAGATCTTAATGATTTTATTGCAGCATGTGATAAGTGCTTTGCGACTCTTCCAAGATGCGCAAGCTCTTGTTCAGACATCTGAGGCATTATTTGGTAATGATTGTTTGGAACAAGGAGCATGTGGCCGAAAGAAGCGGGATTTATGTCCAGAAAAGCAGTGCACATATCATCTCTGTAAACTACCTTTGCAGTTATCTCTCCTGATATGATCCTGCAGAATATGCAGTTATCTCTCTGAAGTTTTGCGATCTCTTCTGGAGACATGTTCTTTAGCTCTTCTTCAGTCACCATGTATTCTTGATTAATCTGTTTATTATTAAAATCTTTGGATTAGGTTGTAGAAATGATTAAAAACCAGAACTTTATTCTTATTTGATATATGGCAAGAAAACTTGATATTTCCAAAATCGTATTTGTTTTGATACTTTTTTTTCTTATTTTTTCCTATGGGAAAGTATTCTTTAACAATCTTTCTCTTGATTCTATAAAAGACAACATCCTTTCAGGAAAGGTCTTTGGTTCTGATACTGGAGATTCTAATTATGATTCAGCTGGTAATTCTGACAATAATTATGGCAATAATCCCAATAATAAGTCTGATGATGGCAGATTAAGGAACTATCAGAAAGAGATAAAGCCGATTGATAAGATCATTACCGATACAAAGATCAACTCAGTTATTGAACTGGAGAGTTTTGAATCTGCAACTTATGAAGAAACACAGGAAATGCAAGAAACATTTTTTGACAGATCAGATATATTTAATCTGATTGGAACTTTTGATAACAATAATGATTTGCCTCTGTATTGCAGGTTTAATGTGACAATAATTCTCAGAGGCCTATCAAATACATATCATGAAAGTCTTGAGATTGGTAATGGGACTAAAAAGCCTTTCAGAATCTTAATTGAGCTTCCACATGGAGATTCTGATATTGATTTTGCTTATTTATGCACAGTTTCAGAAAACAGAATCATTGAATGATTCTGTATTATGGGTATTGATTCTTTGTTGTCTGCCTGCTATCTTGATTGATTAGATTTATATAGGAATTAGTTATTAATATTTTCATGGAGAAAAAGGCATGTTTTCCTGAGTTTAGAAAAAAAGTATCTGATTTTTTAAGCCAGGAGGATGGAAAGATCATGAAGCAAAGCGCGGTTGCATTAGGTGCATTCATGCTTTCCGGAATGATTGCTTCAGTAAAAGATGTTGATGGCGCATTTTCTCATACTAACAACATGAATGCTCCATCTTATGATTCTGGAGCAGGCATGATATCAGTCCAGCATAATCACCACGCTTCTCACAGCACTCATTCGAGCGGCGGATAATTTTTTAGTTAACTACCTTGAAGTAAATAACAACCAAAAATTTATATATTCTCAAAATTTATCGTTTTTCATGGATAAACAACTTGTTGAAAGGATGAAGAACAAATTATTTCACGAGAGAGTTTTAGAATCATTGTTATATCCAAAGGCAGATATTGATTTTGGTCCTTTTTCAAGACCGCTTTATCCTTGCTGCGGATCTGATCCTGTTCTTGCAGAAAGCATGCACAATGTCAAACATATTGATGTAAATAAAAAAGCCATAAGTGATCTTGTCGACAAGTTTGTGGGGCTTGATTATTGGGTTGGAGATATATCTGAATATGAGCCTGAAAGGCCGCATGATCTTATAGTGATTAAAAGTCCTGGCGTTCAGTTTGATGATCCAGAGCTTTATGGCGTGCTTGTGAAATCATTGGCAGATAAGGGTTGTGTCCTGACTGATGACAAGCACAGGACTGCGCATTACCTTATGGAAGACGATTGCTTCAGGCTTATTGGAAGATATTCTTTTGGAGAGAATGGCTGGACTCTGGAAGAAGACATAGAAAAGATTATGTCTGAATATACTCCGGGAAAATTTGTCTTTTCTGGTCTTAGTGACCGGTATATGCTTGAGAAAGAGTAAAGTAACGAGAGCATTGCCAGTATTTTTGTTCTGTAAATTATATGATGACTTTCACAATCTTTAAATATCCTGGTTCTATAAAATTTTCATATGCATAAAAAGAGGGGATTTAAATCTGAGTTCTTATTAGCAGTAGCGTTAGTTCTTGTCTTATCTTTTTCATTAATCCTAAGTTCTAAGTCAGTTTGTGCTGCCTGTGTGCAGGATGCGCCTACAGACTGGCAATATGCTGTCTGGGTAGGAACAACGCTCGTAAGAGACTGGACAGATACAGGAAACGGTGATAGCCAGGAATCAACTAATGTAAGCATAGGTTCAGACTCAAGCCCTCTTCCCTGGATATGCACTGTTGAAGGACAGGTGAACTATCAGTTTCGTGCTTACACTGCGACGCAGACATCTGATGATTCTGATTCAGGAATCTGTCAGGGATACCAGTGGACTGAAAGTACAAATACTGATGCAGCTGGATATGATATCGACTGGGATAATGATCAGGATGACTGCGACTGTTATTTAGGACCTGGAAATTTCATTGGAGGAAGCTGCTGCGGTGATGACAATGATCTCTCTGACAATTTCAATGCACCAGGGACAGGATGCTGCTGTTTTGACGGAGTATCATCTGCTTCTATAATAGGAACAGAAGATGATGAGATATGTCCTGGAAACAGCAACTTGTGGTGTATTGATGGGACATACTGCGAAGAGGGTATTGTCAGGTCATCAGTTTTAGGAAATACGCTTTCTGGAGATAATATTATCTGTGGATGCAATGACAATCCTGAAAACCTATGCGATACATCAGATTCAGGTGCAGGAGTTGATGGAAGATGCATAGATAGTTCATGCTGTTCGTCATCTATAATTGTTTCAGGAGAATATCAAAACCCTTTAGATTTTTCAGATGGTGATGAATCCTGCGGATGCAGCTTATCAGAGCAAGGACAGATCTGTGATTCCACTGCTTCAATTTATACAGAGGCCCTATCAGGAGATGGGCGCTGCATAGCTGCGACATGCTGTACTCAGGGAACCATTGCTTCAGGAGAATCTCTTGTTCCTGATTTTTCAGATGGTGATGAATCCTGTGGCTGTACCTCTTCAGACAATTCTGAATTATGCGATTCAGCTTCCACAGATTTTTCTTCTGGATTGTCGGCTGATGGAATATGCGGAGACACAGATAATGACAATGTCGTTGATTCCTGTATAACCGGTCCAGTATGTAAAGATACTGAAAATTCAAATATAATAAAAGATTCCTGCAGCGAATGCAGTGATGGCGGAAGCGACTGGGATCCATATAATTCACTTGGAAGCGGAACAACAGATTTCAACGGAATCTGCATAGGTGCAAATCCAGATACAGAAGGTGAGGCCTGCTTTGATGGTTCTTCATATCAAAATGACTGTTCGTCTTGCTCTTCAGGAGACCTGTGTGATTCTGATATAACCGACGGATCATATAGTGCAAATGGTTTATGCACATCAGGAAATTGCTGCACTGATTATTTTGTGGATATAAATGATAATAATTTGTTTGATGACAATGGAGCGTGCGGCTCATGCGCTCTTGAATACCATAACCATAGGTGTGATTCAGATCTTGACGGCATCTGGGATGGCATATGCGCATATGATGGTTCTTCATGGCTGTGCGATTCCAATACTATATTTTATGATGGCTCATTATTTCGCACCTCAAATGATGAAATCGGCTTTTCAACAGATGGAAGAAGATGTGAAAATGGGGCTGTAGGGAACAACAAGTTCAATCAGGAAGGTCTGGGAGCAGGAGATGTATGCGATACTTTAGCACCTATTGAATGTCCAGGCGGTGCAGGAAATGATTGCAACCCTACGTGTGATTTCACAAGCGGATACATGTGTTCAAATACATTGACATCTGGAGATTTCGTGCAGGAAGGAATCTGTACAAGAGATGGATGTGATACTTCAGGCGAAAGTTGTTTTGATGGTTCAGAATTCAGGGATTCATGCTCAAAATGCTCTTATTCAGAGGCAACTTCTGAATCAGGAGACTCATGTGATTCAAGTTCTGCGACAGGAGGCAATTATGACGCAGATGGTATCTGCATATATCCCGGAGTATGCCATACAACAGGAGACATATGTGCAGACAGGGGAGATAATGATTATTTCAAGAATTCCTGCAATTCCTGTTCTGATGGAAGCATGTGCAATACTTCTGCAAGCATAAATACATTCATATCTTCAGGTCATTGCGTTTCTGGTTCATGCTGCACTACAACATATATTGATATAAATGGCAATTCTGAATTTGATGATGGAGGAAACGCATGTTCTCCCTGCTCTGCGTCATATGCATTTTATGATTGTTCTGTTGATGGAGATAATACATGGGACGGCAAGTGCTGGAATGACGGAGGATTTTCCTGCTCTCCATATACTGGTTCATGCACTTTTACTGCAACCATAATAAGAGGCGGAGACTGCCAGAATACTGATATGACAAATTCTGATGTATGGGATAGCTTTTCTTATGAATCCTCAATGGAATCTTCTTTTTCCAATAATTCTTTTGTAAATCAGTCAACAATAAGGGATTCAGAGATTCGTGGATGCTCTGTCAATGATTCTTCTTTAGAAAATTCTTTCATGAATGATTCATATATAATAAATTCACGAATAGCAAACTCAGCACTTTGCCCGGGAATGATAGTTCGAGATGCAGACATCTATGATAATGTCCTAATATCCGGAAGAGTCATCTATCTGGGCAATACATATTATTCTCTTACGACTGTTGAGACAATATGTTCTCAGGGTTCATCTTCTGTTACAGGTTATCTGATGTTCAATGCAACTTCTGTTAAGGACTCTTCATCTCTAAAGGTCATGTATGCAAGCCTTGAACCTGGTTATGAAGTGACTCTTGATGCTTCGGCTATAGGTTCAGGTCCGGCTCTTTTCATGCATGATGATGGGACAAATGGTGATGAGGTTTCAGGAGATGGCATATATACAAGGATAGTTAATGTAGATGATCTATCGACAGGATATAAAGAGATTACTGCAAATGTTGAATCAGGAACAGATACATGGTCTGTAAACAAGAATATTTTTGTAGATAATACTCTTCCTTTGGCCTCTATTGAAGTATATAATCTCATAAATGAAGAACCGCAGACATATTCTGCAAATGTCGTTCTCAGGATGGATTTTTCAGATAATTTTAAGGTTGACAAATGCAGGATCGCAAACGATCTTGAATCAAGGCTTGCAGAAGAAGATTTTGAGGATTGTATTACTGAGAAAATATGGACATTATCTTCAGGTGATGGTGTGAAAACTGTCTATTTTCAGGTTGTGGATGAATCTGGGAACATGAAGGTATCTTCAGGAACCATATTTCTTAATCAGAGCGTGCTTTCTGATTCCAATCCGCCTCTTCCTCCTGTTGTTTTGGATGATGGGGATTATATCAACTCAGACGAATCTCTTGAATTTGAATGGTATAACGCATCTGACGAAGAGAACAGTCTTCTTTACCTTCCTCTTTCATATAATTACAAGCTCTGGAATGGTACTTCATATATCTTTTCAGTGAATGATACTCTTCTGACTAAAGCATCTATAAGCGGACTTAACCTTATTGAAGGATCAACCTACAGACTTGATGTGTGGGCAAAAGATGCAGCAGGCCTTCTGAGTGAGATGTCTTCTTCTGATGGAATAACTGTTGACCTGAGTGATCCTTCGCTTACCACTATATCTTCATCTATTCAGGAAAATACATGGACAAGTGAGAGCCTTATAGAATTCAACCTTTCAGCAAACGATGCCTTGTCAGGCATAAGTTCATACAGCTATACCATAGACAGGCTGAAAAATACCATGCCTGATGATTTTCCTGACACAAAAACAGGTTATGATACTGTCAATATATCTAATATAGGCGATGGAACATATTATTTTCGTGTGAAGGCTCTTGACAAAGCAGGAAACTCTGGCGCAATAAGCAATTTTACCCTGAAAATTGACAGGACTTTGCCAAAGATACCCCAGATTGCTGTTGATGAATATGTGCTTTCTTCTTCAAATAAGACCAACTTTTCAATATCATGGACACCGTCTCATGATATCTCAGGAATAGATGCATATCACATACAGATTTCTGAATCAAGGGATTTTGATGATCTTGTAGTTAATTCAACAATCGGAAATGTAAGTTCATATCTGTTTTCTGCACCTTCTGATAAAAAATATTATGTAAGGGTTAGGGCACGAAATACTGTTGGATTGTGGAGTTTATATTCAGATACGCTTAAAGGAGATATAGATGTTATTCCTCCTAAAATAGAGATCATAAAGCCCAGAGGGACGACAATAAATAAAAGAACATATCTTTCTCTTAAAACATCAGAAGATTCTGTGTGCAGTTTTATGGATTCATCAGGCATAGATCCCTATTCTTTGATGGATCATACAGGTGCAAGGATACATGATCACAAGCTTAATCTTAATGAAAGCATAAGATCTTTTGAACTGAACATTTCCTGTAAAGACGCTGCGGGAAATGAAAATACAAGCCTTACTAATTTCAGCCTTGATACATCTCTTACTCCAGATAGTATTGAGATTACTTCAGGAGATGGAGGCGTATTTTATGAAGGGCTTATAGGCAAGTTTAATTTTACCATAAAATCTGGCTTGATTCCTATAGAAGGATTTGATCTTTCAGGCTTGGCATCTTCAGTAGGAGAACAAGAGATCTCTTCTGAAGAGGTTGCTCTATATGATTTTGGGCTTGGAAACTATGTTTTGGCAGTTGAGATGCCTGAGCTTTCGCAGGATGAAGATAACAAGAGCCTTGCCCTGACAATCTCAGGAAGTGATTTTGGTTTATCATCGCAGGCATCTTTCACATTAAAAAAACTTGAAAGTGAAATCTATTGCAACTCAGAACAAGGCTTTTTGCCGTGCAGTGATCCTTCATACACATCGATAATCTATCCGTACCTTTCTTCTCCTGATATAGACTATGCGCATGAATCTGGAAATAAGAAATACACTATATACTCTTCTCTTGTATATGATGATATAATAATAGAAGGAGATGGCCTTGATGATATCAGGTCAGGCACATATATCCTTGAGATTCTCAATAATGGGGAGGATTCTTTTGGAAACCCTGTCGTAAGGATATCTCTTAGTGAACAAAGCACTGTTTCAGGGAAAAATTCGCAGTGGATTGAATAGCTGCATTATCATAAATTTAAAAAACATGGAAAGCAAAAAGAATGCAGATGAATAAAAATCACATTGGAAAAAAAGAATTTTACTTGAATGGCTTTATAAAAGCTATTTTAGCGCCCGCAGTATTTATTTTATTATTTGTTTCAGTTCTTTCGTTGTTTTCATCATTTTCAGAAGGGGCTTTAGTAAATAGTGTTGTCTCAGATTCTACGCTTTATAATTGTTCAGGCGGCAAAGAGACAAACCTTAATGATTCTATCGTAAATCATTCTATGGTAGAATGTTCTAATGTCACAAATTCAATTCTTTTCTATACAACTGCCAGAAATTCAGACCTTTTTGACATTGAAGCAAATTTTGCAGAGATTGAAGGAGACATGCTTGTATCTGGACAGATTAAATATGGAGGATATACATACTATGGGCCTTTTAGTATAGATGATATATACTCTGGTGTTGAGCCTTTTGCGACAGGAAGCCTTAGCACTAATGCAAGTTCAGTAAGGCAGGGATCATCATTGCTTGTAACCTATTTGAGTTCTTTTCCAGGTTATTCTGTATCATTAGATGCAAGCGGTATCGCTTCAGGAGAGAACAGCATGGTTATGAGGGATGATGGTACAAATGGCGATGTTGCTTCTGGAGACGGAATATATACTGCGATAGTTGATGCAGACAGGGCAGGTACATCTTCAGAAATACTCAATGCCACAGTAGATGATAATAAGGGAAATTCATGGACTGTGGCAAAGATCATACAGCTTGATAATACGCTTCCTTCTGCTGAGATATATATTTCTGATGCAAATCGAAATGACAATACCACTGAAACTGATTCAAGATCTGTCGTACTTCATCTTACGTATTCTGATGATGATGCTGTTTTTGGATGCAAATATGCAAACAATTTAAGCATGCTCTCATCAAGAGAGATTGAGCCTTGCCAAAAGACAAGGACATGGCTTCTTGAAGCGCTTAATGAAGACAAGACTGTTTTTTATCAGGTCATAGACAAAGCAGGAAATTCAAGGATAGTTAATGACACTATAAGACTTAACATGCTTACTATATCTTCACCTTCTGTTGTCGATGATGGAGACTACTGGGGATTTTCAGACAAGCTTCATGCTTCATGGTATCATTCAGCAGGGGTAGATGATTCAGAAGCAAGCTACCGCTTAAGAATATACAATTCATCTGCAAAAGATGATACTACGAACATAACCAATTGGATATATACTGAGAAAAAGGACCTTACAGTGACAGGGCTTTCGCTTCAAAGCGGAATTACATATTATATAGGAGTTAAGACATACTCAGGAACAATATCATCTGAGTCATATTCAGACGGGATCACTATAGACCTGACTCCACCTTCAGAGATATATAATTTTTCGAGCAATGCGCCTCTTGGCAACTGGACAGGTGCAGATACAATAACATTTAATTTTTCATCTCATGATCCTGAATCCGGGATTGCAGGTTTCAGTTATGTGATGTCTCATTCAACATCTCTTCTTCCTGATACTATTATTGAAACAAACGATAATCCTGGATCAGCAGTGTTTACCTCCTTGGAAGATGGAATATACACTTTCAGGATCAAGGCAAAATCCGGAGCATCGACATGGACCGGGATTTATAATTATACTGCGATGATTGACCAGACTCCTCCATCAATACCAATACTATCAAATCCTGAGGTAAATGCGACAGGTTCTATACGTTTTGAATGGAGCGCATCTTCAGATACTGTTTCAGGCATTGAATTATATCATATCCAGGTTTCAAGAAACAGCAATTTTACTGATCTTGTTGTTAATTCTACGACAACAAATCTTTATTCTACATATTCAAGTTCAAACAAGACAACATATTATGCAAGAGTGAGAGCAAAGAATAATGCCGGGTTGTGGAGTCTTTTTTCAGATCAGCTTGGAAAAGAATTTGATTATTCTCCTCCAAGGATAATCTACATAACGCCCAGAGATTATGCGATAAGAGAAGACATATTTTTAAGGCTTAGGACTGATGAGACTGCATACTGCAAATATCGGAACAACAGCGCAGACTCAGGATATCAGGATTTCTTTTTTACAGGAAGCATAATGCATGAGCAAAAACTTGATCTTGATCCAGGAAGCTATTCATATGTGATTGAATGCAGGGATTCTTCAGGCAATTCCAACACTACTACAATCTCTTTTGAGGTTAATGCTGATCTTGATGCTTCTTCTTTGCAGTTTGCATCTTCTGAGATTGAATCTTTTGAAGGAGAAAGAAAAACACTTAATTTTACCCTGATGAGCGGATCATCTGGATTAAGCAGTGCGCTTCCTGCTGATTTCACTGTAACTATAGATGATAGGAAATTACCTGATTTTGCTATAATAGACAAAGGTTCAGGAAATTATGAGCTTAGTTTCATAATGCCTGATATAGATGATTCTCAGGTTGCTTTGGAGCTTGAATTTGATAGTCTTACAAGTGATCCTGTAACAATTACTTCAAAGCCGCTTTATCTTACGATCATTGCAGGAATCAACGACACTAAAAATCAGCTTACAAGAATAACTTATTATTCGACAGATGACTTTTCATTAGGCCTTGCGACTGATGTTTCTGATTTTAGGATTAACGGAACTACAGAAACCCTTGAACTGAACGCTGATGCTTATCAGGGTTATGCATACATTTTTTTTACCAGTCCGGATTATTCTGATTTTGATGATGTTGAAAAAGAGCTTGACAGGAAAAAATTCCTCGATAAGATCAATCCTACTTTCGGAAGCGGCTTTGGAAGTAAATACACAAGCAACATCATCTTAAGGTACAGTGGAATAATAATCGCAGGAGAAGATTATTCTCCAGGCGGAAAACACTCTTTTAAGATAGTAAATAATGGTGTTACTCATGAAAATAAGATTAATGTTTCAGTGTCCATGGGATGATTCCATTAAACTTTTAGCCTGAGGTATATCATGGAAATAAAAAAGCTATTTCATAACAAAAAGGCCCAGTTTTACATATTTGTGGCAGTTATCTTCTGCTCTCTTGCACTTACACTGATACTTGGCAACTTTGGTGCGCGGGGTTATAAGGTAGTATTTGACAAGCTTCAGAATAATTTTGTTGAGGAATCAGGATTTGTTGTTAACAGTGCGCTTTATAGTGGAGAGTCTCCTAACGAACGGCTTAAAGATTTCATTGGGTTTTATCAGAATTATTCTATTTCCAGGAATGTAGATTTCAGGATGCTTTATTTTCTTGTTTTGGAAGATAATATCTATGCGAATAATCTTTTGGATTCTGACATACTTGTTGAGGCATCTGGTGAAACATATGAACTTAATTCATCAAGCGAGATAATAATGCCAAAATATGATATGCTTGATGTAACCATAGACGGATATGAAAACAGGCTTTATTTCACCAACGAGTCTTCTCAGCTTAAGATGTATTTCAGGACAGGCATACTGAAGTGAAATCTATTTTTTGACAGGTTCAGGCAAAAAGCTTATATAGCTCTTTCCTGTAAATAAGTATCAGATAAAATGAGACATCTTTTAATACAGGACAAGAAGGCAGCTGCGATGTGGATCTCATGGGTCCTTATACTTGCTTTCATGGTTGTTTTGGGAGTCATAATCCAGGCCTGGTCAGATTCTTTCGTGAAAACAAATGTGAACAACCTTCAGGAGATTGCAGATACTTCTGAATGCTCATATGTAGGTTTAAGCATTGATTCTGTCTGCCAGGATGAGCTTATGCTTGTGATAAACATAACAAACAGAAACGACTTTAAGATCGACCAAATCTCACTTAATGTATATGACATATATCTTGAAAATATCCAGTCCAAGAAAAAGAATATAACTCTTCTTCCGGGGGAAACCCAGACTGTATCCATGATAAAACAGGGAACTACCAGGCTAATTGAACTTACTCCTGTTTTCATTACAGAAAATAACATAGTCACATGCACAGAAAAGACAATCGCAAGCGATAATATAGGGTTTTGCTAAAAAATCTTCACAAAATGATCTATTTCA
>JBKHIF010000092.1:0-3789 GCA_046538795.1 Candidatus Woesearchaeota archaeon | reverse complement strand
ATCCCACAAAATTTTTGCTAAAAATTTTACTAAAAGCATGCTAGTGGGGGTTTCAAAAAGAAACCCCACGTGATAGGAAGCTCAAATGGGACCCCTGAATGAATCCCACAAAATTTTTGCTAAAAATTTTACTAAAAGCATGCTAGTGGGGGTTTCATAAAGAAACCCCCACGTGATAGGAAGCTCAAATGGGACCCCTGAGAATCGAACTCAGGTCGCTACCGCCCCGGGGTAGAATGATACCACTACACTAAGGTCCCTATGGTAAGAAAGGAGAAAAAGAAATTATATAAAAATTGTCAAAAAATAATCGTGACCACCAGCGACATGCTCGCCTAGATCTCAGGTCACTGATTTTTCGAGCACATTGTACAATGTTTCACTCCATCAGTCAGTAGAGTGGCAGCATACAATGTATAAATATTTATGGACATTCAAGTTCAAGTTCACCTGACTCAAGGCACTTGATTGAGCCTTCCCTGACTGTATAATACTTGATTGCAGGATTCTCAACACGCTTCATGCAGCATATAGTGTTTGCTGAATTTTTTACAACATCCTGATATGCATTCTCTGATTCATTGAGCTTTTTTTTATAGTCATTGTAATCAACTTTCATTGAATTGAACTCTTCACGTGTCTTGTTATATTGGTTCCTTAAAAGCATATAGTCCTGATTTGATGAATCTCTTAATTTATTGCACTCATCAAGCTCTTCACTAAGTTTATCAACGTCTGATGAAGCTATATTTAATGTATCATTCAGAAGTTCTATCTCATTTTTTTGTTCATCTATTACATTTTGGCAGCTTGTAACTGATGCATTCAAAGCCTCTATGTCCTTTACAAAATTACCAGTAAGTGATGGCTTAAGAAAAGTCGAAAGCATGACAACTATTATTACAAGCACGCCAATCTTAAGTCCATTTGAAATAAAATTATCAGGAATATTCACACTGACCATTTTTCTAATCACCTTTTTATTTTGAATCTTCTGAGTCCTCTTTTCCAAGGTTTGTTATCTTAAGTTTGTTCGAATGAACCACATAATCTCCGCCGCCTTCATCCTTGAACTTGGCGATAGTTGCCGGAAGAAGGAACCTGCCTAAGATAGTAAGCTTTGCCTTTATCTTATAGATGATTATCCTTTCCTCAAAAGGATCAAGAACCTCAATTTTCCATTTAAGCATAGTGCCTTTTTTCTCATGCCTAAGAACCTTGGAGGGAAGTATGTTTCCCATGGAATCTGAAGGAACATAATCCGCAATCTTAGGTACGCGCTCTGCGAGTACAAGAGTATTATATGTGTTTGCAGTCCTGTTCTTAAGATGAATCAGGATTTTCATCTCAGATATCCCTCCCTCATACATCTGTATGTTTATTGCCTGTTTCTTTACGATAAGAGGACTTCTTAAGAGATAATATAATGATATCAGAAGTATTGATCCGAAAATCACATAAAATACCGGCCTGTAATTAACTGTTATATTAAGCGTCACAACACCCTGCGGCACAAGAGATATATCCCACTCAAGATAAGTCACTCCGCTCTCAGTAAGCGTTCTTGCCTTTGGCGAAGTTGAGGTAAATAAAGACTTAAGCCAGTTTGTTTCAACCCTTACAATCTCTTCATGACCTATGTTTCCATCATTAAGGATATTTATGTTCTTTTTATATTTAAACCAGTTATTTTCAACAACCTCTTCCCTGTTCACATCAGAATACGCTATGATCTCTATCGGGATGGTTATGCGAGGATCGTTTGCAATAGTATAATTGTGTGCTGTAACTCTTACAAAAATGCTTGTATTTTTTGGAGGTTCAAGCGGATCATCAACAACATACGTAAACTCAAGATTCTTTTTTTCAAGAGGTTCAAGAGAAGTCCTTAAATCATCAGTAAGAAATTCGCTTTCTACCTCTACAGTAAGATTAGGATGATTTCTCCTATTGCGGTTGTCAAGAGTTATTGTCACAGTAGATGCGCGCCTTGGATCAACCTGGCCGTTTTTGTTTACATCTCCTGAAAGAAGTATTATAGGAACATATTCCCGCGGAGGAGGAGGCACATCTGATTTTATTTCTATCCTTACCGGCTCAAACTGGGAAGTTCCTGTAACCTGAGACTCAACTTCAATCCTTACCTGTTTTATAACAGTGATTCCTGTAAATATCTTCTCAGAAGGATCAAGAAACAATCTTACTTCCTTCTCCTCGCCAGGCCTCACAGTAAATCCTGAAAGATAATCAGATAAAGGATCTGTAGATAATGACCAGTCAAAATCGCCTGTACTTATCCTGAACTTATCAACAAAATCAGCATCATTTCTTACAATAAGACGAACCTCAGCAGTCTGATTTATAAAAATTTCAGTATTTACCTCTTCTGATTCAACAGTAAAAGCAGAAACAGAAATAGCACTAAACAATAGCAACAATAACAAGATACCCAGTTTTCCTCGATAATTCAAATTAACCCTCCAAGAATAATGATAAGAAACTTGTATTTAAAGGTTTTGTTCCCATTGATGAGTTAAATGAATAATCTATTTCCTTTTCTTATCGCCTGAAAAAAGGAAGATCAATGCAAACACTATTATTATCACAACAATGATTGATATGAATCCTTCCTGGTTTTTGGATATAGCCCTTTCAAGAACCTCAAAAGCATCTCCTGAAACATCTTTATTTTCTTTTATCTCACGCTGCTCTGGTTCTTCATCAGAAAGATCGTTTTCATCAAGATATGAACTTTCAAAAACATCTGACTCTTCTTGAGATGCCTCTTCCTTAACTGTATTTCCTGTAACTTTATTCATGCCAGTTGATATATCGTCTTGTGTTCTTCTGCTATCTGAACTATCGTCACGATCATCGTCGGAATTGTCATCAGAATCATCATCAGAATCATCATCAGAATCATCATCAGAATCATCATCACGATCATCATCTTCGGTATCATCCGGGCTATCTCTTGGTATGAAAACAACACTGCCTGAGCCTCCTTGCGAACCAGAATTCCCACCAGAATAATCATCATCTTCAGTATCGTCCTGGCTGTTAACATCTATGTTAATATCAAAAGTATATCTCATTCCGCCTTCAAAACCTATATTATAAGGACTTTCTTCTACCTCTATCCCATTGATGAATATCTGTATCAATCCTGACGATAGCTTATCTGTATTTATGCTTACTGCATATTCATCAGATGATGCTTCTGAATAATCAAAATAAGCAAGGAAAATATCTCCTTCTTTTATTGAAACAGCTACATCATCTCCTGCAGAGACTATTTCTCCATCAATAGATGCAGTCCCTTTTATTGTAATTGGGATGTCAGGCACAGCTGAAACAGTCAGAGATGCCAAAATTAAAAATACAAGTCCGAAAAGCAATCCTGTTCTCATATTATATTTCCTCTATCAATTTCAGGATTTCAAAAAATGAAAACTGAAAATGCATCTCATCCACATCATATATCCCATCACCATCATCATCAGTATCACACATGTTTCCATAACCATCTAAATCAGAATCAAGCTGGTCTGGATTATATACACAGCAGCAGTTGTCATAAAGGTCAATAATTCCGTCACCATCAGTATCAGGACACACTCCATCTTCATCAATTTCAGAGTCGCAGTCATTGTCTATGCCGTCACATATCTCTTCTGCACCTGGATTAATATCTTCATCTGCATCATTGCAGTCAGAAAGATAATCATAGCCATCCCCATCCTGATCATATCCTGCCAGGTCAACATATATATTCTGATTTATGACATT
>JBKHIF010000028.1:0-17190 GCA_046538795.1 Candidatus Woesearchaeota archaeon | reverse complement strand
TTCCCAGCTAAAATTTTTTTGCTGTTAAGAAATATACAAAATTGCACATAACATCTATTAAGCTCAGATATATTTCGCTTTGGGCGAAAAATATTCGCTTTTTATGGGGCAATTTTTATTAAAAATTATTGTATCTCTTTTTGATATGGCTGATTTTGAAGATATCATAAGAAATGGGATAAATGAAATGAAGCTTAAGGGGTTTTCTCAAAGAACTATTAAGGCTTATCTTTTTCATTTTAGGAAATATAAGAAGTCAGGTATTTCTAGAGATGATTATATATTGAAGATGATTGATTCTGGATTTGCATCAAATTCAACACGACTTGCTTCTGCAGCAATCCAGTTTTTTGAGAAACAAAATGTTGAGAGATTTATTCCTAAGAAATCAAAACGACTTCCTTTAGTTCTTTCAAAAACTGAGATAAATAAAATGATTCATTCATTGAATAATATGAAACACCGGCTTGTTATCGCATTATTATACTCTTCCGGACTTAGGCTTTCTGAACTGATTAATCTTAGGCCTGAAAATATCAATATGATAGATAATACAATTCTTGTAAAAGCAGGAAAAGGAAATAAGGATCGCATTACGTTGCTTTCCAAAAAAGTAAAATCAATGCTTAAGCAATTTAATATAGGTGAAAAGTATGTAATTGAGAACAATGGCAAAAAATACAATAAAAGATCTGTTCAGGAAATTGTCATGAAAGCTTCAAAACTTGCAAATATTAAATCAAATGTAACACCGCATACATTAAGACATTCTTTTGCAACACATCTTTTGGAAAAGGGAACTGATCTAAGATATATTCAAAAATTATTGGGACATAGCAGCGTAAGAACAACACAGATCTATACACATATTGCTAAAGACGATATTAAGAAAATAAAAAGTCCCTTTGATTGAAAACATTACTTCTTTGCCTCAATAATCAATATAAAGCACAATCCTGTTTCTATTAATTCTGTTAATATTTAACTTGGGTGATAAACATGGATTACAGAGATGTATTAGGACCAAAAAGCAGAGAATCAGTAGAAAAGATAAAAAAGTATAGCGCAAATAACTATGAGCCTTATCCTTTTGTTGTTAAATGGGCTGAAGGTCCCTGGCTTTATGATGTAGATAATAACCGAGCTTTAGATTTCTTGTCAGCCTATTCTTCAATACTTTCACATAATTATACACCTATCGTCGATGCAGTTAAACTAGAGCTTGACTGTGGTTCAGATCTTGTAAGTAGAGCAGTATATTCTTCAAGATATGCAGATTTTGCAGAACTTATAACAAGCCTAACTGGTTATGATCGTGTCCTTTCAAAAAGCGATGGTGGTTCTGCAACAGACTCTGCTCTTTCAGGAATACTTATGCATGGTCATGAACATGGGATTAAAGATCCTGAAGTCATCTTGACAGAAAACTATTTTCATGGAAGAACCTGGCCTTTTGCATCAAACGCATTGTTTGATCCTGATCAAAGCTATAGGCGAATTCCACGATCCCCGGGAATACGGGTTGTTCATGATGATATCGATTCAATCTCTGAAGCAATAAACAATAATACTGTCGGAATATTTATAGAGACGCACAAAGGTGAAGGCGGACCATTATTTTCTACCAAAAAACATTTTATGGATGTGAAAAATCTTGCAAAAGAAAATAATCTTATTTTTGGCTGTGATGAGATCCAGACAGGTCTTGGAAGGTGCGGCTATCTGATGGCCTGGCAGGAGTTTGGCGAAGAAGCTCGTCCTGATTTTGTAACTTTAGGAAAAGCTCTTGGCGGAGGAATAATACCTGTAAGCGCTGTGGTTGGAACTGAAGATTTCATGGAGATATATACGCCTGGATCAGACGGAAGTACATTTGGAGGCTATCCCTTGGCATGTGCTGCAGCGATTGCATCACTAGAATCTATCGTAAAACAAAAAGTTCCTGAAAGATCGCTTGAACTTGGAGATTATTTTGTCGATAAACTCAAAGATGTAGATGGAGTAAATGCAGAAAATAAAGGATTGCTGATAAGAGTTGAGATTAATGGTGCAAAAAGCGCAAAACCAGCATGCATTGAAATGCTGACAGGAGATTATGAACCAAGAGTATTTATGAAAGCAGGCCATTATTCAGAAGAAAAAGATGCTGCATATGCTCGTATTGCTCCGCCTCCATTAGCATTAGACAAAGAACTTATCGATTATGCGCTCGATAATACTGTCATTCCTGTTTTAAAGAAACATGCAAAGCCTTAGGCAAGATATTCTAAAGCATGGTCGTGAAGTTCATCCATTGCATCCTGTAAAGGAATAAGTTCTCTATGTCCTTTTTGCACAAGCCTTTGAAGAGCATCATCAACTTGTTTTTTATGATAGAACTTGTATGCAGTTTCTTTATCTCTGTGCCTGTATTCAATATATTTCCAGTGTGTAAGTATTCTTGCAAAATCAAGAGATTCTTCAATCTTTTCATATATATCTTTTTCTTTGTATTCAGGAACCATTATTTTTTGTTTTCTTGAAGTTCTTCTTATGCTTCTCATTATCCTCTGATTTCTTATATCAAGAGGTACATTATTTCTTGGAAATTCCCAAAGAGCTATATAATCAGAAAGAGATGCCTCTGTTCTCATAGATTCATAATCAATATGTTCGATCTTTAAGTCTCCGTCAACATCTGCTTCTGTAATATTTTTTGTATTAGGATCCTTGTGATATTGTGTAAGAATTTTTTTGAAGACCTTGTATCCAGTAATTTGATCTGAGCATTCTTCTAAGAGATTACATATTTGTTCTTCAATCGGTCTTAGACCATGAATTATATTTTCTTTAAGTTCATCGTCAATCCCCAGCGAATCGCAGACTGATTCATTTCTTTTTGAATAAAATGATCTGTCTTTTAAGGCATTTTTAAATCTTCTTTCCCTTCCTTCAGAATGGATATCTTCAAGCTGTTCTGTTGCAATATCAAGTCTTTCTAATCTTTCTTCAAGATCTAATCTATCTTTATTTCTGGGGCTTTGATCAAATATATCATATAATGTCCTTTCACCTGCAGAAACTATCAATAGATAACTTTTGCCATCTTTTCCCTGAACAACAGTTCCTGGAACAGGTGCATGTTCTGTCGCTTCATAAAAAAGCAAGGTGTTTTTGAATTCATTGTTTATATTTTCATGATCATCGCTTCTTTTTATGTAAACCTTGAACTTGTCATCGATAGAAAACTCAAGAACTTCATTTCTTGATCTTGGCGCATGATTAAATTCTGCATTTTCAATACCTTCAGGAAAATATTCATCAATGAAAGAATTCCATGCACGTTTGGTCTTTGTTTGTTTTCCGTAATGTTTTTGTGTAAGATAGAGTGCCTCTAAAAGATAATATGTCTTATCAGGATTGACCTTATGAAGTTTTTTCCAGTAAATTTCATTAAATTTAAATAGCGTACTGTAATTTCCGTCTTCCCAGTCTTCATAAATATTTCTTAGAAGATATCTTTCTTTTTTCTTTTCAGGGACCAGTTCAGGTGCGATAAGATGATATCCTGCAATAAATGGAAAAAACAAGATCCCGGGAATTTTTTTTGCCATTCTTCCTGAATGTTCGACTTCAATCCTGTGCTGATGATATTGATATATCTTTTCTCTAATTTCACTAATTTCTGAATTATTTTGAACTGCATCAATTATGGATCCTGTCTTGGTCTTTGTAATATCAATAGCTTTTTCACTTTCATCGTTTTCATCAGAATCATTTGATTTTTTCTTTTTACTATCTTTTTTTAGAAGCAAATTTACAAGAGTTAGCCCACCAATAGCAACACCGTAGTTCGAAACAAGGATTTCAGGAAGCCAATCATCATGAAATGTTTCTAGTATTTCGCCCAAAGATGGATCATGTTCAGGACCTCGCCCCCATTCTCCATGGCGAAGTTCATATTGATGAAGGTTGTGAAAAAGAATACTATCTTTGATAGGGCACATTGTATTATATGAAGCAAATGCGAAAGGTATAGCTGCTAAAAGTGGCCATTTTCCCTTGATAAACCTCTTAAATTTTCTTTTTAGCTTTCCCATAACTCTGCCGAAACAAGGTTTTATTTAAAAAAGTTTTTGTAATTTTTGAGTTTTTAGCGGTTAATTTAGTCTTATTTGCTTTTTTCAGGGGTTTTAGCTCTTTTTTCTTTTTGTTCTTTTATGTATGGAAGTCTTGTGTATTTTTTGCAATTTTCACAGAAATAGACCATTTTCCCTTCCCTTGCCCTGACTCTTGCGTTATATCCTGGCTCAAGATAAGAATAACAGTGTTTGCAGAATTTTCTTTTTTGTTCTGAAGTCATCCTTATATTATATTTCATTGCAATCTTTCTTGCTAAAGCCACATATCTGTCAGAATATTCTTTTCCCAAAGATTTGTCGTGAAACGCAGTATGGGCTTCCTTAAAAAGTTCTTTTATTCTCTGTCTTGCAATTTCTTTTTGTGCTTTTGACTTCATGATAAGAATAATTCATTCTGTTTATTTATAACTTATGAAAATTTTGAGATGTTTTTTATTAGACTAAATCATTTTTTGTTAGTTTACTTTGTCCAAGAATTTTTAATGTAGTTATGCTAACTCCCATAGAAAGCTTTTTTTTATCAGAAATATGGTGCATGCTGTATTTATATCTTCTTAAGATGGCTTTTTTCAGTTCTTCTGCTGATTTTATGTTTTCAAGGCTGTATTTAAAATCATTTTCAGTGACTTTCTCATAACATATGTGATCTTTTGCTTCTGTGCACAAGACAAAAGGGCAGTTGCTGAAATCCAAAATTGGTTTAATCTCTTTACTGCCATCAAAATAACCTGGTTTGATTATCTTTACAAGAGCATATTTGTAACCTATAACGTGATCTGTGTTTTCAAGATTGAAATGTGTAAGATATTTAGAATTTGGATTAATCAGATCATAGTCTTCTTTTTGAAACCTTATTATGTCATCTATTTTGAATTTAGCAAGAATGTTTTTAAGTTCAATTTTTTTTATTTCTCCGTTAAAATCAACAAATACATATTTTTCTGAATTTTTGTGTCTTATCATCTTTAGATAAATACTATTATTTGCGTTATAATTAATATTTTCTTTTTTGTTGAGCTATATAACATCTGCAGAATGCAAAATGTTTAATAATGATAAGATTAACTTTATAATTATGTCTCAAAAAGCCAGGATTTTTGCAAAAAATATTGAAGAATACATAAACGTTTTATTTCCTAAAAAAAACAAGGAACTTGATAATTTCTTTAAATCAATATATTTCGAAGACAATAAGTATTTTTTAATAGATGCAAAAGCTAAGAAACTCAAAGAAAATATTTCAAGAAGCGTATTTTCTGCAGGGCTTTTCATGGGTGAGATTAAAAAGCAGGAATTCATCCCTTCGCTGGCGTTAATTGATAAGCTTTCCACATTTTCAGAAAATAAGGTTTTTGTCGATAAGAAAGCAGAATGGCTCTTTCTCTGCGGTCGCGATATCTTTGAAAAATCAGTCCATGATTCTGAAGGAGAACGCGGAATCGTATTTGTGCAGAATCTTAAAGATGAAAATTTAGGACTAGGAAAGTTTGAAAAAAAAGAAGTGACAAATATTATTGATAAGGGCTATTATTTAAGGAAGGAGAATTAGGATATTCCCCTTTCTATTTCGACTTATACTTCTTAAAATTCTGTTCAAGAGCTTTAAGAGCAGTAAGACTTTTTCCTTCCAAGAATTCAAGTGATGCTCCTCCGCCTGTTGAGACATGAGTCATCTTGTTCTGCAATTTGAGATTTTCGATGGCTGTTGCAGAATCTCCTCCACCTATTATTGTCTTTGCACTTGTTTCAGAAAGGATTTTTGCAATTGCATTCGTACCTTTGGCAAATTTGGAAATTTCAAACATTCCCAAAGGACCATTCCAGATAATTGTCTTTGCCTTAGAAAGTATTGAAGAAAATAATCTTATGGATTCTTCGCCTATGTCAAGACCTAGCTGGTCTTTAGGAATACTATCAACATCAAACACTTCTGCTTTTGCCTTTTGTTCAGGCTTTTTAGCGCAGACAACATCTACAGGAAGGATTATCTTTTGCTTTGATTTCTTAAGAAGTTTTGAAGCAAGATCTAATTTATCATCCTCGACAAGACTCTTTCCGATCTCTTTACCCATGGACTTATAGAAGGTAAATATCATCGCTCCGCCTATAAGTATGGCATCAGCCTTCTTAAGGAGATTATTTATCACATTTATCTTGTCTGATACCTTTGATCCTCCCAAGACAACAACAAAAGGCTTTTTAGGATCTTCTAAAGAGAGGTTCTTTATCTCTTTTTCAACCAAGAACCCTGGAGCGCTTCTTAAGTATCTCGTGACCGCGTGAACTGATGCGTGAGCTCTGTGGCATGTTCCAAAAGCATCATTTACATAAACATCAGCATTTGAAGCAAGCTGTTTGGCAAATCTGGAATCGTTTGTCTTTTCATCTTTATAGAACCTGAGATTTTCCAAAAGAACAACTTCAGAATCAGCTGGAGCAGGCTTAAGGCAGTCATCTACAAAATAAACCTTTTTTCCCAATAATGAAGTAAGCCTTTTTGCAACAGGTTTAAGAGAATATTTCTCATCAAACTCTCCCTTTGGCCTTCCTAGGTGGCTCATCAGTATTATCTGTTTAGCCTTTTTCTTTAGGATATAGTTTATTGTAGGAAGCGATTCTCTGATCCTCTTATCATTCATAACCTTGCCTTTTTTTACAGGAACATTAAAATCAACACGCACCAGAACTCTTTTATTCTTTATACCTAGTTTCTTTAGAGAGAAATATTCCATTTTCACACCTCATTCACGATCTTAAAAAAATATAAAAATCCTTTTATTTAAAATATTAATTCACCACTTTTGAATCAATTTTGCAACATCTGGGACGTATAAGGTTATTTTTTTATTGAAAATTTCGCATGAAACACGATTGAAACCTTGTTTCAATATGCGCAGAAATTTAAAAAATTTCTTTTCGTTTTTGTGGGGTTTGCCCTGTAAAGGTATTCTTCGAGCAGGCAGGGGAATAGCAATCGGCTTGAGTTATACGAGAAAAATTAATAAAAACAAGGCAATTACTATGTGGTTTGCTTGACAAAACTTCAATGACATTGATAAAGATTAAGAGTGATCACATTGATAACAAATTATGAAAAAAGATTTGGCAATCCTGAATGTTCTACAATAATAGAACTCAGTGTCGAAGACATAGTAGAGGGAGATCAAAGGACATTTACCTCTGAGATCGATATTGATTTTACTGGTGTTGATGTAGGTTTTGAAACCGTAAAACGTGCGATTGAAGATGAATTAATGGGCGAACTTTACTCTGCTGACAGGGTTTGGAATGAATTTGACGGCTCTTACAGCATAACTCTTTATGATGGCTTGGAAATTGACCTAAGTTACAGTGATGATATTAAGAGAATCAGGCTTAGTTGTGAAACTAATTTAGATCAGGATTTATCTCCTTCTGAGATAACAGAACAATTCAAGGGAACAATTGGTGATGCTTTTCAGACATACGACCTTATAAAAAGAGCTCTTCGTGAATCCAGGATATACTCAGATGAATTCGGTTCTTTTATGAGTGGATTCAATTATGACGATTTTATTGCAACAAGCAGGGTGAATGAATATTCAATAGGGAATCTTGTAGCTAATAGCAGAAAAAAGATCTGTTCAGACGATAATTTTTCTTTGGATTATTATGTGGAAAAAAACTTGCGCCATTTTAGAGAAAGTATATCCACATTGAGAAACCTTTCGCTTGATCTGGAACTTCGATCAGAAAGATCTTTGAAAGATATAACATTGATGATAAACAAGCAGCTTATGGAAAAAGGATATTTTGATGAATTCAGAAATGGAGCTTATGAGATGGAGGTTGTGGATTATTCAGATGAAGGGGTGAAATATAGGTTTTCAGATAATATTATTATTGCATTGTCACGCTCACCTGAAAATAAAGTTAGAATATCTGTTATTAACAATGATTCAGTGTCATGTCTGAATGATGCTAAGACAGATTGTTTTTATGCATTCACATATGCAATGTCTTATGTTCTTGAAGATCATTTTTTAGATGTAGATAGAGTATCACGCAGTTTAGAAGAGGCTTTGGAAAATGATGGTTATCCTGTTCTCAGAAACGTAGAATTTCCTGTAAGCAACCTTTTGAATACAGATAAAAACAGCTATCGCTTTATATCTGAGCCAGAACTAAATTCTCTTTTTTTAGATTACATGGCTGATTATAGAGAACTTCAAAGATCAGAACGCGATGAAGATTATGAATTTGAATCAATACTTCTTAAGAGCAGGATAAACAACCTCAGTCATGAACTTGCATCAAGAGGGTTGTACAGTGGAGAAGATATCAATCTTTTTTTGAATGATCCTTTTAGAACCTCAAATACTGATTTTGGGTTTAACTACCCTGAATAAGCGATTTCTTTTTAAATAGAGCATGACTGCTCATAGATAAATGTCATTTAAGAACAGATATAGGGATTTTGGAAATGAGGACGAGCCTGATGAAGGCTATTCTGATGAATTGTCTCATCTTGAAGATGAGATGAATGATTTTCTCAAAGAGATAGGGATAGATCCGAAAGACGAAATAAAGGTTAATCCTGAACAAAATGATGATCCTCAAACATATTGTGATAGTTCTGCTGAACTTATCAAAAAGAGGTATATACAAAGGCAGAATTATAATTGCTTTTCCTGCAATTTAGGAAATGATTATTTTACCATAAGAAGTTCAGATAAAGAAATTGAGGGAATCGAATCAGCATTGTTTACTTTTTATTCATATGAGCTCTCTACAGAAAAACTTGATTGCCTAAAAAAAATAATGCATGATTGTCTTGTAGATGAAAAGAGTTATGGTGAGGAAATATATGCTTCTCTTGAAAATGAGTCTGCAATTAGGTTCAGGCCGCCTGAATCAGATGATGATGTTGATCTGCTGATCCGATTTGAATATGGAAATTTTGCAGGACGCATAGAGATGGAATCATCATATCATAGGAATGATCTTAAAACAAACCTTAATATGCTTCTCATGTATCTGGTTTCAGATGTTCTTCCCTGCATAAAAAAAGTTGGATATGAAAGATATGATGAACTAAATAATGAAATATCTGGTTTTGACACCGACAGTTTTCTATACAATTAAAAATAAACCCCGAACTGATCTGAATAATATTCATGGAATGTAAAAAATAAATAAAAGTAAAAAAATAATGTTTATTTTAACATCTTCTTAAGCATCTCGACCATTCTGTTTGAGTAGCCCCACTCATTATCATACCATGAGACGATCTTAAAGAATTTTGAATCTATCATCATGGTAGACAGAGAATCAAAGATGCTTGAATTGGGATTTCCAACTATGTCGCGCGAGACAATAGGATCAGCACAGTACTCGATAATCCCTTTCATCTTGCCTGATGCTGCCTTTTTCACTGCTGTGTTTATCTTCTCTATGTCAGCTGCCTTTTTTGTTGTAAATACAAAATCAGTGATCGAACCGTTTACAGTAGGAACGCGCATAGCCATTCCGTCAAGTTTTCCCTTGAGATGAGGTATAACTTTTGTTACAGCTTTTGCTGCACCTGTTGTTGTTGGTACTATGTTCATGGCTGCGCTTCTTGCACGCCTCATGTCACTGTGCGGAGCATCTACAAGACGCTGATCTCCTGTATAAGAATGAACAGTTGTCATGAAACCTTTTGATATTCCGAAAGTGTCATCAAGCACCTTTACAAGCGGAGCAAGACAGTTTGTCGTGCATGACGCATTTGATATTATGTGATGCTTCTTTTTGTTGTAATCCTTTTCATTGACACCTATTACAAAAATTGGCATATCTCCTTTTGCAGGAGCTGAAAGAAGAACCTTTTTAGCGCCAGCATCAATATGTTTTTGGCATGCTTCAACTGTCCTGAAAAATCCTGTGGATTCAACGACAACATCTACTTTCTCATCTTTCCAGGGCAGATTTGAAGGATCTTTTTCAGCAAATACTTTGATCTTCTTTCCGTTTACAACTAATGCATTTTTCTGAGCCTTTACAGTTCCCTGAAAAACACCATGGACTGAATCATATTTCAGAAGCATCGCCAGTGTTTCTGTGTCTGTAAGATCGTTAAAAGCAACAAAGTCTATTCCCGGCACATTTACTCCTGCCCTGAAGACCATCCTTCCTATCCTTCCAAAACCATTTATTGCAACTTTGACCATAATTTACCACCTTTTGTTTTTCTGCTTTGATATATAGCATAAAACTTGATCAAGAAGTATAAAATGATTTGTTACCATCAGAAAAAAACAAATATATACATCATCTAATTTATGTGAGCATTCCTTTTATGATCAGGTCTTCAGCATCATCTTCTGAAAGTCCTCTTGCCATAAGAGTCTCAAGCTGTTTGTTGTCAACTCCGCCAAGGCTTGCCTCGTGAGTTACATGAGCTTTTGGATGAAGAACTTCAACATTTGGATAGGCTTGGACATTACCATTTTCCTGTAAGACTTCCCGGCAGTCCACATGGCCTTTAGCAGAATCTCCTGAGGCTCTTATAGTGTTATATACTTCAGCCTTTGCATTACCCTTTGCAGCAACCCTTGATTTAAGTACAGCTCTTGACCTTGCACCGTGAAGATTGGCGTTTTCTATTATCTTTATCTTGTCATTTGCTTTACCGTACATCCTTGCTTCCATCTCGATTACAGCATCATCATCAGCATCAACTTCATAATTGAATTCAGTTGTGCCTACGAGACCCTGAATAAGCTCAAACTCGGTCCTATAGCGAGCATTTTTTCCTACTATTATCTTTGCATTAGGATAAACTTCAATGTTTCCTGAGTCTGAATGGATGTGTCTTTCAAAATATGTAAAATCAGCATTATCTTCTATTTTGACTTTTCAGTGCATTATATGAGATATCTTGTTATTTCCCATGAAAATGCAGTGGCCTGTGACTGTAATCTTTGCGCCTTTTTTTATGAGTACATCAAGATCTATGTTTTGCTTGAAGTCTTTGTGGAGAACACCAAAACAGAAATGAACTGGTTTTTCCACTATGATTCCTTCTTCAACGATTATCTTAACATCTATGCCATTTTTTGTTTCTTTGGCATCGACGTTAACACCAGGAAGAGTGTGTGAGGCAAGTATCCTGTTTTCATTCATTATTAGTTTTATCGTATTTTCATCATCTGTTTCTTTGTGAATGTTTGCAACTTTTATGATTTCACTTAACTTGGTTTCATCCATTTTTGACACCCCGCACACCAAGTTTTTCAACAACGTCTTTTGAAGGAGCATTAGGATGCTTGCAGCTTATGCATTTTTTTTCAAAGTATCTTTGGATGTGATCTTTTGTTCCTTTGTCAAGGATTTTTCCGTCGCACAATAGAAATGCATGATCTGATTTTTCCAGGACAGCTGTGCTATGTGTTATGAAGATGACTGTAGTCCCTTTATCCTTTAGAGATTCTATCATTGAAAATATCCTTTCAATTGCTTCGATATCAATACCTGAATCAGGTTCATCCATGATGACAAGTTCAGGCTCCATGACATATATTGATGCAAGTTCTATCCTTTTTCTCTCACCACCAGAAAGAGTCTTGTCAAGAGCACGATCAAGATAAATGCATGGCTCAAGCCCCATTAGATCAAGAGCTTCTTCAATCACTTTTTCATCGCTGCATTTACAGCTGGCCTTAAGATACTGACGTACTGAAAGACCTTCAAACCTTGCTGGTTCCTGCCAGGCGAGAGTAATTCCTTTTTTGGCCCTTTGGGTCACATCAAGATCAGATATTGATTTTCCCTTGAAAATTATCTTTCCTTTCACATCCCTGTATTCTTCAAGTCCCATAAGGGCATAAGAAAGAGTTGATTTTCCGGCTCCGTTAGGGCCGACGATCGCGTGTATGTGTCCTTTCCAGATTTCCATTGAAAGGCCATTGAGTATTTTTTTGTTGTTTCTTTCAAGGACAAGATCCTTGAGTTCCAATATTGTCTCCATACATAGAAGAATTTTGTATTTATTTTATAAATATATGGTTTAAATGATCGCTATTTTAGCTTATATTATTGTGTTTTTTACATCCAATGAAGATATTCATCAATCTCAAAATCTGTTATCTTTGCTACTTGCTTTTCATCGTCGATATCTAGCCCTGTTTTTTCTTCATATTTTCTAAGTTCTTCCTCTTTTGCAGAAATCATCTTCTTGAATGCATGAAGACCTATAGAATATTTCAAAAGATTGCTTTCGCGCGCCATATCCAAAGCTATCTTAAGATTTTTAGGAAGCCTTGATTTGTCAAGATTTTCCTTTTCGTCATCTTTTAACTGTTCGATATCAGATTCAAAAGGCGTCTCAAGCTCAAGATTGTCTTTCACGCCCTGAAGTCCTGCAGATAGTATTGCTGAGAAACAAAGATATGGATTAGTGCATGAATCTGGATTTCTTAATTCAATCCTTGCTGCATTTTCTCGTCCAGCAAAATCAGGTATTCTCGCATAAAGAGACTGATTGCTTCTTCCCCATATCGCATAGGCAGGCGCAGTTGAATTTCCCTTTATTCTTTTGTAGGAATTTAACCAGTTGTTTGTTATAAGAGATATTTCCTTGGAATACTTGAGAATGCCTGCAAGATAACGCTTTCCAAGGTAGGAAAGTTTGTACCTGTCTTTTTCGTCATATATCATGTTCTTGTTCTTGCTCCATAATGATTGGTGCACATGAAGTCCAGAACCTCCCATGTCCTCAAATGGTTTTGGCATGAAGGTCGCATAGTATGCAAATCTTCTTGCAACCTTTTTAACCACGTACTTGTATATCATGAAATTATCTGCCATATCTTTTGCATTAGCGTGCTTAAGCTTTATCACGTGCTGCGAGCATGATTCTCCGTGATAATCTGATTCAGTCCTTATACCCATTTCATGAAGATATATCTGTATCTCTTTTCTTATCTCCCCGTTTTTTCCTCCAAGATAATAATTGCCCTTATCAACGCACTCTGGTCTTATCGGGCTTTTTAGTATGAAAAATTCAGGCTCAAGACCTATCTGGAAGTCATCTATATTGAAAGTCTCATTTGCTTTCTGGAGTATCTTTTTCAGTATATGCCTTGTATCTCCTGCATAATGTTCGCCTTCTGCTGTGAAAATCTCTCCGAATATAAGCGCCTCTTTCCAGGTTATGTTATCATCGCTTCCAATATATGTCCAGGGAATAATCTTAAGACTTTTTGGATCAGGTTTTATCCTAAGATCAGAATCCATCATCCTTATTAGTCCGTCGACAGAACCCCCTTCAAAACTCTTGCCGTAGTTTATCACATCAGATATTTCTGAAACCGGCACGCAAAACTCTCTAAGTCTTCCTAGTATGTCAGGAAATATAAGCCTTACAAACATGATATTATTTTTTGGATCATTCAGAAACTTAAGCGCATCGTTCTTGTCCCGAAACTCATTGCTTCTCCTAAGCATTTGATAAGATAGGTTTTTGGCGTTAAAAAAGATTTAGGTATTAGAAAAGATAGATTTCTTGCAAGCCTTTTTTAAAAATTACCATTTAGAAACTTATATAAATCACGTCAGTTCCTCATCTCACTGTATGATTGTCGGTAAGATCTTTGGAAAGACAACAACTACTGAATTCAGGTTTGTTACAGAATCAGATGTCAACAAGTTTGATTTTGTGCAAGTGTATCATCCTAATTATGACTATGTCTTGTGCCAGATCATTGAACTGGAGATGGATGAAGACAAGACAATTGCAAAGTGCAATATCATAGGCTACAAGGATAAGGATGGAAAGATAAAGCAGATAAGAATGCCTTTTAAGCCCCAGACAGAAGTTCTCATAGCTGAAGATGATTTCATAAGAGACATAATACAGATATCTGAAAAAGATGGCGCATATGTAGGTAAGCTTGAAGGAAAAAATATCCCGATATATCTAGATCTTAAAAAACTTCTTACAAAACATATCGCTGTCCTTGCGAAATCAGGAAGTGGAAAATCATATACTGTTGGAGTTCTTCTTGAAGAAATATTAGAGCTTAATGTGCCACTTCTTATAATAGATCCTCATGGAGAGTATTCTTCTATGAAGTATGCAAATGATGATCAGAAAGACATCGCTGCAATGCAGAGATATGGTGTGAAGCCTAAAAGATACACAAGGCAAATAAGAGAATATGGCTTCATAAACGACATGAACCCTCTTAAGTTAAACGATGACCTTAAGGCCCAGGAGCTCATACACCTTCTTCCGACAAGGCTTAGTTCTGCTCAGCTTGCAATACTTTATAATGCTGTTAAAAATCTCAAAAAGATAGATTTCACTAACCTTATACTTGAACTTGAGATGGAAGAGAGTCCTTCAAAATACAATATCATAAGTGTTGTTGATCATTTGAAGGCATTCAACCTTTTCTCTGTGAACTACACTCCTTACAACGAGCTTATCCAGCCAGGAAGATGTTCAATAGTTAACCTAAAAGGCCTTCCTCCTGAAGCCCAGGAAATCGTCGTATACAAGCTTATGAAAGATCTTTTTGACCAGAGGAAAATAAATAAGATACCTCCGTTTTTTGTCGTCGTGGAAGAAGCTCATAATTTTTGTCCAGAGCGCGGTTTCGGCGAATCAAAATCATCCAAAATACTAAGGACAGTCGCTTCAGAAGGAAGAAAATTTGGGCTTGGCCTGTGTGTGATAACCCAGAGGCCAGCAAGGCTTGATAAATCTGTTTTAAGTCAGTGCACTACTCAGATAATACTAAAGGTTACAAATCCTAATGACTTAAAAGCAGTCCTAAATTCAGTCGAGGGCATAAACACTCAGTCAGAAAAAGAGATACAAAACCTGCCGATAGGCTCATCTCTTATAACTGGAGTTGTAGATATGCCTCTTTTTGTAAATATCAGGCCCAGGAAGACAAAGCATGGTGGTGTTGCAGTAAATATTCTCCAATCTGTCCCGCAGAATGATGATGATAAATTTTTTGAAGAATTAGATGAGCATAAGGATACACCTGCAATGCCTATGATACTTCCTAAGATCACTGAAAAAGATATAAGGCTTATGTCAACAGATAAGATAAACTCGATCTCAAAGACAATCGTTCCGGCAGTTCTTTTCCTATGTGAGCATAATTCAAAATCATTTAACCTTTTGGTGGATCAGGATGAAGGCGCCATAGTAAGAGATGTCAATTCATATAAGGCGTCTTTTCTTCCAAACTTAAGCGAACTTTCTGAAGTTGAGATGAAGATCCTACAGAACGCGTTTCATCTGAAAAAATTTACAAAAGAGCAGATGATATCAAAGACAGGCAACATGAATATAGTAGATACATTAAAATCTCTTCTTCAGAAAGGATATATCCTCTACAGTTCAGGAACCTTTGTGATATCTGAAAAATATGTGCTTTCTCATCTATCTAACCATGCATCATATGAAAAGATTGAATTCACAAATGTTTCCTATGACAAAAAGCTTCCTAAGAAGATTCCTGTTGACAGGCTTAAAGAAAAACTTTCAAGATTTGTCAACATAAAAGACCAAAGAGAATGTTATGTGTTGAAATATGATGTAAAATAAGTAAACATATGAGATATCTCTTAGCTCTTTAGGTTTTTTTATTAAGGTGTTTAATATTTAGCAGATTTAATTTAATATATTTAATGTGGGTTCAACAACAAGATTTAAAAATAATCATAAAATATCCAAATGTGCGAGGCATTGATTCAGTAATATCCGGATCAAATAAATAACTCAACAAATGTGATCATGTGTTAAGGTGATATGTTTTGGGAATGTTTTTTACAATATTATTATTTTTCATATATCTTTGGGGTTTTGGTTTCTCAGTTACTTATTTTATCAAGAAAAAGTATTATTCTGATTCTCCATTAGAACGACTGATAATGAATACCGGCATAGGTATGGGAGTTCTTACACTTCTTATAACAGTGCTTCCAAGGCTTAGGATACCTATTGATTGGAAATTGTATCTTGTATTGTCTCTTATTGTTCCTGGATATGCTATTTACAGGCACTATAAGGAAAATAATGGATTGCTTATTAAAGAAAAATTAAAGGACTTTTTTACTATCAAAAAATCCACCTTATTCATGATAGCTGCAATTATTCTTAGTTCAATTCTTTTATTTACGTTTGTAAAAGGATCATTTGCATATCCCTGGCTTGAAGATGGTGATCCTTGGGAACATGCAGCAGGCACATTCTTTGTTTCTGAGCAAAAGAGCTATATACGCGATCTTGAAGTATTTGATTCAATGTCCATACATTATCTTGAGCCTTATCCTCCTGCTTATGATTCTATAATGGGACTTATGAGACAGACATATAAGGATACCAACTGGATACTCAAATTTTTCAATCCTTTGATGATAGCACTTGGCCACTTATGGTTCTTTTTTTTAGTTAAAGAATTTACAAAAAATCAAAATATTGCTCTTTTTGCAGCATTTGCCCTGGTTATGTTGCCATCATTCCTAAGCCATTTCATCTGGTCGACAACACTTGCACTAATCCTTTATTTTCCAGCATTTTACTGTATAGAAAAACTTAGGAAGAACAAAAAAGAGAATATATGGCTCTATGCGTCTATACTTATGATAGCATCAATAATGGTTGCACAGCCGACAGACAACGTATTTTTTGGCATGATGTTCATATTGTATTATGGTATTCATGCAATACAAAAGCGAAAGATGTACTGGAGGATATTTTCTGCAGGAGCACTAGGTTTTCTGTTATCTTTAATCGTATATTGGATACCTGTATTTCTTAAATTTGGCATAGAAGGCATGGACAAAGGGATGGCAATAACATCAAGCGTATCTCATTCTCAGGCAGGTGGCAACTGGGCACGGTTATACACATTCAGGGATTTTTTCATTGCTCCTCTTCAGGGCATGTTTGATAATCCTACCGGAATAGGGGTTTTCCTCTTCATATTGGGATCTTTGGGGATTGTTTTCATATTATACAGATACTTTAGTTTTGTCTTTAGCGAAAAAAGACTTACATCAAAGAAATCAGCCTGGCTAACTATTG
>JBKHIF010000091.1:0-4032 GCA_046538795.1 Candidatus Woesearchaeota archaeon | reverse complement strand
TTCAAACATAATCTCAAATTCAGTAAAATACAATGATAATTCTGAAAAGATTATACATATATCTCTTTCTGTTTCAGGACGATTTCTAAAAGTCATGATAACAGATAACGGTATCGGGCTTGACAAAAAAGACATGAAAATGCTTTTTACTGAATTTTTTAAGGCAGATCCTTCAAGGCATCAGAAAGGAAGTTCTGGTCTGGGGCTTAGCATATGCAGACGCTTAATTGAACTTCACGGAGGAAAAATAAAAGCAGAATCAAAAGGAATCGATAAGGGATTAAAGATAACTTTTACGCTTCCTGTGAATAAAAAATAGGATTGATAATATGGTTATAAAAATAATGATAGTGGACGATGATAATGATCTTAGGTTCCTTATAAGCCAAAGCCTCAAAGCTGTTGATGATGAATATAAGATAACACAAGCAAGTTCAGGAGAAGAGTGCCTGGAAAAGATAAAAAAATCAAGGCCTGATGTTATCCTCATGGATCTCATGATGTCAGGCATGAATGGTGTGGAGACTGCTCAAAAGATAAGAGCTAAAAAAATATATAAAGATATCAAGATAATATATCTTAGTGCAAAAACAGATAAGAAGAGCCTTGAGATCGCTTCAAGATCAGGAGTTGATTATATAGAAAAACCTGTTCTTACTGAGGAGCTTGACAGAAGGATAAAAGCTGCGCTTGCTAAAAAATAAAGATTATCAGGAGACTTTTAGAAATGATATCATTCAAGCAAAAGATACTGGATTTCCTTGAGCAGTGGTTTGGGAAAAATGTTTCGCAAAGCTATCTTCTTGGACTGAAACGACAGCTCAAGATAAAAGATTTGGACAATTGTTCTGATCTTGAAAAAAAGAAGGTTCTTCTTCTGATTTTCAATAAGACATTTGCAAAATTCATGAGGCCTGAAGATCTTAAAAAGCAGAAATTAATAGTTTTTCATCAGATTTTTGGCATGGAAAAAGCAATGGAACTTTTGGGAGAAAATGAATTTACTATCCAGCCTATAACTTTTTTGTATTTTGTTTTTGGCGATCATCTGGGAGAAGGTGTAGTCAAGCTTGGAGAAAAAGTATATCAAAAAAAGAATATAAAAGGCCAGGATGAATTTGAACAGGTTGTTTTTGTAAAAAGGCTTCTTTTGGATATGTTTAAGGATTTTCCAAAAGATTATACTGATGAGATAAATGTAAGGTTCCTTCTTTTCCTTAAAGTAGGAGAACAACCTGAACGAACCTTACTTAGGGTGCTTGCAGAGAAAGATCCGGAAAAGCAGGATAAATTAAGGATGGACATAATCAGGTCTGTCATGGGGTATTATTTTGAGAATTCTCCTGAGATGTTTTCAGAGATAGGCGAACAAGAGCTTATGGATCTTATAATGAGGCTTGGTGTTTCTCATGAAGAAAGACAGACGTGGCTTGTTCGGATTAGAAATGAGAAAGAATCAGGAGGAAAAGCAGAAGGCATGAAAAAGATAAGTGTATCTTCTCCAGATAAGACAGGTCGGCTTAAGCATGTAAAAGAAGTCTTGTCTTCTTATGTTGGTTCTTCTGAATCAAGCAGGATGGTATCTGAGGCGATTGACTCTTTAGGGATAGATGACCTTGACTCAGTGAGCCTGAGCCAGAGAATGCTTTTTTACAGCACTCTTGTCGCAAATACTTCTATAACGAGATTCAGCACCCAGAAAAGGATAATAATAGAAGACAAATTAAAGACAGTACTTGCCTGAGTTATACAAAAAAATTTCAAAAGGATTTTTTGGTTAGGCTTAATATCCCTATTTTCAGGTCGAAATTTTTAGTATCATGAAAATCCACCAGTTTTAGAAAGTATCTGATCCTACTCCAACCTTTAGGTTGGGATAGGGCGCTTTTGGCAGATTTTTATGATTTTAGGAAGATGATTTTCAATCATAACAAAATTTAAAAATCATAGGCAGATATCTATTTCTGATAAATATGGTTTTAAGGGTAAGAAGAAGAAAGGTTTCTGTCAAAAAGGTCGCTTTGGCTCTTTTTATAATATTCATATTGTTCGTAGCTTTCAACGCATTGTTTTATTTTTATGCATATGGCTCTCACATTAGGCTATATTTTCTGTTGGGAAAAGGAGAAGTTTCTGAAACATCACCATCATATGATTCTATAAGAATTTACAATGAAGATAATCGTCTCTTGCTTGTTGCAGGCATGAGAAATTCAACCGGCGGGATGGAGAATCATACTTTTCTTCTTGACACATCGGCTATAACCACGCTTGACCGAAGATTGTATGACTCGCTTGGCCTTGAGCCTGAGCTTGTCGTAGGTTCAGATGTAGCTCCTGGTGAAATTTCTGAAGATGTCGAGGTTGTAAGGCTTGATCTTCTCAAGGCAGGAGATATGGAGGTTAAAGATTCATATGCTCTTGTTAAGGATCTTTCTTTTTATGAAGATACTTCTGCTCTTAATGTGGAAGGCATACTTGGAACAAATTTCTTAAAATATTTCACAGTTGCGGTTGATTATGATAATCTTTCCATGCATCTTGCAAAAGGAAGCAATGATGCACATGATTTGCCCGGACTTGAGTTTCTTTCAGGACTTGAATTAGAGTCGCTTTCTCTGATTGAAGATTCAATCACTGTGTTTTCTCCTGAGATTAATCTGGAAATCGACGGCAGAAGCTATTCATCGGGAATAGACACAGGATTCGCAGGTATAATTGAGGTTACACCTGATGTAGTAAACCTTTATGAATCTGAGAAGCAAGAAAGGATAAGGTCATCTACTGCAGGAGATAAGGATAATTATATCTTAAGGCTTGATGATGTATCTTTGGGAAACCTTGAATTTGATGATATTCTTGGCGTGTCTTCAGATGATCCGGACATGGTTAATCTGGGAAATCAGTTCTTTGCTGAGTTTGTGTTTGCAATTGATTTTCCAGGAAAAAGGCTGTTGTTATATCCAAAGCAAAATCAGACTTTCAGGGATAATGTCGTAACAACAGGACTTAATGTGGGATTAAATTCAGACAAAAAGTTTGTAGTAACAGGATTCTTAGAAGGATCTGGTGCAGAAGAATCAGGCATAAGTGTCGGTGATGAGATCATAAGTATCAATGGAATGAGGTCAGAAATGTTTCCTGTAAACCAGCTTCTTGCGCTCATGGAAAGTGATTTTTTCGGTGATGTTTTGGTTACAGTAAAAAATCAATCAGGCAACGAAACTGATTATGTTATAGAGAAGCATCCTGTTTTTCCTGATGAATCTTATCAGGATAATTCTGATGATAACGAACAGAACAATTCTACTGAAGTCATGGTTCTTGGAACATTGCATTCATATCATGCTGAAAACATGAGATATACCTATCAGGATATATTTGATATAATTGCAAACTATAATCCTGATATTATCGCTCTTGAAATAAGGGATTCTGATATTAACCAGTCTGCCGAACTTCTGATTGAATATTATCCTCTTGAAATGATCCAGCTATTATATGGATTTGATAACGAATTTATTGGTTTTGACTGGCTTGGAGATGAGGTAGATGATACACTTTATGAAGGCTGGGCTGATGATCTTGCGATAATAAAGATCAATGAAAGGCTCTCAAATGACACTCTTTTCAGAGAGAATATGGATCCAATAATAGATATTGTCGAAAGGCAAAAAGCACTTGCTCTAAATGTTGATCCACAAGAGCTTAACTCAGGCATCTACAAAAACCTGAGCAATGAATATTTTGACACAATGCAGGTTGTATTCAACAACACTCAATATGAGGAAATATATGATTTTCATATTGAGAGAAGAGATACGATGCTTGACAACATTTTTGAGATCATCGAGGAGAATCAAGGCGAGAGGATGGCATTTGTGATTGGCATAAACAACAGGGATTTTGTCTATGATGCTATTGAGGAAGAGTTTGGCGATGATGTTTTTCTTACAGACGTAAATTGATTCTCTTCTGCAGTATCTCCGAAAGAAAAATAACTCCTCCTTAGTACTCAGAAAAAAGCACAAA
>JBKHIF010000027.1:0-17278 GCA_046538795.1 Candidatus Woesearchaeota archaeon | reverse complement strand
AAAGGTGATTGCTCTTGGAGCTGATACTGACGATTCTTCTGATAACAAATCAAATGATAAACAAAAGGCAGAAAAAAAATCATCTATGAAAAAAGCTACAAAAAGAACATCACATAAAACTAAACTGAAGAATGATGGAGATTCATCTAAGGACTCAGCATCTGGTGATAGTGTCATAGGTGTTTCAGCTTCTGCTATAAATCAGGATGAATTTGTAAATCCTGACATAGATGATATTGATATGTCCGGGCTGTCAGGTTCTGTCCAGCCGTCCTACAAAGATGAAAGCGCACACAAGAAAGTATCTGATCTTTCAAAAAGGGTTTCCGGCATTCACAAAAGCGTGGATTCAAAGGTTGAATCCATGAAAAAAACTCACAAGGATGCTCTTGACCAGTTGAAAAAAGAGAGGAAATCTGTCGAAAAGACTCACAAAGAAATAACAAAGCTTCACAAAAAGATGGAAAAGAATCATGACAAGATGATGAAAAAACATGATTCTCATGAAAATAAGATTAAAGAATTTAATGATGTTCTTAAGGGTTTCAAGAAAGATCAGCAGAAGATAATCGACAAGCAGATGAAATCTTATGTAGCTGAGATTGATAAGCAGATGAATAAATTTCAGGGAATAATCGATATGCAGAAAAAAGAGCAGGAAAAGCTAATCTCGCAAAATAAGGCATTAGTTCAGGAAAAAGACGAGTTCAAGGCCCGCTTTAATGAGATGTCTTCTCTTGTCAAGCAATCTCTTTTTGGAATGAAAGCTATAATCGAGAAAGATAAGGCTGTCTATGAAGAAGTAGAAGAGATACGCTCCCACATAACAAGGCTTGATGATTTTGATGATTCCATATCGTCTCTTAGAAAAGATATGAAATCCTATGATGAAAAGGTTGATCTTTGCAAAGAAGAAGTAAATGCAAACAACCAGCGTGTAAACATGATACGCGAAAAAGTTGATATGTATATCAAGAAAAAAGGAGACTGATTATTTTTGTTCTCATACTATTAATTCATACTATTAATTATAGATCATATTGAGGTTGTTTTTTCTGAGTTGATATGGAGAATGCCTAAAGAACAAGCTTTGACTAAAATAATATGTTAAAAAATAAAAATTATCGCCTGCCTAACCGACAGCACGCCTAACATCAGTTATCTCGACTGAAGTAACCTCTTCTATATCACTTACCTGTTTTTCAAGTTCTTCAGTGGAACCTTTGTTTTCATCAGAAACAAATATCAGATTGATTGCCTTAAGCCCAAAAGCAACAGGTTCAATCTCTTCTTTTCCGACCTCTCCGCCAAAATCAGCTATCATCTTTTTTGCCTTTTCCTTGAGAGCTTCAAGATCTGTCTCTGGAGATTCGGGCATTATCTTCATAGTTATTATAACATTTGCCATCTAAACACCTCTTATGATCAGTTAGGACCTGTAAATCCGCATTCAGGACACGTATATTTGGCAGCAATCTTTCTTGAGTGCCTTGTCCTTACGATCATGCATTTGCTGCAGTTAGGACAGGGAAATTTCACTGCGCCCTGTTCATTTGTAATTTCTTTGTTTGAAGATGAGCATTTAAGATTGTTTTCTTCCATTAAAACCACCTTTATGTTCAAAGAAAATCCATCCTATTTAAAAACCTTTTTCTTTTTAATAGGTCTCAGTCTTATATGTTTCTCGGAGATTGGGTTTAATCATTTGAAAGAAATAACAAAATATTTTAAATGAATTCTTCTAAAATAAAACTGATGGTTGGTAAAAAGAAGACTGCTAGAGCTACTGGTAGAAATAGTTCTAGATCCAGCTCTAAAAATAAGGGCGGGAAAAACACAAGATCAAATGAAACTCGTAGTGCAAAGTCTTCTTCAAAAAAAGCATCAGGCGATAAATCCTACAAAAAAAGATCTGCTCCAAAAAAAAGAACCGGAAAAAATACAAAAAAGACTTTTGACACTATGCTTAAGGATCTTCAAAGATGGGATTCTGGCTCAAAAGACATACTCAAGACTGAATTCATGGCAGACGATAACAAGGACGCTTCTGTTGAAAAACAAGGGTCTTCTGATGTGCATAACAAGATGGATGATCTTTTGGGGGATGCCCCTATTCCTGGTTCTTTAGGAAAATCTCGGTCTGCTGATGTTGATATGTTTGAAAAAAGAAAAAACGAAGTTGATTATTTTGATAGCATTCATGATCCTGATGAGGGTATTCCTTCACCTCCTGCAGATAATAATGATTCTGATAAGAATAAAGAGCTTCTTGACGGTTCTGATTTCAACTCCAGAAAAGAACTTGATAAATTGAATGAGGATTTTTACAAGAATATTCTTTCTGAGGATGAAAAAGATATTGATTCTGCTCTTGAAAAAGAAGAAGATGAACTTGAAGACGACGAAAAAAAGATAGAAGAGCTTGATTCTTCTTATTTGTCAAAAATTTCTGATATTGAGAAAAGAGAGCATATAGAACTTGAAAGCCCTGATGCGTCCTCTTCTGATATTCATGCTGTTTCAAAAGAAGCGCCTCCTAAGCCTCCTATGCTGCCGCATGCAGTAAGAAGCGAAAGAAAAGAGGCAGGATCACAGTCAGATGTTCCTCCACCTCCCAAGAAAAAGGGTTTTTTCAGCAGAATATTCAAAAAGAAGCAAACAGAAAAACAGAAATCTCCTCTTGAGATGATAGACGAATCTTTTGATAAGCTTGATGAAGAGTCCCGAAATGAAGAAAGAAAGATAGAGCCTGAAATGGTTTCACGTATGGAAGCTGATTCCCTTGAAGCTGGATTTAATGATGATTCTCATAAAGATGATAATTCTGTAAAAAATGTGGTTATAGAAGCTCCTCCTGTTCCAAGAACTGATTCAGGTCTTCCCAAAGAAAATACAGTAGATGAAAACAAGATCAATAAACATGCACAAGATTCATTTAAAGAAGAACAGAAAAAAGTAACGGCAGATAATTTATATGACCAGCCATCAGTGAACGAAAATGCCTCTTTTGATACTTCTCACGTTTCTTCAGAAAAAGATTACACAGAAAGCGATGACAGGTTCAACATTAGTTTTGACAACAGCTCTGCTGACAGCAAAGAGGTTTTTTCAGAAAAAGAGACAGATCCTGTTCCTGCTCGTTCTTTATCAAGAGAGGATGATTCTCTTATCAGACAGAAATTCATGCGGATAGAAAAAGAAAAACATGCTCTTGATAAACGGGAAGAAGAACTAAAAGAGATGAGAGATGAGTTTAGGAGCGAACGTGAGAGATTCATGATTGAGCAGAAGGCTTTTGAGTCAAAGATTTCTGAATTCGAGAAACTGAAAAAAGAGAATAAGAATGCAAGGATACTGGATATATCTGTTGAGAAGCTAAAAGAGAAGGAAAAGACTCTTTTGGAAAGTGTACGGAGACTCGAACGAGAAATCAAGGATAAGAGTTCGAATTTTGAATCCAGATCCGAAAAACTTTCATCATGGGAGGCAGCCCTTGATAAGAGAGAGCATGAACTTGATGAGCGTGAAAATCTTCTTCTGACCATGCAAACAGATATAATACGTGAAAGAAGGGAGCTTGATGACCGCGAATTCCAGATATATATGAAAGAAGAGCTTGCGCATATTCCGACAAAACTTTCAGGCAAGGATTATGAAGCAGAGCAGGCAAGGGCAAGGTTTGAGCAGCAGCTGTCGCCCCGAAGCTTTCATCTGCGTTCAATGATCAATCAGGCGAGGCATATGCTCATAAATGGAAAGATTAAGGATGCAAAGTATAATTATAACAGAATCGTAAAGGATTTCGAGACTTCAGACCTTGATACAAGTGAAAAAAAGAAGCTTCATCTAATGATACTTGAGCTGTACAATGATGTGCATCTTGCAGAAACAAATGTTAAATGATTATTTTTTATCAGTTAATCTTTCTCATCTTAAGCGTTTTTTCATGTCTGAATCTTCTTTTGAATTTTTCTCCTTTATTGTCGATTATGGTAAGTATTGTTGCAAGAGGAATAACTGCATCTATCTGGCCGAAGAAAGGAAGTCCTGGGATCAACGTTTCTGTTAGCGAGAAGAAAGCAAGCTTCTTGTTATCGAGCATAAAATAGAGCACTGTTGCTGTAACAAAGTCCCATAAAGTGTTGATTCCGGGTATGTTTGCAAAAAGAAGATCTATGGAATCCATCATGACTGCGATTGCAATTTTTATTGTCTTGAGTATCTTTGCTGAGTCATGCTCCTGCGGTCCTTTTATTACTTCAGGTTTTTTGCTTGTTTTCTTTTTTGACATCATTTATCCACCGTAATATTTTTTACTATTGTCCGATGCAAAAAATTATAAATGATTGAATTATTCTGGTATGCATGGGAGGGTCATATAACAACAGCAGATTTAGTTTTAAAAAAACTATTATTTATTCTTTTGTAATTCTTTTGCTATTATTTTCGTGCGTTGAATACAGCGAAGGTTTTTTGGGAGAAAGATCAGGACATATTAAACTTCTTGCCGTACAGCAAGCAGGAGATGATTATAGCGGAAGCATAGCTGACCTTTATCTTGAGATAAGTCAGGGAAGCGGAAGAGTCTTTATTGATACATTTCCGCTTAGCAAGGTAGATACTCAGATATCTACAAGATTTGCAAAAGAGACTGTGTGCAATTTTCTAGACATGGATTGCTCAAACTATGATTTTTTCTATACTATAAGATCAGATTCAGTTATCATAGGTGGTCCTAGTGCAGGCGGTGCTATAGCTGCACTTACTTTTGCGACTCTTCAGGATCTTGATATAGATGAGAGTGTTTCAATTACAGGAACAATTAATTCAGGAGGGTTGATAGGGCCTGTATCAGGACTGAGGGCAAAGATTGATGCTGCATCTGAAGAAGGCATATCTACTATACTTATACCTGGAGGCATGACTCTTAGAAACGAGGATAATGAGACTATAGATATTATTGATTACGGCGAGGACCGCGGCGTGCGTGTGGTTGATATATATACTATTGAAGATGCAGTATTCTACACAACCGGAAAAGATTACAGGGAAGAGGTTGATTTCAATATTCCTGATGAATACAGGGAGACTATGAAGATGGTTTCAGGAGAGCTTTGTGAGAGGACAGAGAATCTCTATAATACCATGGTTGATCTAACTGAATGGGGAAATCCTGATGAGCTTGAAATGGCTAACGAGCTTACTGATGTTGCAATAAACCTAACTGCAAGAGCAGAAAGTGTGCTTGATTTTGATAATTACTATTCTGCTGCAAGCTATTGTTTTGGAGCAAACATAAGGTACCAAAATGTAATACTCCTCCAGAAAGACCTTGATAATAGTACTGTTGCTGAAATCATTCAGAATGTAGAGACCCAGATAGATGCTTACGAACATGGACTTGAAAATAGATCTCTTGAAACACTTTCTGATCTTGAGACATACATGATTGTCAAGGAACGGATACTTACAGCAGAAGATTATGTTGATAATGCAAAGTCTTCTTTTTATACAGATAAATATAATTCACTTTATAACCTTGCATATGCTATAGAACGGCTTGACAGTGCACAGGTTTGGGAGCATTTTTTTGATATTCCCGGTAAACAATTTGATATAAACGATGAGTTCATAAGAGAATCCTGCATCCAGAAATTATCTGAAGCGCAAGAAAGATACCAATATGTCCAGCTGTTCATCCCTGCAAGCCTTGATGAGGCAAGAAGAAATATTGAAAGAGCAATGAATGATTACAAACAAGGTAATTATGATCTTTGCGTATCAAAGGCGAGCGACGCAAAAGCAACCATTAATGTCCTTTTGAGTGTCATGGGTGTAAGTGAAGGCAATGTGGAGAATCTTGTGGAAAGAAAACTTGATTCGGTAAGAAAAGTAATTGCCAGAGAGCAGGAAAAGGGGATTTTTCCTATATTAGGGTACAGCTACTATGAATATGCAGATTCATTGAAAGATTCTGATGTATATTCTTCTTTAATATATGCAGAACAAGCGCTTGAACTAAGCACGCTTGATATATATTTTGACGAGAGCAATGGTGATAATATCCTTAGGTTTTTCACTTTTTCGCCTGCGATAATATCTGTATTTACATTTGGATTCGGTATTGTGATAGGCATCCTTCTTGTTATGGTTCTTGTATCTATGACAAGGAAAGCAAAACGCTCAAGAAGGAGAAAAAAGATCAAACATAAAATGTGATTTGGTTTAACTACTGGAGAATACTAAAAACCGAAACGTTTAAATATTGTTTAAAGCTCCCTTTTCTTATTGATTTTTTCATAATCACCTCTTTTTCCCCAGGAAGATTCTCTCTCGGGAGAGTCTTCCCAGGGTTTCTTATATGAAATCTCCAGATGAGTAGAAGGTGCTTTATTCTTTTAGGACTATTATGTTTGAACGTCCTTTCCTGAATTTTTTTATTCGCCTGTCGTGTTCAAGTTCTGCCAGAAGGAGTGATATTTTCGCTTCAGAAAGAGGTATTATTTTCCTTATGTCTTTTTGTGTTGCCCTGCCATCTTCTTTTTTCAAAAATGAAATTATTTTTTCTGCATATCCTTCATCGTTTTTGTTTGGATTATTATTTTTAATAGGTGTTTTTATCTGTCTTTTTTTTCTGAATAACATTATTATTTTTTTTCTCTTTATGAATAAAACATAAAGTATCAGTACAGCGATTATTGCCAGAATATAATTGAATGTTTGTTTTTCAGAGTTTATTTCAGGAAGAGATTCCTGCTGTTCTTCTATTGTGTCAATATTAGATAAAATTTCGTCTTCTTCTTCAAATGATGGCCATAATATGAGATCAAGAACATAATTACCATCTTCGTCAACAGTTATTGTTTCATTGGTATAGAAATCGCCCTTTTTCGCTTCTATATTATAGTTTCCCGAGGGCACATTGAAAGAATAATCTGCATCTTTTGAGACTATTGTCTGTTTAGGTATTGTGTTTATGTATATTATTGTATTCTCTGCTGGTTCAAGCTCAGTATCATAAACAGTTCCTGATATGGTTGCTGCATATGTTATGCAGCTAAAGAAAATCATGATAAATAATACCAGAATCAGAAATGATCTTATAGATTTCATTGATTCTGACATATAAGGATATCTATAAAAACCTTTCCCCATTAGTTCATACAGCCCATTTGATCGCTTTTACAACCAAAGCCGAGAGATCTATAACCTTAACCTTTGATTTTGTTTTTTTTGCTGTGTCTGAGAGCAGCTTTTGTGCAAATGAATCGCTTGTCACAAGATATTCTGCCTTTGCATCCTGAGCTTCCTTAAGATGTATTTTTGCTATCTGTTCTGCATCGTATGGAAATACTAACTCAAAACAGTCTCCTGCGCCTGAACTGAAAGATTCCTGCTTTGAATGAGATTTTTCTACAATATCACAACCGATGTTTCTTAAGATCTCCCTGGGCATTGAAGATGGATAATATTCTGAAAGATAAAAATTATCCAGATAAGCGCATCTTGCCTTGATGTGCCTCACTTTTTTGCTTCCAAGTATTTTAAGTTTGTTTGATATTATTTCCATGATATGGATGACTTCCACATGCTCGTCATCAAAAATATCCCTTAATCTCCTGAACTCAAAAGGACAGCTTACGATGATCTTTTTGAAAAGCAAATCTCCTACAAGATCCTTTAGTCTTTTTGCACATTTTTCTTCTGTATCCTGATCCCCTGCAAGTTTTGCAATATAGCCTGAATCTGTCTCGAATTTTGAGATTGTGTATGGTATTGAAAACTTGTTTAATATCCAAAGCATCCTTCTCACACGATCACGGTTGTTTAGCAGATCATTACTGCCTACATAATAAAGAAAATCAGATCTCCTGTGTTCGATCTCTGACATCCAGTTGAATTTTGTGCTTTTTTTCTTTCCAAATATGTTGTTTTTTTCAGGATCATTAAGGTTTTCCAAGGCTTCTTTAAGCTTTGGATATGTTTCTTTAGCTAATGAGTAGAAGTCTTTTCTTAGTTCATTCCATGCAAATTCATGCCTTATGCCTGCCGGGCAGACATTTTCAGCATAGCCTGCTAATGTCATGTGATAGACTGTATCAAGAATCATCTTTTTGTTATCTTTCTTCATGAAATTTTTTATTATAAACATCTTTCCAGGATGAGATTCTGATTCTTTTTTATGGATGTGGTATGCTGCACTGGTGTTTCGGCAATATCCGCACTGGACGCATTTTTTGAATTCTTCAATATATTCTGAATCTTTAAAGCGGTCTATAACCTTGTCAAATTTTTCTTTCACCTGTCTTACTTGATGGCGTCTTTGGTAGTCTTTGTTAAGTTTTATCACATCAATTTTTACCATAGCTTACCACCCATTGATATCAGAAGAGGCGAAATTATCTTTTTTACAAGAATGTTTTTGTTCAGGTTTTGCCTTAAGTTAAGGTGGCCCGGAACATTATATTTGTTGATTGTTACCTGGAGATGTTTTTTATCTTTTCCTGAGATGTAGCTTCTGAAGAATCTTCCTTTTGATGCCGGTTCAATGCTTCTATAGATGTTGTCCATTATCATAAGGAATTTTTGCTTGTCAAGAAAATCTTTGCAGTCTGCATATATTCTTATTAGAATCTCGTCTTTTCCAAGCATTCCGTACGCAGGAAGATTGTGTTTTTCTACATGGCGCAATGCATGAAGAGTCTTATCAACAGACCCGATCCCATCAGCTATGTGGATATTGTTCCTTGAATCCTTTATCATGAAATCAAGCATATTCATGCGTTTTGACTCAAGTTCAAGTATCCATTTAGGATATATGAAAGAGATGCCTCTTTTTGCAAGGTCTTCTCTGTATTCTCGTCTATAATCGTCTTTGTCGTTTAGGTCCTGGCATATCATGGTGTAGGCAGGCACTGTCTTTAGTTTCCATTTATCGTTTAGCCTGTCTGCAGCGATCTTGTTGAAAAAATATGCAAATCTTATATCTTTTGTCTCTTCAAAGAATCTTTCAAGATCAATCCTTGAGTCAAAACCATACATGTGAAGGTGTCTTATCTTTTTGGGCTGTATCTTTATTTTCATCTCTGTTATGGCTCCGAGAAGTCCTTCTGAGCCAGAGAAATCATCTATCTCAGTTCCCTTGATTCTCAGGATCTCGCTGTTTGGAGTAACAACTTCAATTTCATCAATATTTTCAGAAAAATATCCATTCTCTGGAGAACCTATCCCTGCCCTGCCTCCACAAGAAAGAAAACCGGCTGGTGTTGCACTTCTGTATGAAAGAGGAAAACTTTTTAGCTCTTTGTTTTCCTGAGCAGTTTTCTTGATTATATCTGAAAAAGGGACTCCTCCTCCTATTATAGCATAATCATTGTATATTTTTACAGAGTCAAATCGTGACATATCGATTATAACTTCATCGTGATCAGGTATGACTTGTCCTAAATAGGAAGACCCTCCTCCTCTTATTACGCACTTGTAGTTCATGAGGATCTTTCTTACTTCATTTTTGTTTTTTGGATAGAAAACTGCGCTTGCTCTTTTGGATCTTAATAGTTTTTTTTTCATTTCAGGAGCGCAGTCTTTTGAAGAACATATTATGTCAAAAAATTCTGTGCTGCTGTCAATCTGTTTTGTCAAGTCTTCTGCCAATAGAATCAACCGTCTTTATAATTTTAATATATATTAGAATTGGACTTTATTCATTTATATATTTTTCTTATGAAAATCATCTGCCAGGCAAAAAAGAATACAAAAAATAAATAATTGCAAATAATTGCAAAATGATATTTTTATTGAAAATTTCACATGAAACACGATTGAAATCTTGTTTCAATGTGCGCAGAAATTTAAAAAATTTCTTTTCGTTTTTGTGGGGTTTGCCCTGAAAGGGTACTATTCGAGCAGGTCAGGGAATAGCCATCGGTTTTGGTTTTTTGCTATTCAACAATGAGGTTTCCGACCATTCCCATCTGTCTGTGGTTTCCGACACTACAATAATATTCAAAAGTGCCTCTCTGATCAGCGATAAATTCAACCGAAGTAGATTCTCCTGTGCTGACTTGTTCTGTCGCAGAATCAAATTCATCTACAACCCAGTCATGGAAGCCATCTGTGCTGGTGAATTCTATTATTACTGTATTTCCATGATTAACCCTGATATCAGGAGCTGTTTCACCATCCATCATAAAATCAAAGTTTACTCCTGTTATTTTGAATGTCTTTACAGAACCAGAAGTTTCATCGTCCATGTTATTCTCAATCATATTGTTGTCGTTCATCATATCATCAACATCAGTTTCACCCATTTCCTGGTTTGCTTTATCAGTATCATCTGTAATGTCATTGTTGGCGTTTTCATTTTCTGTGGCCTGGATGTTGTCATCAGGATCTGTTGTCTGTGAAGACATGGTACACCCAGCTACGAAAATAGACATAAGCAATGTCATTGTAAACAACATCATAAAATATTTTTTCATTATACCCACCTCATTAGAATTTGCTTGTTGTTATTGGATTTCTTGCGTTGAAGGAAAAATATAGCGCGCTATATATAAAAGAAATGTTTAAATGAGTATCTCAGATATTTATATTGCATGTTTTATTTTTTCTGGATTGCGAAAAGGGATAACACAATAAGGGATAAATCAACAAAAAATTAATAAACCTGCTTGGTAAAATATTTTATATGGATTTCATAACTTCGATAATCGAAAAGGCAAAGTCAGATCTCAAAAAAATAGTTCTTCCTGAATCATCTGATGAGAGAATTTTAAAGGCGGCAGTAAGACTGAAAAAGAATAAAATAGCTGAACCTATCCTTATAGGAGACAGGCAGAAAATAGAGGAAAAGGCTAGGGAATTCAGCGCAGACATATCAGGACTTGAAGTGCGTGATCCCTTGCATGATGAAAATCTTAAATCGTTTTCAAATGAATTTTATGAGCTTAGGAAAAAAAAGGGAATGACTCCTGAAAATGCTGAAGAAATCATGAAGGATCCTGTTTATTTCGGTACTATGATGCTATATAAAGGAATGGCAGACGGACTTGTTTCAGGAGCAGCGCATGCAACATCTGATACTCTCCGCCCTGCTCTCCAGATAATAAAGACAAAAGAATGTGTAAATATTGCTTCAAGCTTTTTTTTCATGGCTCTGCCTGAAAAACTCTTCTTGTTTGCTGATTGCGGGTTTGTGATTGATCCGTCTTCAGAAGAGCTTTGCGATATTGCAAGATCGACTGCAGATTCTGCAAGATTCTTTGGCATAGAGCCCAGGGTTGCTATGCTTTCATTCTCGACAAAAGGAAGCGCCAAGCATGAAAAGGTCGATAAGATTATCAATGCAACTACGCTTGTAAAAGAAAAAGAGCCTGAACTGGTTGTGGATGGCGAGCTTCAGCTTGATTCTGCTATAGTTCCAAAGGTTGCAGGTTCAAAAGCACCGGATTCTCCATTGAAAGGAGATGCGAACATTCTTATTTTTCCTGATCTGAACTCAGGAAATATAGGCTACAAGCTTGTTCAGAGGCTTGCAGGAGCAGAGGCTTTAGGACCCATAATCCAGGGGCTTAAAAAACCCGTGAACGATCTCTCAAGAGGGTGTGATACTGAAGATGTGGTTAATGTATGCGCAATAACAGCTGTACAGGCCCAGGGTGCAGACAAGAAATAGTTGTCTGATTTTTGAAAATTTCGCATGAAACACGATTGAAATCTTGTTTCAATGTGCGCAGAAATTTAAAAAAATTTCTTTTCGTTTTTGTGTGGTTTGCCCTGAAAGGGTACTCCTTTGGATCAATGCACCGCAGGTGTGCTCGAAGAGTACCCCTGTGAGGCACCCAGTTTTGGGCACCCTTTCATTTAGTTCGGGGAATATCCATCGATTTGAGTTATTATCCTCCCAAAATAGATTTTTTTTTACAACAATATATTTATATTACCTCGACTGCTTTTTTTATCATGGGTTTTTCAGAAAATGTTTCTGCACTAAAAAATGCATATGAAACTGATGACGTGCTAAAAGACTGTGAGAATTCTATTAAAAAAAGAAAGCTTGATCTTGGCCGGAATCTCGGTATCTTGGCAGGTTCTATTGATGAGATTGTTTCTTCTCTGGGAAAAGATGTAATAATCTTAGACAGGTCCGGATTCAACATATCAGAGCGGGAATTTGATCTGTACGCGGTCAAAAGAGATGATGGGAATTTTGAAGTTGTCGCGTATTCATGCCCTGACTGCGGAATTGTTCTTTCAAGTCCGCAGGAGATTTCTTACAGAGGAGGTTCTGCAATCGATTACAAATGCAAGGTGTGTGATCTTCCTCTTGCACATAAATTCTAAAAAAAGTTATTTTTTGTCTGAATAGTATTTTATCAGATCGCCGCCTGACCATGCCTTGAGATCCTCTTTTTTGAGTCCGAGATGTTCTGCATAACTGAATAATTTTTCTTTGTCAAGAGCTTCAATTTCCATAAATTCAGGTATATGGCTGTTTTCATCAAGGTATTTGTCAAATTCAAACTTTGCGCCGTGGATTCTGTATGATGTTCTTCTTTTTTTCATTTTTGTCTTTGGCTTAAGGCCGATATTTTCAAGAATAAGTTTCATCGTCTCATGATCTTCAACTTCAAGCTCAAATTCTTTGCATATCTTTACATCATCTTTGCTTACAAGTTGTTTTAGGACAAGAAATGGAGTTTCTCCTTCTTTTCTTAATCTTAAAAGCTTTTTTGATTTTCTAAGCCTGTTATCATCATAATCATAGGCAGAGCCTTCTATAATATCATCAAAGATCTTCTCTCCACCTAGTTCTTCTATCATGGGTATTATCCTTTCTTTTTTTATCTCAATTACCTTTACTTCAATCTCATTATTTTCTTCGTTATTCATCTATAATCCCCTCAATATGTGCATGATCATTTATTCTTGGAACAGTGAATCTCCCTTTGTAGTATTCTACAATGCTTATTGAACAGTTTTCTTTGCTTAGGAGATAACGCCTTCCATAATCTATCCCAAGATAATAGCCAAGAAGAGCTCTTAGTGCTGTTCCGTGAGATACTATAAGTATATTTTTGCCTTTATTTTCTTCAATTATTTTTTCTATGAATGGCATCATCCTTTTTTCAACCATCTCAAGAGTCTCTCCACCTTCTGGAGTGAAATCAAGAAGATTTTTTCTTGCTTTAAGGAGATCAGGGTTTTCTTCATATATCTGCTGCCATGATTTTCCGAGCCATGATCCACAGCTTCTTTCAACCAAAGAATCAGAATATGTGATATTGTTGCAGCCTATGATCTTCGTAATTTTATCTGCTGTCTGTTTTGCCCTGTAAAGGGTGCTGCAGCATACAAGATCAATATTGAATGATTGTGAAAGCCTCTTTCCAAGAGCTTGTGCCTGCTTAATTCCAAGTTCTGAAAGACTGGAATCAGCTCCCTGCACCATAGAAAGCTTGTTTAGTTCTGTTTCTCCGTGCCTTACAAGAATAAGTTTTGTGCCTTCATAAGGATCTTTCGCGTCCATAAAAATGGTAATTTGAATCTATTTTAAAAGGATTTTGTTTTGTTTCTTGAATTAATAACTACTGTGAAGGGGTATAAAAACGAAAGATTTATATATGTATAATCCAAGATATAATTATAATAATTTAATTTTGTCGTCGGGGGAAAATGACTGATAGATATAGGTTACCGCCAAAAAGCATAGATCAGATTGCAAAAGAGCTTGACAATAGGCCTCTAAGAACTCTTTTAAATAATACAAGACTTGAGGTTGAAAGGTATAGTGGTCAGCATATTCATAGAAAAGGTAATTATTTGTCTGTTATGGATTCCGGCATGAATCTTATTGACATGGGAGAAATAGTTGCAGAAACTTTTGGAGATCTAAAGACTGAAAATAAAACTCATTATGATGATTATCTTAAAAAATTTCACTATATATATAATAAGATGAAAATAATATTATGATTTTTTTTACTTATCTGGTTCTTTTGGGACTACAGAATTGCTCTTTCATAACATTTAAATATGATTTCTTTCAAAAATAGAGTTAAGATGAAAGTATTTGTTATCAATTCAGGAAGCTCTTCTTTAAAGTATCAGCTTTTTGATATGGAGGACGATCTTTCTTCGCACAAGGTCATGATAAAAGGCCTTATCGACTGCATAGGCATGGATCGCTGCGAGTATCATTATGAATATAACAAGAACAAGGTCAAAGATGCAGCTGAAATCTCAACCCATAATGAGGCTGTAAAGACTGCTCTTAAATCTCTTAAAAAGAACAATATCTGCGAGCCGTTGAAAGACATCGATGTCATAGGACACAGGGTTGTTCATGGCGGTGATTATTACAAGTCGCCTGCACTTATAGATGGCTCTGCCATAAGCTACCTAAAGATATTTTCTGAACTTGCTCCTTTGCATAATCCTGCTAATCTTCAGGGTATTATGGCTTGCAAAAAATACCTTCCTGATACAAAACAGGTTGCTGTATTCGATACCTCTTTTCATCAGACAATGCCTGAGAAGGCTTTCACTTATGCAATACCCGAGAGTTATACTCAGAAAGACAAGGTAAGAAAATATGGTTTCCATGGAACGTCTCATAAGTATCTTGTGTCTGAAGCTACAAAACTTATGAATAACAAGAAGAATCTTAAGATCATAACATGCCATCTTGGCAATGGGAGCAGTGTTGCAGCATCTTTAAATGGTGAATGTCAGGACACATCTATGGGTTTTACTCCTCTTGATGGTCTTCCTATGGGTACAAGAAGCGGTTCAATCGATCCTGGTGCTTTGCTTTTTCTTATGAAAAAGTACAAGATTTCCTCTCAGGAGATGGACAAGATACTTAACAAGCAGTCTGGTTTTCTTGGCATAACCGGAATGACAAGCGACATGAGAGACATCTATAACCTTTCAAGAAAGAAAAACAAGAAAGCAATACTTGCTCTTGAGATGGTTGAGTATTCTCTTGTTAAGATAATATCTTCTTATATCGGTATTCTGAATGGTGTTGATGCGATAGTATTTTCAGGCGGCATGGGTGAAAAGGCTCATTACATAAGAAAATCAGTGTGTGATAATCTTTCTTATGCAGGTGTAAAGATAGACGGAAGGAAGAATACCTCATCAAGTACAGTAATATCATCACCATCTTCCAAAGCAAAGGTTTTTGTAATCCCTACAAACGAAGAGCTTCAAATCGCAAGAGAAGTTGTCGAAAAGATAAAGCCTATGATAAGATAAAAAGGGTAAGCTAAATAACATTTATACTATTATGTGTTTTTTGAAATATTTCTTTTTTAAAAATAATTGTTTCTCCCTGTTTCTTCTTCGAAATAGACTTATCTTTTTTTGGGATAAATAACAAGTATTATTATTTCATTTTTTAAGCCGCGTTCTATACTAAACGAAAAGCTTTTATAGGACCGTATTCCAAGAGAGAATTAGCATAAAAAAGAGGCATTTCTTGATGGCTGAAAAAGACATATTTGAAATAAGATTCCATGGAAGGGGTGGACAGGGTGCAAAGACTGCTGCTGCAATAATTGCTGATGCTGCTCTTCATAAAGGAAAATATATCCAGTCTTTTCCAGAATATGGTGCTGAACGAAAAGGCGCTCCTGTTAAAGCATTCACAAGAATTTCTGATCTTCCAATAAGAATTCATTCAGGTGTTGTAAACCCTGATCTTGTTATTGTTGTAGATCCGACTCTCATAGGTCCTATACCTGTCACAGACGGTCTTGATCCTGAAAAAGGGATACTTCTCGTAAATACTCCTAAATCTGCTGATGAAATTGAGAAAATGATCGGCTTTTCAGGAAAAACTTATACTGTTGATGCAACTAGGATATCTATGGAGCTTTTTGGAAAAAATATTCCTAACACTCCGCTTCTTGGAGCTATTGAAAAAATAACAAACCTAGTCGGTCTTGATGAGATAAAAAAACAGCTTGAGCATAAGCTTAAGGCAAAGATCGGCGAGCGTATGTTCAAGTTGAACATCGATGCGCTTGACAAGGCATATGAAGAGACAAAAGAATAAACTATAATAAGGTCATGATCAAAATGGGAGATGAATCAAAACCAGGATGGAGAACAATTTTGCCGGGCGGGCTTACTGAAGCAGCTTCTGCAAAAAAATACAAGACAGGCGACTGGAGAGCGCAGAGGCCTGTCATAAATATGGATAAATGCATACATTGCATGATGTGCGCAAATCTTTGCCCAGAAGGCTGCATACCTTCAAAAGATGGCAAGAGGACCGATACAGATCTTGATTACTGCAAAGGTTGCGGGGTCTGCGCAGCAGAATGCCCTGTGAAATGCATAGAGATGAAAGACGAAAACGAGTTTAGGGACTAAATTACTTATGTTTTTATGGAAAATACTGATAATAAATAACTGATGAAAATGGCTGAAAAGGAATCAAAAGCATTGACCGGAGCTGAGGCAAGTGCTGAGGCTATAAAGCAGATAAATCCTGATGTTATCGCTGCTTATCCGATAACTCCGCAGACACCTATTATGCATGCATTTGCTCAGTTTGTTGCAGATGGTGGTGTTGATACAGAGCTTATCAGGGTAGATTCAGAACACTCTGCTATGTCTGCTACAGTAGGAGCAAGCGCAGCAGGGGCAAGAGCGATGACTGCTACAGCTTCAAATGGCTTGGCGCTTATGCACGAGATTGTATATATTGCAGCATCAAACAGGCTTCCTATAGTCATGAGCATTGTAAACAGAGCGCTTTCAGGTCCTATAAATATCCATTGCGATCATTCAGACACGATGGCTGAACGTGATTCAGGATGGCTTCAGTTCTATTCAGAAAATCCTCAGGAAGCATATGATCTTACAATTCTCGCTGTGCGTGTAGCAGAGCATGAAAACGTAAAACTTCCAGTTATGGTTTGTCAGGATGGCTTCATAACAAGCCATTGTGTAGAACGTGTTGATGTCATTAAAGATGAAGATATAAGGAATTTTGTTGGAGAATATAAACCATATTATCCTCTTTTGGATACAGAAAACCCTATAAGTTATGGTCCATTGGATCTTTATGATTATTATTTTGAGCATAAGAGACAACAGTCTGAAGCCATGATGCATGCTCGGAACGTATTCAAAGAAGTGTTTGCTGAGTTCGGCGAGATCTCAGGAAAGAAACATTGGTTCTATGAAGGATACCAACTAGAAGATGCTGACTACGTCATCGTCGTCATGTCAAGTACGGCAGACACGACAAAACAGATCG
>JBKHIF010000090.1:0-4150 GCA_046538795.1 Candidatus Woesearchaeota archaeon | reverse complement strand
TCTTTAGGAAATATTACATATTTTGCAAGCCAAAGTATAGTTCTATTAAATAATGAATTAGATGTAAGAGGATTTTAGTCAAAAGAATATTCAAGCGCTTTTATTGTGACTTCTCTATCAAATTCTTTTTTTCCTTCATAAACAATGAAATTATTATCATTCAGATATTTCTTTGTCTTTTCTGTTTCTGATATCCCTCTTAATCTTCCATATGATCCCAAAAGATAAGATCCTATTGAAATGCCTCCTAAGATATAATCAGCGTTTTCAGGGAAATCAGGAAATTTTATGGATGCAAGCATTACAACCACAGAAGAAATTGCAATGATATTTCCTATGGTATTTATCTTTTCAGGTGTTTTTATCTTATCGATATAATCTGAAATAGTATCAATCAGCTCTTCTTCTTTGCGATCATCAAATTTTAACACAAGAGAGTTGTAAGAATAATTGCTGAATCCGTTAGGAAAATACATAAGAACATCTTTAGAATCGTCTTTTCTAAAATAAGGATATGAATTTGAGAGTTTTCTTCTCTCATATCCCTTATCATTCATAAGTTCTGAAAGCAAACTCATCCTGCGGCGGTAGTCTTCTATCCTTTTTATTTTTTTGAGCTTTCTTTTCAGAATCAGATCATCATTTACAATATTTTCAATAGAATCATCTTTTGTTTCATCAAGTGATCCAAGCTCCATAATTATCAGGAATCTTTCTTAGATATAAATAAGATCTGATTATATAGGATCAATTTTCATCTTGATATGTTGATCGAAGAGCTGTCTCATATTTTGGATCGATGGCCATCATGGCAATCATCTTATCATACCTTTCTGATCCTCTTGTTATTGAAATTTCTTCGTTAAGATAACCCATGAATTTCTTTGAACGCTGGTTTATGATTTGAGAGATTGTTGAAGCAATTCCCGATCCGCTTATTACTGAAATATATGCCATGAAGTTCGGCAGATCTAAACCATTATTCATAGCATTTCTTGTTGCTAAAGTTTGTGCTATTAATGCTCCGAATGAAATAGCGATCCCTGAATTTCTTATTGTATTCAAAATTTTCTGCTTTTTTGCAACACGCTCCATTGCATCGATTATCCTTTCTTCCTGCCCAGGATATGTATTTATGATAAATGAATTTGAATCATAAGCTGCACACCCTTCAGGGAAATAAAGCATTATTCCATTTAGTTTATCTAAAGAACTATGGTCGATTCCAAGTTCAGACAATGTGCTCATGGTTTCAGAAAATTCTTTTTCTGTCTGTTCTTGTCGTGCTTTTTTTCTTCTTTCTTTTGCTGAAGTTCTATTGCATAGTTCCTGAATCTCTCAACATCATCAGGATCAGGAGTTACTACAATTTCCTTAAATCTCTTTAGGTATTTTGAACCTATATCGGGTTCTTCTTCATACATAAAAGCAAGAGAACTTGTTTTAATTTAAAAATAATTTGATTTCATCGTCGAGGAATAAGAATATTTATATATTTCAGATCTTTTTCTAAAAACCATGTTTGAAAGGATTGCACAATATATCGAACGTTGCAGCATTGAAGGCAGGCTTGATACTATTTTAGGTAAACTTCTGAGAGAAGATTATTTCAATACAGAGAATCCCTTTGAAAGCGGAGAATATATGGTAAACACTCTTGACAATCTTCTTGAAAGGGCAAGAGAATTCAATAAAAGAGCAGAAATACTTCCAATTGATCTTAGAAATACCATAACTGATTCAAAAATCGCTCTTGGAAAATACAACCATAACTATGAGTGTGGACATTTTGATCCTTACATAGAAGACTGATATTCTGTCTTAGATTTTCTAAAACAGAAATGCTTAAATAATTCTTATTTGAATTCAAAATGAAATTTTTTAGCTAAAAAAGGAGGTAATAAAAAATGGCATATGATGAAGAAGATAAAGAGGATTATGACGATGAGACTTACGATTCAGGAGATGAAGATTACGATGATACAGAAAATCCACAAGACCAAGATCTTGAGGAAGAGGATTCAGATGAAGGATCAATAGATGATGACGAAGAATCTGACAAAGACTATGATTCTGATGATTCTAACGAAGTTGGAACCGATGAAGACCCAGATTCAGATCCTGACGATGATGATTCAGATTCTGATGAAGACTATGACTCAGATGACGAAGAGAATGTTGATGAAGATTATGATGAAGATATAGACTCTGATGATGATTCAGAAGAGGATTCAAATTCAGAAGATGATTCCGACAATGAATCAGATGATGATCTGGAAGATGATCCTGACTCAGATCTTGACGAAAGCGATGAGGACGAAGACGAGGATTTCAAAGATAGATATTAGTCTTGTCCCACAATTTTTGTTATATTTTCTATAGGGAGTGAATAGAGTTCATTTACTCCCTCTCTTCCTTTTTTTATCAACGTATGGATGATTAAGTTCTCATACATATTTGTATTTTGTATAGATTCTCTCATATTTTCCCTGTTTCCTGAATTAATTATACCCAGATACAGGCTCACTGCTCCAGGAAGAAAAGCAGGCCTTTCAATAGAATTTGAGTAATATCTGTCTTTCATAATGCTTTCGATTATGTTGACATCTGCCTCTAAGAATTCCAGAACTGAATTCCACTCATCAATATCCTTGTTATCTTTTATCGCTTCAACATTTTCTCTCCCGAATATTATGGGATAATACCTCTTTGAGATCTCATTAATCTCATCTCTGAATTCAGGGTTATTAAGAAACTGGCACCTGTGGGCTATCTCATGGGAAACATATAGAGACAGCCCATCCTTGTTTGTTCTCTCAGATATATTATCCTGCACGATAATTATGCGATCATCTTCTAAAGAATATTCTGCAAAGCTTAAGTAGGGCAGAAGATTGAGTTTCTTACGTCTTATTTTGCACTCCTCTTCAGAAAGACCAGCCCCTTCTTTCAGCCGTCTTTCCATGACAGAATTCCAATAGTCTCTTCTTCTTATTATGCTTATATTAAGAGAATCAGGATGTGCGTTCCATCCAGTAAGACTTTCAACCTTTGGCACGACATCTTCAACAATCTGCTCTATGGTTTTGTATGAGATCTTCATGAGATTTTCAGGAAACATTGCTTATTATTAAAATATAACCTCTAATCAGACCAAAACACCACTCGCTAGTAACATCAAAATCGAAACATTTAAATAGTTGTTATACCTACTAGTATGTAGTGAATGTCCGGGGAGTGTTGATTTGGCAAAAATCATAATAAAATTGCACTAAATCAGCTCATCTAAACACACAAAACACACAATGACCAAACCAAGACTCTTTTCCGGGTGTTCATGATTCATATTCAGGGGTATGGAGTCCCACACAATAAATTTCTTCAAATTACCCCTCCCTGAAAGAAAAACTCCATACCCTTCTCTTTTTTTTAAGATTCTTCTTAATGAAAATCTTTATATATTTTCATTCATATTTCTGTTTTATGAAACTTTCAAAAAATATTATTTTAGCTAAGCTAAATAAAAACAGGGAAATTATTCGTTCTTATGGAGTAAAAAAATTAGTTCTTTTTGGATCCTTTTCTGATGGTAACCCTGGAAATACAAGTGATATTGATTTCTTGGTTGAATTTCAAAAAAACAGAGGCTTTTTTAAAGATTATGTGGGACTTAAAGATTTTCTTGAGGATCTTTTCAAAAGAGATGTTGATTTGGTAAAACCTAAACTAATCAGAGATGAGTTGAGGCAAATCATACTTGATGGTAAGAAATATGAAGCGGAAATATGATTTTTTTCTAAAAGATATTCTTGAAAAGCTCTCTGAGATAAAGTTTTTTGTTGGTCACATGACTTTTGAGGATTTTATAGATGATAAACGCACACAGTATGCAGTTGTTAGATGTCTTGAAATAATAGGTGAAGCAGTCTCTCAGATTCCTGATGATTTTAAGAGAAAACATAATTCAATAAGTTGGAAAAATATAAGGGCCTTTAGAAATGTGGTTGTTCATAAGTACTGGTCAATAGACCTTGAAATAGTATGGGATATTATTGAAAATTATATTGATGATTTACATGCTGAAATGAATAAAATTGTAAACATAGTGCAAGATGATTAATGTGCCTGAAGATTCACTAAAATAATTAAT
>JBKHIF010000089.1:0-4185 GCA_046538795.1 Candidatus Woesearchaeota archaeon | reverse complement strand
TCTTTAGCAAGAATAACTTCACCAAGATCAAGTTTGTTCTTATCTAGTGTGTAATTTCTAACTGCAGTCGCATGTTTATCTGCTTCGTATTTTATATTAAAATTTCCAAATTCTTGTTGTCCAAAAACAAATTTACCAGAAGAATCTGTTGTAACAGGATTTCTGTTATCAATAGTAACAGTAGCATTTCCTATCGGACCATCTTCGTCTTTGACAACACCTTCAACAGTCCCATATTTTTTAGTATCACCATCAGACGTTGTTCCAGAAGAACCACTTTCACCTGCTTCTTTCTCTGCTTTTGCCTGCGCTCTTTCCTCATCTGTTTTAATGACAGAACCGATAAATATCGATATGACTCCCAAAAATATGAATGCAACACCAAATTCAGAAAAGTCTGTTTTTGAAAGAAGATTTCCAAATATCCAAAAAGACATACCAAAACAAAGCAATGTAAGACCTATTCTCATCCATCTTCTTTTATTTAGAGCATCATCTTCTTTTTGCATGTGCATTGGAAGATCTTTGTACAAAAACCAGACAAGAGCAGCGATAAGAACTGAAACAGTCCAGGCAGCAATAGTTCCAAAAGTTCCTAGTATTGCAGGAAGCTGGGCCATCATATTGTATGCGCCGCCTGTTGCATATCCATAACCAAAGACTCCAAGAGTTGAAATTAAAGACATTGATACAGCAACAAGTTTTCCGTTCTTTGTAAGTGATTTATCTTCTTTGGTAAATGCTTTTACAAAACCAAGTCCTGATGCAAATATCGCATACAAAAGAATAAAGAACATGACAAGAGTTACGACCAAAACAAAACTTGGTCTTCCAAGCCAGGAAACTGCATTTGAAAATATCTGATAAGCTGATGCTGCATATATTGATTTAGCTAAAGCTAACATAAACAAGATTCCTAACATATATCTTCTTATCTGTGTTTTTAGTTCCATCTTGATTAGCTGTTCTGTCTTACCAGATTTTCCAGTTCAAAATAACTTTCTCTAAGGTTCTCTATATCTTTCATCCAGGCGAATCTTCTTAATCCTCTTGTTAAGATATCATAATCATTTTTTCTTTCTGCCGGAGAAAGACTCATAACCCTCCGGTTGAGCCAGGATCTTATTTGTGATAACAGCACTTGTCCTTGACTAATCACGAAATTATGATAATCTCGTATCTTCTGTATAGATTGGTCTTTTTTCATGCCTTCAAGTTTTTGTGTTTCATCAGAAAAACTGTTGAGTTTTTCCAGAAATTCTCCCATTTCTCCTGCAAGCTCTATAAAATAATCTAGTGAATTTGCATTTGCACTTCTCTGGATCTTATCTTGTATGTCTGATCTAATTTTTTCAGCTTCGTTCATCTTATCGTCAAAAGAACCTGCAACTTCCTGATAATCTGCAAGTTTTTTCTTCTGTTCTTCTATACGAGAATTAAAGTACACATATAGATTTTTAAGCCGATCTATTTTTTCCATCCATCTTGATTTTACAAGTAAAGATTCAAACTGGCCGAGAGTTTCTCTTGTAAAAGCATTTGATTTTGCCTGGTTTTCAAAAAGAGAATCTGCTGAATCAAACAATTGTTTTGCTTTATTGCCAAAATTTCCATTAAACGTATCAAGAGCTGCCTTTATAGTATTAATTTTTTGAGGATCTTTAACTTCATTAAGTAGGTTTACTACTTCCTCTTTTGCTTTGATCAGTTCTCCAAGACGGCCTGCCGCCAACATGAAATTTGAGATACCACCATTGGAAATAAGATTCTCTATGTTTTTTAAATTTTGAAGATCAATTTTATTGAGAGCTTCTTTCGTCATTTGTTCATCTTCATTAGATCTTTGGTTGTCTGAAGGATTTTGGTTATTTGCATTTTGAGACGCCACCATCTGTTCTATCCTGCCTGACTCATTTTCTGCAGACTGAAACTGTTCAAGGAACCTTCGTTCATTTTCTACCTCTGATTGTATGGTTTCCTGATCAAGAATTCCTGCGATATTTTCTATATGTTCATTTACATTTTCCTCGCTTTCAAGCAATGCTCTTAATTCTCTTAAATATTCTTCCATGTGGCGCGAATTGTTTTCAAGAAGCCCCAGATTATGTTCTTCTTCATTATTTGCATTCATAAGCCATCCAAGTTCTCGGTTTATCCTGTCCTTGATATGCCTTATCTTTCTTGTAACAGTCTCCTGAAGATGACTTATATCTTCTCCTCTGTTCCTTTTTTTGTTTATGTTTTCAAGAAGATCTATCTCTGACTTGATCTCACTAATAAGTTTCTTGAGAGTCTCTTTTTTCTTTTTTGAAATAGTATAATTCTGTATATGCAGGTGTTCTATGTTAAGATCAAATCTTTTAAGGATATCTACTATCCTTTTTCTGCTTTCAAGATGCTGAACTACTGATTGATAATTTTCATAAAGATCTTCTGCCTGATTTCTTTGTTCATCATTCCACTTATCTTTATATTTTTCAATCTTTGACATAGTCGTTCTCATCCTGGCCATGTCTTCATCAATGTCAGATGATATCTTTATCAGGAACTTTCTCATCCTGCGGTCATTTTTCTTATCTTTTTTATCATATCTAAGTTCTTTTTGTTCAGTTATGTGAAGCATGCTATTAAGCGCAGTCTCAGCCCCATCGTTTCCTGTCAGACCACGCATAATATCATTTAGCGAGTGATCCTGATTTACGAATTGATGAAGGTTATTTACAAGGCGTTGTGTCTGCTGGGCAAATCCTCTCATCTCCCTTATGTGGTCATCTTCATTATTCTTTCTTACTTCATATTCATTGATAAGCCTTCTAGTATGCTTAATGTGATCTTTTGATTCTTCATGATCTCCCCATCTGTTATATCTCCGGTTGTGCCTGTCATTAAAAATATCTACACCTTTGTTTAAGCCTCTTTGGCCCAATGAGAATATGTTGGGTTTTCTGTCCCATAGATTTCCCAGGATATTTAGAATACCGCTTCCCCCTCCTGTACTGTTGCCTCTCCATGAACTGATTACCAGTATAAGAACACCCAAAACAAGGAACGCAAGGCCCAGTTCTGCATTCTCATCTTCAAGCCAGCTTCCGAAAAGATAGAATATCAATCCTGCTGAGACAAGGAATGCACCTGTCTTATACCATCCTCCGCCTTCTGGATTCAATTGATGGGCAATGCCTATCATTCCTGAACCAAATGCTGCCGAAAGAACAAATATCCCTAAAGTACCAAAAGTCTCAAGTGCCTGATCAAGAGGAACAAGCCAATAAAGCCCCATAAGAGAGATTACAGCCAAGGATACTGCTACAAGCTTTTTCATCTTCTTGCTGCCATCATCCTTGAATAATGGAGTGAAACCCAAAGCCGTATGATATACTGCATAGAAAAACAACACTCCAAAAACAAAGAAAAGGCTTCTTCTTACATTATCCACAATAAGCGCCCCATGGATGAAGTTTCCTAATCCAACAACAAGAGCAAGTATGGTTCCAAATGCATTTGCTAAACTGTCACCTATATCAGCAGAAACAGCCAAAGAGAGAATTAAAGTTATTATAAGCATAGAAATTATTCTAGATAACACTCTTTTCCTGTTTTTCTTTAAGTCCATTGCAATCTACTCAAATACTCAAGTATTTAAAAAAGATCAGAGACTTATTAGTATAAATAATTTACTGTTTATATTCTCGAGAAAATCTTTCTGATGAAAAAAGAAAAACTCAGAATGCCAGGCTTCCGAAGAAACCTTGTAGTACGCCCATAAGCACATGATATATGATAAGCGAGGTTCCTATGAAAAAAGGTATGTATTTTGCACCGCCTTTTATTGTTCCTTTTTCAAGTATGGATACAATCATAGAAGAGAAAAGAGCGATCACAGATATGGCAGCCATAGAGAAATTCTTGAAAGCACCAGCATCCACGCCGCCTGCAGAAATATTAGGAAGTATTGCGACATCACCCACATTGGATAATTTTGATGCAAAGCCTGTTATGACTATCAAAAGCTGGTATGAAAGCGCGAAAAGACCAGGTGAAATTACAATTACTATAGCTGCGATAAAGATCATGTAGGAGATAACCGATGCAGCCATGTCACGCTTAAGCTCCTCGGTTTCCTTCAGGTCATTAATTATCTTGTCTATAAGATCTGCAATTTTTCCTCCTGATTTGATCTCACCT
>JBKHIF010000088.1:0-4281 GCA_046538795.1 Candidatus Woesearchaeota archaeon | reverse complement strand
TTCTGGTTTTTTTGTTTCTGATTTTTTGCTTGAATCTGGAGTTTTCTTTTCTGCAGAAGCTTTTTTCGAAGCAGGTGCAGCAATTTCCTGCAAGACTATTTCCAGATGAGTTCTTTTCATCATTCTTCTTCTCTGCCTTCCATAATGCATAGCATGACTTCCGCGATTTGCAGAGATATGTAAGATTTTCAGATTTTCCGGATTAAGTCCTTTTGCCTTTGCGTTAGCTTCAGCATCACCAATAAGTTTCAGGACTTCTTTTACAACTTTTATAGGATATCCGGAAGGACCTCTTTGATTATGAGCCAGTTCCTGATTAAATCTCTTGTATGGAACTGCATCTTCCATCTTAAGAACCCTATTTAGGAAATTCCTTGCCGACCTGATTTTCTTGCCCCTTATAAAAGAGCAAACCTCAATAGTCTTTTTAGTAGAGATTCCCAGATTCTTGGCAATACTTCTTGCCATCTTCTCTTTTTCATAATCCTTGAATGCATAATTTTGTTCTGACATTTTAATCTTTATCTCACTGAAACAGCAGAACTTGATCTTGTAGCTCCGACACCAGGCGAGTTGTGAGTAACCCTGTTTCTTGTCAAGGCAAATTCACCTAAAAGATGACCTATCATCTCTGGCTGGATGATCACCGCTACAAACTGCTTGCCATTATATATTTTAATAGTCTTTCCAACCATGTTTGGAAGTACGATCATGTTCCTGCAATGAGTCTTTATCTCTTTTTTGTTTTCAATCTTTTTCAGGAAAATCTTCTGCGCATCAGTAAATCCGCGTTTTATAAGCCTTCTTTGTCTGCTTGGAAGGAGCTCTGCAAACTCATTGATTCCCATAGCCTGAAGTTCTTCAAGCGATTTTCCGCGATAAATGAATATTTTTTTTGCCATAATTAATCACCGTAACATACCAAGCATATCTTTATTTGTTCCTTCCAGTGTGCCGTGGCCTTATCATACCAACCTTTCTTCCAGGCGGAGCATTATGAGGTGCAGGCTTTGCTTTGGATTTTCTCAAAGATCTTGAATTTCCAAAAGGATGATCAACTGCGTTCTGCGCATTACCTGAAACTTTTGGATAAAGCTTATTCTTTGCTTTCATCATATAATGTTTCTTACCCGCCTTAACGATTGGTTTTTCAGTTCTTCCGCCACCTGCAACAACCCCAATTGTAGCTCTACAGCCAGGATTGAAAAACTTCTTTTTCTTTGAAGGAAGCATCACAAGAACCTTGTCCTCAAACTGAGATACAACTTTTGCAAAGGTTCCTGAACTTCTTACGAATTTTCCACCGTCGCCAGGGACAGCTTCAAGATTATAAACCTGAGTACCTTCAGGTATCTGCGATAATGCCAAAGTATTACCGCGATTATTTCCTGATTCATTGCCAGTAGTTACAAATTCACCGACCTTAACACCTTCAGGAGCAATCATAAGGCAAAGTTCACCATCTTCAAATTCAATCTGAGCCAAAGGAGCGCTGTGACCGGGACATCTCACAAAATCAACAACCTTTCCCTTATGGGTTTTTTGGCCAAATGATTTATGCTGAGCCTTTCCCCTATACCTAAAACTAGGAGCCCTATATCTAGGAGAACCTTTTCCTCTTGCCTGTTGAATTAAGTTTTTACCCATTTTCTAACTCCTTACATAAGACCCATCTGGGTCGCAATATCGATTGCCGGTGTTTCATCGCTGAAACGGACATAAGCTCTTTTTTCGCCTTTAGGCGTTATGAACGTTGAAACACTTATTATCTTTACTTTGAACAACTCTTCGATTGCAGCCTTTATCTCAGGCTTGGTTGCTCTTCGGTCAACAACAAAGATCAATTTATTCTCTGCCTCCATAAGCCTTATAGACTTTTCAGTGCTTAAAGGATGTTTGATCAATTCTGTGTTGAGTTTAGTTTTTTTAGCTGACATTTTAATCGATTATCAAGTATTATTTCTTGTCCTTTTTAATCTCCTTTTTTGCTGGCTTTTTTGCAGCCACTTTTTTAGGAGCAGATGATTTTTTAGCAGATGATTTTGATGCTTTTTCAACAGATTTTTTTTCTGTTTCTTTTTTTGCTTTCTTTTCCGAAGCAGGTTTGACTGACTTCTGTTTTTTCAGGAAAAGCCCTGTTTTTTCAAGCACTTCAACAGCATTTTTTGTAAAAAGAGTCGCTCTTCCAAGATCGGTTCCAGGAGCAAGAAGCTCTGCATTAAGATCATTTACAGAAACAACATCAACACCAGAGATGTTTCTTGCAGATTCATATAGCGAACTTCCCTCTGAAACAACCAAAAGGACACTCTTTCTCTTATTGTATCTCCTTCCTCTTGATTTTCCTTTTCCTGCACGCACTTTCTTTATTTCTGCACGCACAAGTTCTTTGTCAAAACCAAGTGCAAGAAGAGCATCTTTCACTTCTTTTGTCTTTTTGAGAGATTCAAAATCATTGTCTATGACAAAAGGATAATTATCAGGAACAGCATGACCTCTTGATACGACGACATCTTTGTCAAGTGTAGCCGACATAGCAGATCTTATAGCTTTCCTTCTTTCAGTATCATTGATTTTTTCATCCCAGACCTTGTCAGCTTTCGGAGGATGAGCTCTTCTTCCGCCAACAGTACCTGGTGCAAATGCGCCAACCCAACCCATCCGGGTACCGCGCCTTGAAAGTATCTTTCTTGGAACCCTGGAAATACCAAAACCATAGCTTCCCCTGTATTTTTTCCTTCTTCTTGAAAGTTCTGCAGCAGATTTTTTACCTGCTTCAGGATCTGCGCCGTAAGCCTGCCTCTTGTGGCTCTGAATAGCAAGCACAGCTCTTTTTACAAGATCAGGCCTTACCTCTTCAGAAAATTGCTTTGGAAGAGATATCTTTCCTGTTTCTGTTTTTTTGGTATTATATATCTTAAGTTCCATTTTTGATCGTTCTCAATATGATTTATTATATTATAATAGTCTGATTAGTTACCCTGCTGCGAGTCAAGGCTTATCTCCTTTATCGCAGGAACTTCAGTATCTTTTTTATTTCTTATTGTCCTGTCAAACCTTATCATCCTCTTCTTAGGACCAAGGACAGAACCTTTAATCAGCACAAAAGGATTTTTCACAACACCATAGTTCACAAAACCACCTTTCGGATTGACCTCATTTGCTTCCTGTGAAATCTTAAGTATCAATTTATTATATTCAGTTCTTGCGTGATATCCCATTTTACCTGCATGAGCTACACGGTACATAAAATGTTGTTGTCCGCTCCATCCACCAAGTGAACCAGGAGTTCTCTTGTCTTTTTCAGACTTGTGAGATGTGGTTCCAATACCATACCTCTTTACAGGACCCTGGAAACCTTTTCCTTTTGTGACGCCTCTTGCATCAACAAAAACACCCTCTGAAAAAACATCAGAAACATGTATGTCTTTTCCAAGATTATCTTTCACATACTGAAATTTCTCCTCCATCTTGCCGCCAACAGCAATCTCAAAGACTTCTGGCTTTTTCTTTCCTATATTAGTCTTATTTGGAGAAGTATGAACAACAACAGTCAGATCATCAAATTCTGAAATCTTATCTGCAAATTCATCAAGAGATTTTTCTTTTTTAGGAACAGAAAGTTTCCTCTTGACATCATCTGAACCTTTGAACATGATCTGAGCAGCAGGATTCATAACAGAATCAACTTTCTTATAGAATCTTACCCCAAGAATCCTTAATGGAGGGCACTCAATTATGGTTGCAGGTATTGTTATGTTGGTTCCTTTGGTAGGAGAAGTTTTCCTGTTATCTGCAGCGACAACATGGGTCATTCCAACCTTATAACCTGCGAATCCGAGGAGCTTGTTCTCAGAGCTTGTCGGTCTGGATCTTACTCTCGCGTATTCTCTCTTTGCTCTGACCCTTGGCCAGAACTGCATGCTTCCACTTCTTGGTTTGTGTGCTTTTACCATTTTTTATTCCTTTGATTGCGATAGTTCATTCTACTGATTCATAAGAACCACTAGCTTCCTATTGGATACTGAAATTTTATCTTGTATCCTTTTTTGCAAAAACGTCCTTTTGATGGAACCTTCCAGGAGAATTTGTCAATTCTGGATGTTCCTTTTCAGGATCTTTGTTTTATGCTCGTATTAAACACATATTTGAAAATATATGTTTTGTCATTGATTGACTCGTTTGCTTGGAGAAAATTGAATTTGTTTATAAATATTTTGGTTTTTGACAGTATCTCCGATACGAGAATAAAAAATCAGTCCTCTGTTGAACAACACTAGA
>JBKHIF010000026.1:0-18166 GCA_046538795.1 Candidatus Woesearchaeota archaeon | reverse complement strand
ACACCATAAAGACTCAGGAGTTTCATCAACAACCTGCTCTTCTACAGCAAATGCAGACACAGAAAACAACACAAATGCTAAAACCATTATAGCTAGTGTTTTTTTCATTAGGCATTACCTCATTTATTTTTTTATAATTATTACTATGAACTATAAGTCAGTAACAGAGATCTATTTATAAAACTTACTCTTCTAGATGCTAAAAAAGCCTCAATTATTAAAAATTTCAATCAATTAAAGATAAAAAGAAAAAAACAAACACATATATTTCACTCTAAAATCAGTTCCTTTTCTTGAACAATCTCCTGATGCGTCTTCGTTTCTTATAAACAACAACAAGGACCATAGTTATCAAAAGACCAAAAAGCACTGCCTTTCCTGAAACCGTTCCTGATTCACCAACAACAAACCCTGTGATCCTGTTAAACAATCCTTCCTGAGGTTTAGCTTCCTCCTGTTCTGCAAACACAGCAGGAGCAATTACGTTACAATCTCTGCTTTCTTCAGGTTTATTCTCATCAGAGCCGCAATCATTATCATCAACACAAGTACGTGTTTGTTTTTCTCCAAGACATTCAGTCCATTCAGAACAATACCAGTCAGGAGTACATGAATCACTTAGCATAGCCACATCTTCTTCTGTTGAATTAGAAGAGTCAGTAATATTATCATCTTCAGGAACACTTGGCGGAGGTATATATCCGCCACCCGGACTACTGCTTGATGATCTTCTGTTTGAACTACGGCCACCATCATTATCATCATCATTATCATTAGAAGGATTTCCAAAATTACCTGTAGCAGAAAGATCAAGTTCTTCAACTTTTCCACTTATCAAGTTACTTGATCCTGCTTCATGAAAAACATCATCTTTGTCTTTTATATACAAAGTTATCTTTATTCCTTCTTCAATTGTTGAATTAAAGGGCAAGTAAAAAATATCAGGCTCATAGCCATAAGTGCCTCGCTGAGTTCTTGTAGATTGCAGAACAACATTTCCAGATCTGGCCTCTACAAGAAGCCCATCGGGAGCTGCCTTCCCATTGGTTAGAACATCGCCAAATAATTGGTGCGGTGGTTGACGTTCATCTGCCAAGACAACAACACTAAGCAGCATCATACATAATAAAGATATTGTAATTGTTCGTCTGATCATTTTCATTTCACCAATTAATGAGTATTTATTTTTAAAACTTGTTTAATTTCTATAAAAAATAAAAAAAATAAAAAAATTGGAACTTGGTTTATTCCTGCTTAAGGATAGTTCCAAATTTGCTGTAGGTGTTCTCAGCACAGCTTGGAGGTACAAAACCATATCCATTGCTTTTGTATATCCAGTAACCTGCTCCAGGATCCATCTTATTCTCATAACACAATCCATAAAATCCGGTTGGTTTGAAAAAGTGTTGGCTGCCATCATCCCAATATCCAAAGATAGATGAGATGCTTGTGTCCCAATCATAAGGCATAAGGGAATTTAGTTCATCCTCAACACTAAGTCCTGCTCCCATAGGTCCATAATAGCCAGGATAAGCTCCCTCTGTGTCTGGTGGAACCCAAAATCCATATTCATTAACCCATGGAGCACCTTCTGTACCATAATAGCCTATCAGGTTCCAGCCATCAACAATATTTCTTTCAGGAGGGGTAATTCCTTCAGAAAATAAGTTGCCTCCTATTGTCAGCATCTCTGTCTCTCCCTTTTCCAGATTAGTTAAAACCCAGTAGCCCCAACCGGGCTGCATGGTAGTCAAGTCATCATTGTCAAGACCATCAGGAGAATAGACTGACCAAACTCCTGCATCATATGTCCAGACTGAATCTACAACATCTTCAAGACCTGCAAAAATCTCATCCATGCTATTATCTAACAACTTAACAGGCACACTTATCAGATTCCACTTACCATTAAGTTCAATCTGGAAAGCACTTCCCTTTACTTTGAAATACTCAACATCAAGCTCCTCTGGATTCTGGTTTCCTACATTGTCCACACAGTAGTAAGACAACTTATGTATTGATTCCTCTGCAAAATAAAAGTTTGTCACAGGACCTTCAATACAGCAAAAGCCGTCTTCAGTCATATCTTCAGGTGAACAATATGACTCAGTGTCATTATGTCCATCCAGTTCAACCTTAAAGCAAACATCAACTGCTCCTGATGGATGCGGTTCTGGATCAACACATGCAAGCTCAATAGGTGTAAGAACAGTTACATCCCAACACTTACCTTCTTCAGAAGAACAAATATCTTCTCCATCTGGATCAAGCTCATCATATCCACCTTCCATCTTTCCATATACTTTACTGGTATAAGACATTTCAGATTTAGGCTCACCAACAGTTTTGTTAGGCAATGGCGCAGTATTGTCAACAAATACAAATTGTTTGTGCAATGCACATTTATCGACATTATCTGTTGCCATGATCTCAATCATGTGACATGACTCTTCTGAAATGTTGAAAACAAATTCATCCCAGTCACTTTCAGGAACAGTCATCCAGTCACCTTCACTTGCCTCATCACAGCTATAATCGTAGAGTTCCCTTTTCTCATAAGGATATCTGCAATTTTCATCTTCAACGATTGAAACCTTGTACTTAACTTCTTTTATACCAGTTGGGTGAGGTTGATTTTCATCATTCTCAATTGCCCCCGCATATATAGGAATACCAACATTTATCCATTTTGCCCAGTAATTTTCAAATTCATCAACATAGCTTGCCTCATATTCTTTCCAGATATATGGCGGTGTCTTATCAACCAAGAATCTTTCTACGTCATATGCAGTATTTCCAAGTGCATCCCAGCATTCTGCATAAAGGATGTGTTCAGATTCTTCAGGGAAGCTGAAAGTGTAGGATCCTTCAAGATCCACGTTTTCATCTGCACCTTCGAAACTGACCCATTCTGTGCCATTCCATTCTGCATGGAATATGCCTTGGTATCCTTCTTGAGACCACCACTCATAGCCGATGTCACACCTAACCATGTCTACTGGGTGAGGCTCTGGATCAGTTACATCAAAAGTAACCTCAGTTGCGCTGTCAACCATATAACAATCCATTGGTTCACATTCTCCTTCGCAGCTGTTTTCACGTTTTATTAACTGCTCTTCTTCACATTCGACCCATGGTCCTGTAACAGTCTTTGTTATATTTGGAGCAACTGTATCGACAACTACAATGTCTTCATTTACCTCAGACATCTTGCCTACAGCATCTACGCACCAGTACTTTATCTTGTGCCTTGAATCTTCATGACAGTTCCAGTCAACACTTTCACCTTCTTCGCTGAATTCATGTATAGGTGTCTCATTCCAGACGCCTGGCTCAGATTCAACATATACTTCCCAGAATATGGTAACACCATTGCTTGGATGAGGACCTACATCCTGACAGGCAAGCTCTATGTTTGTATTCTGGCTTATGTAGTGGCTGCATCCAAATGGATTTCCTTCCTCGCACTCAACACTCATATCTTCTTCATAAGATATGTTTGCAACAGGTGCAGTATGGTCTGAGAAGACACAATCTCTTTTCGGTTCTTCAGTCTTATTCACATTGTCCACGCTATAATATTCAATAAGATGGCAGGATTCATTGATTCCAAAAGGTCCTGAATATTCTGTATATTCACCTGCGCCTTCTGCATCGCTGCATCCAGATCCTGCTGATTCACAATAGACATCATCAACCTGAGTTACTCTAACCCATGTGTCTGCAACACCAGAATCATGGTCCCCCACATCATCTGTTGCTGAAAGTGATATGTTGGTCACAGTATCTATCCAGTGTGGAAATTGCCCCAAAACAATTGGATCAGGAAACTGAGGTCCTACATAAACAAGATCTGTATGAGGAGCTGTCTTATCTACAAAATATGTAGCTTCATATATGACAACAGAATTTCCCAAAGCATCTTCACATCTAACCCTTAGATCATGCTCTGATTCTTCAGGGAAATTTATAGGAAATGTTCTTCTGGGTTTTGTCCAGATACCGCCATCGACCCTATAATCCCATTCGCACACGACCTCTCCGACAGCACAGATATCTCCGCCATCTTCCCAATCTAGATCTAAAGTTGTAATACCATCAAGATGGCATTCATCTGTTTCACTAGAAGGAGGACAATCACCACTTACAGCATAATTAGGTCCTGTTATAACTACATCTCCGACCATGCTTGGAGGAGTATCATCAACCTTGTAGAACTGCGTATGAGTGCTTGTGTTCTTTTCAACAGCATCCTCGCAGTAGTATTCAAGCCTGTGCATAGATTCTTCCCGGAAAAAGAATTCATATTCCTTTGTCTCAGGATCTACAGGAACACAGCAGAAACCATCATCATTTAAGCTTCCATCACAATAATCTTCTGTTATTGTTCTCCATGCAAAAGTTCCGTTTACTATTGGAACATCATCTAATAATACATTAAAGCACAGCATCTCGTCTTCAGAAGGATGTTCTGCTTCTCCATTCCATGTATCATCGCATGTGAAAGTTACAGGCATGCTTGTTGTAAGCCAGTGGAAATCACCATCAGGATTATCCTCTGATTCAAAGGCAGCTTCTCCTGTATCAAAAATAGCCTCTCCGTTGCACTTATTAATCATTGGAGGAGTCTTATCGACAAAGAAGCAATTGACGTTCACAGTTTCAATATTGCCAAGATCATCCACGCTGTAATATTCCATAACATGGCACGACTGCGGTATGCTTCCTATAGGACCAACATATTCTATCCAGTCACCAGAACCATCAGCAGTAGGATTGCTGGTTTGCCAGCCAGAACAGGAATTCCAGCACACTGCATCCTGTGCTTCTACTATTCTATAATAAGTATTATCAGTTCCTATAGCACAGATAGGACCACCATCTGACTCAGTAAGTTCTATAGTGGTTACACCATCTATCCACTCAACACCATCTTCAATCTTTTGAGGACCTGAAAAGGATTTATTAGTAGTTGGAGGAGTTGAGTCAACCCTGTCAAGTTCAGTTATTGATCTCATATTGCCAGCCATATCATAACAAGTCACATCAATGATATGTTCTGAATCTTCATCAAAGTCCCAGTCATAATCCCAGAAATAGACTTCATCATCAAAATATTCAAGCGTCTCTTCAACAACAGGACCTCCATCAACAGTATATGTTATATTACAATAACCAAGACCTAAATTGCATTGGTTAAAAGTAGTGTTATCAAAGACTGAGATAAAAATAGGCGTATCCTGCGTGATCCAATAATCGCAGATTTCTGTGTCTGGATCACAGGATTCATCCATAAGAATGCTGGGATCACCCATGTTTTTAATAATTACAGGAGGACTACAGTCAATATTTACAAAAAGATCTTTTGTCTTTCTTTGGCCTGTAGTATTTTCATCATCAATTGTTACAGCAACAAACTTGCTTGCACATGTATTTGAGGTCATTACTGCTTCAAATGTAAAATCCAATGATTCATTAGGAGCTATTTTTTCAGGATTGTCAAGCTCTGTTACATAAATGCACCTGTCTGTGTATGAAAAAAGGTCCCAGTCATCAGGTGCATCACCGCATTCAAAAGTAGAATTGGTAACACCTGCGAGAGCCTTATATATCTCAACTTGTAATATTGAATCGCTGGAACCTGCATCATTTTCAACAGTGACTGTAAAAATATTGCCTAATTGCTCGCAGTTCGCAACGTCTGGATCAATATCAATGTTTGGCATATGATCTGCAAAAACACCTGCAACTGATATCAATAATGCTATAGCTAAAGCTATTGTAAAGAATATTTTTTTCATTTGAAACCACCCTCTAAGGTTTTATATTTTTATTAAGGGGATCACAGAACATCATATCAGAACTCTGGAATCAAAATAGCAACACTGTTAACACTTAATCAAAATAACCCCTATTGTCTCCTTGGCTGACCAAACCGCAATCAGCCAATTTCCCCGATATTACAGCCTAAAAAAGACTGATAACAAATTTAAATGATTCACATATATATAAATCTTACTGTTTAGTTTTTACAAAAGAGAATAAAACAACCTATTTTTTTTAATCTACGCAACATATTGGTTTCATAAGATTGTATTAAAAAATATGTTAATCAAAATAACAAAAAGAGCAAAGATAACTATGGGAAAAAGAAAAAACACAACCCTTGAAAACTTGCGATCTTCTCTTCTGAAAACCATGATAAGAACAGACAGGAAAAAGCTGATTATAGCAATAGCAAACCCTGCATACTGATTGGCTATGCTTTCAAATATGATGCTTCCCTCAACAGCTTTTACAGAAGAATTCTTTATCAAAAGAGAAAGACCTACATTAAGAGCATAGAATGTAGAGATTCCTATGCTCATCATCACAGGAGCCCGGAAAAAACTTGAAAAATCAGAATTGTCATGAGAAAACATGTATGATGATAAAAGACCTAACAGAAAAAAACCTATTCCTGTAGATATATAATAAATAAAATCAGAAAATCCATAAAGAGACTGAAGAAGCGGAAGAAGACACAATACTATCACCCATGCTCCGAAAAGCGATAATGTAACCATGTTTTTCCTCTTCATGAAAAGACCAAACACAAAAGCGCATACAAGAAGAGAGACAACAATAAGAAAGGTAAGATTGACCTTTACAGAAATAAATATGCCTGCTCCGGCAAATACAGCAAAAAGAACTACCATGATATAAAGAAGCACACTGTAAAGATCAAAAGGCTTTATTTCTGAAGGTTTTTTTTCTGAAACATCTGTCTTTTCAGGAAAAAAACCATTGATATCTTCTTCCCTCCATCCGGCTTTTCTCAAAGAATCCTTAAGCATATTATCAGAAAAACCCTTCTTCTTCTGATCAGCAATCCATGACAAAACATCTGACATAGGTTATTTTATAGAAAAATAATATATAAAATTAATGAAAAATAAGAAATAATCATTCAACAATTATCTTCAATTCACGCGCAAGATCTGCCTGCTTGCACTTGAATGAGCATCCAAGAACATATTCTCCCTTCTCATCTGCCTTAAAATTTATCACAGAAGGAGAACTCTCTTTTATCTCAAAATCATCAATGCCTTCTAAAGTAAGATAGCTGTCTTTTGTTGTTACAACCTCGATATTTATCTCCTGGCCTTCTCTTACGACAATCTCTTCACGATCCATCCTGTGTTCTGCAGCAAGAACCTGTAAATCACGCCTGATAGAAGGCTCTCTTGAATTGATAGGATATGAAACAACATCTCCAGAAACAGATGATGCAGTTTCTGACTGAGCCATAGTCTCAACAGCCATGATGCCGCCTACAAGAACAAAACTCACAGCCAGCGCAATAATAATCAATAAAGTATCATTTTTCATGATAATCCCCCTCTATAATCTATAAACAACTGAAAACCAAACTAGTATTTAATTATTTCTATTGGAAAGTAGTGATGAAAAATTTCCAAAATTTATGGAAACTATCCGGAAAATCTTAAGCAAGACATATTAAAGCTAATATTAGTTCTACTAAAAAACAAAACAAATAAATAGTTCATCTAAGTTAAACCAATTATGCCAAGTCCAAGCAAAGAAGATGAAGTGTTGGAATTAATATTAGAAAACAGTCCTTTAAAGAGATGGCATTTCACAGAGATCCTTAAAAAAGCAAACATAACAAAAGCTTCACTTAACAAGTGGCTTGACAAGTATTTGCAGGAAGGCATACTCAAAAAAGTAAAAGAAAAAGGAAAGTTTCCTTATTTTACAGCAGGAGAAAACAATACAGCCTATCTTTCAAGAAAAAAGCAATATATGCTAGATAAGCTCTACAAAAGCGGATTTATAAGACATCTTTTGTCAATTGATGCAGAAACAATAATCATCTTTGGAAGTACAGTAAGAGGAGACTGGTACAAGAACTCTGATATTGATGTGTTCATATATAAAGCTAAAAAAAACATACAAAAAACAGGATATGAAAAAGGACTAAAGAAAGAGATTGAAATCCATCTATTCAAAAACAAGAAAGAAATCAATCAGGTAAAAACAGGACTTATCAAAAACATAGTCGATGGATATGTAGTGAAAGGCTCGATAAAAGATATCATGGCGGTGAATTGATTTGAAGATAGATATAGATTCTCTTGAAGAAACTTATGACAAATGCATTGCAACAGGAAACATAAAAGAAAAGGCTGAAATAGATACAGAACTAATAAGATCTATTAAAAAAGTTGCTCTTACAGGTCTTGAATTCATAAAAAAACAAACAACAGGCTTATCCAAAGAGAGTACTGATTGGACTTTTGTATTCAGGGAGCATTATGAATCTTTAAGAGGACTTATCGAAGCATATCTTCTTTTTGACATGATTAAGGCAGATAGTCATCAATGTAAGAATGCATATCTTTGCCTAAAACATCCTGAACTTGATCTGGACTGGAATTTTCTTGAAACAATACGATTGAAAAGAAACGCAGTAAATTACAGGGGTCAGCTTTTAAAATACACTGACTGGAAACTTTTTGAGATGAAATTAACACTCCACATTAATAAGATCTCAGAAGAGATCGAAAACAAAATCAAAAATGAAACTAACTAAAATATCTTTCAAAATTTATGGAAACTATCCGGAAAATCTTAAGCAAGACATATTAAAGATATCAAATTATGATAACGCATGGAAGAAAAGCTGCTTAAAAAAACATCAACCATAACTGCGCTATTAGGAATAATTTTTCTATTTATCATACTGAAAACAGAAACAATAGAAGAATCAACACCGTTCAAAAAAGAAAATGATGAACCTATAAGAATCAAAGGCGTAGTAGAAAAAATAGATGACTATGGAACTTTGCAGGTGATAAAATTATCATACAACGAAACAATAAATCTGGTGATTTTCGAGAACAGGACTAAAGTGAAAGAAGGAATAGTTGTAGAAGTTACAGGAAAGATTGCCCAGAAAGATGATCAAAAAACCATAATACCTGAAACAATAAAACTTATCTGAGTTCTGAGAATACTTCTTTAAGCTGAGACTCTGTCCAGCCTACTGCAATAAGCTTTTTCTTAACATCATCTTTTGAAAACCCGTGAGACAATGCCTTTTTTATATACTCATGAACTTCTGTGTATCTTGATGATTGCTTGTATTCAGAGACAGATTCAGAAACCTCTTTTTCATCTTCTTTTATCTCAGAAAGATCTTCATATTCTTCTTCAATGACTCTCTTTTGCTTTTCAATCTTCTGCCTTAGTTCTTCAATCTCTTTTTCTTTTCCTCTTAGTATGGTCTCTTTTTCAGCTATCTCTTTTGCCCTTTTCTCAAGAACATCATCTGCATATTTTCTCTTATTAAGTTCAGACTTAAGCGAATCATGATCTTTTTTGAGCTGCTTGTGCTCTTCTTTTAGTTTTTGGATATTTTCTGAAAGCTTATCATTTTCAGTTTTCAGGTATTTTGCAAACTTGATATGCTCTTTGTTCTCTTTTTCTAAATCAAGCTCTTTCTCTTTTAATGCAGAAGCATAATCTTTCATGTTTTTTTCTTTTTCTTCAATTTTTTTCTCTTTCTCTTCAACTTTTTTCAGTTCCTTTTCCAGAGCATCTTCTTTTTTCTTGTGATTGTTCCTGTCATGCTCTAAGGTAAGCACTTTTCTCTGAAGATCAACTTCTTTTTTCTTAAGCTCTTTATCCTTTTTCTCCTGCTTATCAAGCTTTTCGAAAAGATCCTTGTTGGAAGATTCAATATTCTTGTTCTGCTTCTCAAGTTCCTTGAAAAGCTTCTCTGCCTGTTCTTCCTTATCTTTCATTATCTTAAATTTGGCTGCAAGATCTGCTTTTTCCTTTTGATTTTTCTCAAGCTTTTCTTTAAGATCATTTTCATATGATTGGATTTTGTCTTCTCTTTCTCCGAATTCTTTTTCCTTAAGCACGAGATCATGCTCTCTTTTCGTGATAATGCTTTCTTGTCTCTTAATATCAGCTTCAGATATTTCAAGATCCTGCATTCTCTTGTTAACATCAATCTCTCTTTTTTCAAGATCATGCTTGAGTGCAAGTATCTCATCTGCTTTTGTCTCTTTTTCAGTGAGATCATCAAGTTTTTCCTGGACCTCTTTTGATATCTTGTCATACCTTGCAATCTTTTGAGAAAGCTCTTTATTCATGCTGTTATAATCCTTTATCTTTGATTTCAGGTATTCAAGTTTCTTTGTAGAAGACTCTTCATTATCTCGCGTAACCTTTTCTCGCCTAAGGAAGATTGTTTTTTTAGCTTCAAGAGCATCTGCTTCGTTTGCAATCTCTTTTTCCTTTGATGCAAGATAACGCTCTTTGTTCTCAAGAACTTTAATCTTATTCTCAACATCCTGCTTTTCAAGAAGAAGCGAGTGCTTTTCAGAAGAAATATTTTCCTGAACTTTCTGAAGTTCTTTTGATCTTACATCAAGTTCTTTTTTAGTTCTCTCAAAATCCTTTTCAAAAATAGATATTTCCTTTTCAAGGCTCTGCTTTTTTGAAGTCAGGTTTGCGACATCTTCTTCAAGCTTTGCTTTTTTCTCTTCAAGGGAAAGAGTCTTTGTATCAAGTTCTTTTGAAATTTTCTCAAGCCTTGATTCCTTTTCATCTATATGCTTTTCTTTCCTATCAAGCTTTTCTTCGCGCTCTTCAAAATGCTTCAGGTCAAGCTCAAGCTTCTCTTTTTTTTCCTTGAAATGCTTTTGCTCTTTTTCAAAATCCTCCTGACTCTTCTTGATATCTTTTTCTTTTTTCTTGAAGAATTTCAGGGAACTTGCTATATACTTGTCAGAATCCTTTATAAATTTCACAAGATCAGATTTAGTATTTTCAAGAGTTTTGATCTCTTTTTCAAGTTTTGTCTTTTCACGTTCATACTTTGCAGCATCTTTTTTCAGGGACTTGTCTTTTTTTACAAGAGTCAGGTGTTTTTGATTAAGCTCTTTCTCAAGCTTATCAAGTTCATCCTTGTGTTTTTCAAGATAGTCTTCAGTTTCCTCGTTAGTCTTTTCAAGTTCAGAAATCTTTTTTTCCCGCTCTTCAAGGACTTTCTTTTGGGAGTCAATAGATTTCTCTTTATCAGAAACAGAATTCTCTCTCTCATCAAGGATCTTCTCGCGCCTGTCATTGGCATGAGTCCACTCCTCTAGATATTTTCTTGTATCAAGAAGCTTTGATTTGATATCCATATCATTTGACCCCGGTAATCATTATTTCTTCTTACCCCCTTTAAGCGAACCCCTGATACTGTCAAGTTGAGTGTGAAGTGATTCTTCATATTGCTTTATCTCGTCAGAATTTTTCTTAAGCTCTTCTTCAAGCTTTCTTAGCTGCTCTTCTTTTTTGGCAAGCATCTCCTGCTGTTCTTTTGTCTTCTCATGCTTCTGCTCGATAAGCTTTGTCCTTATCTCAAGCTCTTTATCAATAGTCTGAAGCTCCTTTTCTTTTATCGCAACTTCATCAAACTTTGCCTCAAGAAGCTTTTCTGTCTTTTCAAGCTCAGTAAGTTTCTTTTGTGTCTCTTCCTGGCTTTTTCTGGTCTTCTCATCAAGCTTTTCAAGTTCCTTGTTGCGTCTTGAAAGCTCTTCGTCTTTATCTTTTAATTTTGATTCAAGCTCTTTTGATCTTCTTTCTTTTTCTCTTAGTTCTTTTGAACGCTTGTCATCTTCTTTGATGCGCTCATTTATCTCTTTATGTTTTCTTTCAGAATATGCATCAAGCCGCACAATCTCATCAGAAAGCTTCTGCTTGAAATTCCTTAATGTGGCTACAGACTTCTCGAATTTTTCCATCTCTTCTTTTACCTGGGCAACAGTCTTGTCGCGGTCTTCTATATATGCTTCCTGCTCTTTTTTTCTTTTTTCAAGTACAGAAAGCTCATCTTTCAAAGAATCTACCTTTGACTGGAGGCTGTCCTTGGTATCTGTAAGCCTGGATTCAAGAACAGACAATGATTTTGATTTATCCTCAAGCTCGCGCTCAAGTTCTATAAGCTCTTTTGATTTCTTATTGGAAAGCTCAAGCTTTTCCTTTAATTCCTTTTCTTTTTCGCCATGATAAGAATCAAGCTTGTTCACATCTTCTTCAAGCCTTTGTTTTTGATCAAGAAGCTGCTTTACTATTTTCTGCTGATCCAAAAGGGTTTTCTTTGACGAGGAAAGCTCTCTTTCCATATTTTCAAATTCTTCTTTCTTTGATCTAAGCTGAAGATTTATCTTATCATTTGCAATCTTTAGTTCTTCGTTTGCCTTCTGCAAAGTGGATTTATTATTTTTCAATTCAAGCTCAAGTTTTGCAAGATACTTTGATTTTTCATCAAGACTCTCTTCAAGAACAGACACCTTGTGTTCTCTTGATTCAAGGTCAGAAGATATCTTCTCAAGCTCTTTTTGCTTCTTTGCAAGAACTGATTCTACGACCTTGCTGTGTTTAAGTTTTTCTCTGATCTCTTCTTTTTGATTTTTCAGCTCTTCCATGCCTGATTCGATAAGAGCTTCTTTTGATGAAAGCTTATTTTCAAGCTTGTCAAGATCTGATTTTTTCTTCTCAAGATTTTTCCTAAGAGCATTTATCTCGCCGCTCTTGCTTTCGAGCTTCTTGTCAATCTCCTTCATCTTCTCTTCTTTTTTCGCAAGACTCTCTTTTGCTTTTTCAAGGCTTGTCTGGATCTTGTTCACATCAGAAAGAACAACATCCTTGTTTTTTTCAAGAAGTGATTTCTGCGATGATAATGATTTAAGTTCTTCAGATAGCTTGTCTCTTTGGCTTGTGAATTCCGAAACAGAATCCTTGAGCGATAAAAGCTCTGATTCCATGTTTTTCTTGTTGGTTTCATATTCAGAAGTAAGCTTTTCAACTTCAGATTTTTTCTCAAGATAATCTGCTTTTTCTTTTTCAAAGACCTTTCTTTTCTTCTCCAGGGTCTTTTCAAGTTCCTTGTTCTCAGTTATCTTCTCCTTAAGTTCAGAAAGCCTATTATCTGCATCTTCTTTATTCTTTTCAAGTTCAGCCTCTCTTTCACCCAGAGAATCAAGTTTCTTGTCTAAGGTTTCCTTGCTTCTTGCAATCTCATCTTCACGAACCTTTATTGAATTTTCCTTTTGTTCGATAAGCTCGTATTTTTTTGCAAGCTCTTCTTGTTTTGCTTCAATCTCCTTTTCAGTCTTTTTGATGCTTTCTTCTTTTTCAAGAATCTCTTTACGTTTTGCGCTTAATTCATGATTATCATAAACCAGAATCTCTTTTTCAGTCAATGCCTTGTTTAATGTCTCAACCTGTTTCTCAGCGTTTGAGAGCTCTGCAAGGATTGACTCTTTTGTCTTCTTAAGATCAGTAACCTCTTTTGCAAGATGCTGTTTCTTCTCTTCCCATAGATTTTTTTCCTTGTCAAATTTTTCCATAGCTTCCTTAAGAGCAGATTCTCTTGAAAGGATTTCCTGAGCGCGTTCCCTGTTTTGCTTAACAATATCCTGAACATGCGCCTGCTTGTCTTTTAGTTCAGTCATCTCTTTTTCAAGAATATCCTCTTTCTTTTCCATCTCTTTTTTGTCTATGGAAATCATCTCTGCAGATTGATCAAATTCCTTTTTCTCGCTTTCAAACATCTTTTGCTTGTATTCAAAACTATCGACCTTTTTCTGCTCAGACTCAAGATAATTTTCTCTTAGTTCTTCAAGATAATCAGAAAGTTCAGAAAGCTCTAAGACTCCATAGTCAAATTTCTCTTTATCGAGATACTTAAGAAAATCTTCAAAAGAACCTGCCCCGTGAGTTCGTTTTATGAACTCAGGTGCAAGTTTTGACTTTTGAAGCTTTTCCATAGCTGTCTCAATCTTTTCTTTTTGCTTAAGCTCTTCCAGATAGATCTGTTTCTCATCTTCAAGAAACTCACCGATCTTATCCGGATCAATCGCCTCATACCCAAGATCCCTCAATCTATTAAGTAAGTGTAACCAATCATCATGATCCCATGATGCATTTTTATCTATGACAAAATCCCTAAGAATTCCGGATGATTTCAGTTCTCTTATATAATCCTCAACAAGAAAATCGCGTTTTTGCTCCATCTCGCTTGAGAGCTTCTGCAAGAGCTTGAGATTTTTCTCGATATCCGAACTAAGAGATTTTCCATCGCTGATTTATACCACCCGTATCTATAAAATAATCTATCGATGCTTGAATAAACTTAACTTTCCTAACCGACCCACCACAACTATCTTAAAACAGATTACTTTAAAAAAGTTTGTAACTTTCTTAAAATGAGAACAAGAACAACGAATTTAAACAAATCACAATCTTTAAAAATAATTGCAGATAACTCTTATTTATGCAGTATGAAACAAAGTCAGCATTGATTGCAAGAAAAAAAATAGATGAGGATAAATATAATTGTATTGTAAATCTATTTGATATCAATAATCCGCAGGAAAGCAAAGAAGCTCCCAAGACTCCTTTAGAGTTTGAGGACATAGATCATGTTGAGATCGACTGCAGGAAAATCAATTTCTATCTTTTAGGAAACGACATAGTATTAAACGATCTTTCTTCAATTGAAATAGAACAGGATGAGAATGTTCTGAGAATAAATTGTTCTGAATAAATATATTTTTATTTGGCATATCACTTTCTTTTAAAATGCTCTTAAGCAGTCACGAGAAATATCGTTTAGAAATTTCTTTATACCAAAGGCATAAACACAGAATCAAAGATTCTGATGTACTCTTATTCATCATATTATTAAGCAGAGAATAATACAAAATATACGATTTATGGAATAAATATGTTTCCAAGAATCAAAGTAAGAAAAAATGCGTTTTTAAAAAAAAATGCTCTCAGCAGTTACTTCCGTTCATCATTAGTCAGCCGGGGATAACTTCATCATTAAGCAAATTTTTTCGATTATGATTAAGTTAACTTGTTTTTTAAGAGATAATCATGTTATTTATAAAAATCTTTTATGTCGCTTATATCTTCAACCTGTTTTAAAAACTCAAAATCTTCTTTATCCAGCAGCTCTTCTTTTCTAAGCTCCAGGATCTGGTTGGGTATTGTGGTTAAAAGATGTATCTCAGTTGCGACCAAATCCTTTAACTTGTCCATCTTCAGAAAAAGATCGTCAAGAATTGCATAATCAGGCATCTTCTTCACATCAAGAAGATCATTTTCATGTATGACTTTTGCTATCTGGTCAATATAAAATCCTTCATAAGTATTGCATCTTAATACCTGCCGAAATTCAGTCAATATAAGTTTTGCAAGATCATTTTCCCTGAATGCTTCCTGCCGCATCTTGGTTAGATCTACCTTTTCTTTCACAAGCGCTTTGATCTGTTTTGTATGAAGAGAATCAATTCCTCCTGTGTCAAGGCGGTCCTGCGATGAAAGATTTAAGAGATACTTGTCAATATTCTCGTTCTTGAACATGTAATCCCTAAGAGATCTTTCTTTATCTTTTTCCCTTATCTCTTTATCTTCATCACGAATCTTTTTTCTTATGCACCTTAGAATTTCTTCGTCTTTTTTAAGTATCACTTCTATATGCTTTTGTATGCCTTTTCTGAATGTTTCGATGTTATCAAGTGAAAGAACAATGTTTGATATGATATCCCTGAATTCAGACACAGTTACATCATCATCCATAAGATCTTCCTTTGCCTCCTTAATTTTTTTAATCTCAGAGACAAACTTTTTTTCTAGTTCTGTAAAATTCTTAAAGAAAAGGTTTTTCTCAAGCGACTCTATATCTTTTGATTCCTTAACAATCTCTATGGTATCTCCATACTCTTTTTCGCTTTCTTCCTCTATTTCATGCTCCTGAGTGTGTTCTTTTTTCTCAAGCTGTACAGTTTCATCCAAAGGATCTTTTTTCAGGAACAAAATCGAAAGTATTGAAATCATCTTAAGAAACCATATATGTTTGGGATATTTAATTCTTTTTAATTTTAAAAGGCAGAAAACAAGAAAAACCACAGCATTAAATTTACTAATCTAGTCATTGCATCTCATCATCAGGTATATCAGAAATTTTTGTCAGGTCTTTTAAGTATTGAAAATCCTCTGAATCCAATAATTCATCATTTTTCAGCAATACAACCTGGCCTGGTATTATTGAAAGAAGATGTATCTCTGTTGCAATAAGCTTTCTTAATTCATCTATGGAAAGAGCAAACTCTTCAAGGACAGATGACTGCGGAAAATCGTTTCTTTCAAGAAAATTGTTAAGTGAAATTATCCTTGCAATATTCTCTATAAGAACACCTTCGATATCATTTATCTTCTTAAGCTGCTTAATCTCAGTAAGTATAGCAAGCGCAGTATCATTTTCTCTTATAGCGTCGCGCCTTAATTTTTCAAGATCAACACGTTCAATATCAAGCGCCTTAAGCTGTTCGCTTCTTATAGTTTCAATCTCTCCTGTGTCAGCAACTTTTCGTTTTAAGATATCATCAAGATACTTGTTGATGTTTTTTGAACTAAACATGTATTTCCTTAAGCTAAGCTCCTGATCCTTATCTTTTATTTCAGACCCTTCAAGCGACATCTTTTTTTTGATAAGCGAGATTATCTCTTCATCCTGCCTTATCAAAGCATCGATATGTATCACGATCTTTTCTCTGAACTCCTCAAGATTTCCTAATGCTAATACAAAATCAGAAACAAGTTTCCTGAATTCAGGAAAAGAAAGACTCGGCTTTTTCATTGCTTTCTCAGAATCCTTTATCTTCTTGAGTTCTGCTATGAATCTTTTCTCAAGGTCAGCAAAATTCTTGAAATAAAGATTGTTTTTCAAAGAATCCATCTCAAGAGACTCTTTTGAGACACGAAGAGTATCTTCATACTCCTTTTCGCTCTTATCTTCTATTTCATCCTCTTTTTTATGGGCATTTCGTTCAAGATCAAGAGTCTTTTTCACAGGATCCATAAGATAATGTAAAAATATGAAACTATTTATTTTTAATCATTTTAGAAAACATAAAGAAAATTTATCCTATTTGTGAAGATTCATCTCACTAAGATCAGATATCTGCTCAAGACTGTATAGAAAATCCAGATCCTCCTTATCAAGAAGCTCTTCTTTCTTAAGGTCTATTATCTGGTTAGGTATTATAGTAAGAAGCTCAACATCAGTTGAAACAACTTTTCTTAATTCGCCAAGCTTTCTTGAAAGATCTTCGACAATTGCAGGAGTGGGAAGCTCTGTTATGTCAAGAAGCTTGTTCACGCCGATTATGTTGGATAGCTCAGTTATAAGCACACCTTCATAAGAGTTTGATTTCTGTATCTGCTTAAATTCATCCATTATAAGTCTTACGACACTGTATTCTTTTTCAGCATCGCCCTGAAGCTTCATAAGATCGTTTTTCTGATCATTAAGAGACTTGATCTGCTTTGCCCTCTGGGTTTCAATATCTCCTGTATCAAGAACATTTTCTTTTGTCAGGTATTTAAGATACTTATTGATATTTTTTGAACTCCACATGTAATTTCTAAGCGCAGATTCTTCCTCTTTGGTCTTAAGCTCAAGCTTTTCTGTCTTCATCTTCTTGTCGATGCATTCCATAATCTCTCTGTTTTCATTGAGAAATACATCAATGTGCTGTTTTATTCCCTGCCTGAACTCTTCAATGTCGCCTAATGCAAGGACAATCTGTGAGATTATTTTTTTGAACTCATCTATGCTTAATGTGTTTGCCATTTCTCTTGCAGCTTCCTGAATTAGCCTTACCTGGCCTACAAATTCTTTTTCAAGCTGACAGAAATGTTCAAAGAAAAGCCTGTTCTTTACAGATTCAACATCCTGAGACTTCCTTGCGATTTCAAGGGTTTTCAGATACTCCTTATCAGATTCAGCTCGTATGTATTCCTGATATTCCTTAGCCTTTTTCTGAAGTTCATATGATTTCTCAAGCGGATCTGCCATAATAAAAATTTGAATGAATCGCTCATTTATATTATTAACGATTGTTGATAGGAAGCTCAAATGGGACCCCTGAATGAATCCCACAAAATTTTTGCTAAAAATTTTACTAAAAGCATGCTAGTGGGGGTTTCATAAAGAAACCCCCACGTGATAGGAAGCTCAAATGGGACCCCTGAGAATCCCACAAAATTTTTGCTAAAAATTTTACTAAAAGCATGCTAGTGGGGGTTT
>JBKHIF010000025.1:0-18261 GCA_046538795.1 Candidatus Woesearchaeota archaeon | reverse complement strand
CTGAAGAAGGAATTATTCTTAGATCTCTTATCGAAGGAACAGAATGATCAGGAGGAAGAGTAGTAACTTCAACAACTCTTTTTTCCCCTTCATTCCCAAAATTATCAATTCCGTAGATCTCATACCTGTAAGTTGTCTCAGGCGAAAGACCTGTATCAACAAATTCATTTTCCACGAGATCAACTACTCTTTCGCCATAGTTAACAGAAACCCTGAAAATATCAAAATCAGGAACCTGAGAATATTCACTCCAGTTGATCCTTACAGAATTATAAGACAAGGCCTCCCCATTAAGATTTGCCACAGCAGGAGGACCTGAGACTGAATCAGCATAAACAAAAGGAAGGTTAAGATTCATCCCAAATAAAAGAGCAATGACTATGATTGAAAAAATCCTTACTCCAAAATCTTGATTCCTCATCCTCATTCTTTTTTTTGTCGAATCCATATTTAATACTTTTGCTAGCTCATGAATCTTGGCCTAAGCTCATCGCCGAAATTTTCATAATCATCAAGGTAAAGCATCATCTCATACTGCTGCTGTCTGTTTATTGGCTCTGGCTGATATTCAAGCACATAGAAAACAACAGTATCAGAACCTGCTGCCTCAACATATTCATAAGTCCAATTGCCTTTGTATCCGCCAAGGATATTATCGCCATTCTCAGAAATCAGCATGAAATCAAGCTGATAGTCGCCCTCTTCTGCCAAAAGCTCAATCTGCTTGTCATCATCAGGCCTGAATTCTTCATAAACAGAAGTTCCGTATTTTTCTGAAGAAACTGAAAGAACAACTCTTTCATCGCTGTCAAGCTCTTCAAAGCCTGATCTTCCAAGAACCTTCTTCATAACTTTCACATTATAGTCATTGACTTTTCTCATCCTCACAGAAAATCTGTCTTCTCCTGCATATTGCTTCTTTGTTGTCATGTATCCGTCTGCAGAAGCTGTAATGTAACCTCCTGTGCAAAGATCAGGTATGGATGAAACAAGCTTGTACTCTCCATTTACAGCTCTTGTCTTTCCAAGATAACACCCATCTTTTATGCAGTCATAGGAAATATTCACATCACGGAGAGGAACATTATCATATCCTTCAAATATGCCTACAGCCCTTATATCAACTTCTTCTGCTTCAAAGCTTTCGCATGGATCAGAATATACGTTAGGCTCTTCATAAAGCACTATCGATGATTCTCTCCTGTCAGGCCTGTTGTCTTTTATAATAACAGGAAATGCAAAAGTGAACTGATAACCATCTCCATCAAAAGATTTTTCGTCATAGATCGTAAGTTTTAGAGGAAACCGTACATCATAAACAAAATGATAATACTGCATGCAAAGGAATCTTAAATAATCTGTCGCGCCCTTTGAATTGCTTGATTTCATGATTCCATTGCTGTTAGGCCTAACCCTGAATTCAAAATCAACCTGAGGCAAAAACTCAACACCTGCACTTAATTCATAATAACTCTCATCAGTTACATCAAAAAAGAGATTAAAATATTCATAAGCATCAGAAGGAAGATCATTCGGAGGAAGATTGCCATTGTAGATATCTTCTGTATCATATCCCCTGAACTTCTCATATTGATAAGTATCTTCAGAAAACTCAGGATATGAAGTTCTGTCAAACCTAACCTTATGCATATTATAAAAAAGAAGCTCTTTTACATCTTCCTTTACATCATCTACACGCCACTCTTTTCTATGACAGGAAAACTCAAGAGATGTCATAGGTATATCAGGATGTATTGCCATGAGATCAATCAAGGCACGTTCAAAATGAAAATTTTCATTTTCAGATTCCATTATGTCCTTTGCAAGCTCATAAACCTTCTTAAGCCTAACAGGAACAACAGCAGCAAACTTTTCATAGTTCGTCTCTTCTTCTCCGGTAAGAGAGGTAAGTTCAATGTCATAATCAAGAGAGACAATTATATCTTCTTCTCCTATTGTTGCTTTTGCAAAAGGGTCTGATTTTATAGTTACGTTGTACTGATCCCTAAAAGCAGTAAAATTATCAAAGCACTCAAGCATGTTGTTTTGCACGTATTTTGAGATCCCCTCCTGTATGACCTCAAAACTTGGTATTCTTGACTGGCCCTGATAATACCAGTAAGGTATCCTAAATACGCCGTTTCCTAAAGAAAGATGGCTCCTGGGATCATTCAGGATATAATCAGGAACATCAACATAACCTGCCTGGCTCCCTAAAGACTGCACAGCTTCATAAGCAGTGTTCTCAAGACACCTTTCAACATAAGTCTCAAATCCAGAAGGTGTTATATCAACAGTTTGCTCATCATCTATGTCAAATACCTGTTTTCTGAACTGCACTGCGAGAAATAAAACTATCAAAAGCACGATCCCTATTATCATGAAAAGTGTTACCTGACCTCTTTTTTTCATCTTTTATTCTCTTTATATGCATATTTTGGAAAACGTTGTTCCAGTTTTAGCAGTATCTTTGAAAAATAAAGCATCATCCATGAAATATACAATGTAAATACCACAAAGAATATCCAGTTGGAGATGTTTGGCGGAAGGCCTGAAAAAGGCATAGTTATAATCCCTGCAAAAATCATCAGTATGTATGCAATTATCGCAGGCAGAATAAAATGATGTATCTTTCCAAAACCAAGCGCAAATGATTCTTTCACAGAATGCCTTACTTTTCCTGTCCTTGCAAAAACATGGTATGCTATGAATGTAAAATATATGACAAAATCCATAACAATGAATGCAAAAAGGTATATCCAAAACCTGGTCTGAGGAAGAAGCGCAGGATTGGTGCTTGACTGATAGATCAGATTCATGGAAAACGCGATAGGAATAGTCCATATCAGTAGCCAGAGAAGGTTGAAAAGCAGAAACTTAAGATAACGTTTAACTACAACTGTCTTATGCCTCCTGAAAAATTTCCTGTCAGCAATAATTATCCACGATGAAAGCTGAGATGCGCACCAGATAAGAAACATAACAACCACAAAGATTAATGAATAATACCATATCTTTGCAACAGCAGACTGCAAAACAGGATCAATCCCTGCTGAAGGATCAAGATTTTGAAGTGAAGTAAGATCAACACTTCCTGTAATCCTTGCAAACATATTGCCAAGCCATCTTGCAGAAAGAAAAAAGGCAAGGAAAGCTCCTATCTGTATCACTGTAATATACATAAACTTGTTGAAATCAAAAGACTTCAAAAGGATATGCAGGTTATTTCTTATGTAATTTATCGCTTTCATATTATCACTTATCTAAAATCATACTGCCTGGAAATCATCTTCATCATCGTTGGAATCATCATCATCATCATCGCCGGAATCATCATCTATATAAGCTCCCCAGCCCATCCATCTTTCTTTCTCATCAAGCTTGAATCTTTTTTTAAGCCTTTCATCTTCAGGTTCAGCCACAGAAACAACAGGAACACACCATGTGCCGTCTCCAATGCCAAATCCGGATATGTCTAATGATGGATGCATAGCATAGGTATCGTCATCATAGAACCTGAAACAAACTTTCTCATAAAGTCTTGGCTTTATTTTTACATACAGGAAAGTATTGTCATCTTCATCATCAGGAGCCCCTCTGAAATCATATATGCCTGATCCGAAATTAACCTTGTGTATATAATCATCCCCAGAATCCTCATGAGAGTAAAGACTTACTTTATCACCGGTCTCTTCATCCCAGAAATATATCTTGAATTTCCAGTACCTGCTGCTATCTCCTCCGGGAACCTGCACAAACCATGCAACCTTATGAATATATTCTTCATTTTCTGATGTTGATACATTAACATATTCAGAATTGATATTAAAAGATGCGCCGCTTGCGCTTGTCACACCCATGGCAGAGCCGTCAGAATTGATATCAAGACCAAACCATTGCGAAGTGCATATTGTTTCTTCCAAAGCCTCATCTGTCCTAAGTATCCACTTGGTAACATCATCATTAAGGATTTTTCCCATGAAATTTTCCCATTCTGCATCCCAGCTTCCGGCAACATTATCTTCATCGTCTGCAAGAGAGAAAAGAGTTATTGCAAGATCCATGAGATCATCAGCAGGATCTGTCGTATCTTCATAGACAGGAGCTGCGCCAACACCAAATATTCTTGACATAGCAAAGACTGCAATTAAAAAAAATACTCCAAAAAAGATCATGTTTTTTCTTATTTTTTTCATTCTGATCACATCAACGTCTGATTTATCAATCAGCTTCGGGATTTTCTGCATCTTCTTCTTCATCAAAAAGTCCGTCGCAGGGACTTTCTGTCCATGAAGTAAGCATGTCATCCTCCCAATTTTCTACAAGATTCCAAACTGAATTAAGAGCATTCAAAAAAGTTGTTCCCAATTGGACAACTACGCATTCTCCGCAGCCAGTACCCATAACACAAGGTCCGCCGCACAGGGTCTTGAATAATATTCCAAGTCCTGATCTTATAGGATTCATCATTACATCTTCAATAGCTTCCTGAAAAACTTTCATGATTTTTGTAGGCCCCCACATATACAGGAGAAATGATAATCCTTCTCCCCACCAGTAACAGACCTGGCTGCTTTTCTGGGCCTTGCAAAGATATGGATTCTCTCCGCTTTCAAGACATCTTATATATTTGCATTCAATATGCCTCATATTCTTGACTCCTGAAAGTATTCCAGGTATGCATAAAGTAAGAAGGCTTAATCCAAAACTCGTTTTCGGATCAACAGAGGTATCTATATTAAGAGCGTCCGCAGTGCCTTGAGCAAAATTATCCAGTCCTTCTGAAGTAGATGCCCCTACAGTCATCTGGCACAGTGGCCCTCTTACTGCCTTGCAAAGATCAAATTCAGGATCATCATCAAATGTCTGCGTAAAAAAGCCAGCATCTTCACAAGAATTTTCATCAAGCTCAACAAGATTGGCTCTTGATGATGTTCCCATCCAGCTTGAATCGCTGTCGCTTTGGCAGTGTTCGCAGTTTACAAACCTGCAAACAGGTATGACATACTGGTCAAGAGTACTAAGAAAAGGCCCCTTGGTCGCTTCAAGCCCTGCGCCAAATGATTGGCCCAATGCTTCAACAAATGGACCTCCATGAATCATATCCCTTATAGCTCCAAATATAAGCAAGAAGTTTGATATGCTGCTGTAGATGCTGCAAAGACTTTGAATGCCTTCTATGAAAGATGCAGCAGAATCTATAAAACCCATAACAGCTCCTCCTGCCCGCTCCCTTGCATTGGCAAGTTCTGCTTCAGCAGCATCTTCAACAGTTCCAAACCGGCTTGCAATAAAACTTACATTAAATATAACGCTTTCCTTCTCTGAATAAAGCCTTCCTCTCTTATGACTCCTTAGTTCCAGCGTGCAGTTGTAAACAATCCAGTCAACCTCATTTGGAACATCGCTTTTCTTGAATGCAACCTCTGCAAATCCAAGCCTGTCATCGCCCGGAGACTGAATATATACAGGCGCACTGTTATATCTGCTGTCAGGATCATCCTCGAACAGATTTACATAACCCTGATCAACATTTTCAGAACCATCATTATCGCTTGTATCTACAACCTTGCAAGAATCATCAACAAACCATGAATCTACAAGTTCAAGATTATCCATCCTGGAACCGCACCCATAATCAGAACCAATTTCATTTTCATAATCATTGACGCATTCCCTATCAGCAATAATCAAAGGAATATCCTGGCTGTAACCCATCATGGCAAGTATCTGCCTGTCAAAAAGATAATCTCCATCTGCAATAATGACTCTTTTCCAGTCATCAATATCAGATTCTCCTCTCAAGTAAACTGTAACTTCAGGTCCTTCTTCAACTAAATAATTTCCGACAAGATCATAAGCGATAAGATCAAAAGACTCAATTCCAGGACGTTCAGTATCTCCTATTATATCTTCTAAAGGACCAACATCCCATGTGCAGATTACCTGACTTTCGCTTTCTCCATCCTCGCAAACTCCCTGATGAAGACCCTCCACAGAAGGAAGCAGAAGAGAAAGATTAGCCCATACATTATCCTTATCAACACCGACACCAGAATCTGAAAAAGCTGCAGTTATTGTTATCTCATCGCCGACCATGTAATAATCAAGGCTTTCTCCGTCCATAGAAACCTCGATATCTCCTTCAAGGACAGGAAAATCAAGATCTCCGTTTACAATCAAGCTTCTTGAAAAATCCTGAGGAGATTCAAAATAATTACCCAAGACATCCTCTGAATCGGCATGTATGCTTACCTGGGCAGATTCAAGATCAGGTCTTGAAGTTAAGTTCCAGTAGCAATAGTCATCGTTGCATTCAGTCGCAGAAACCTTTGCGTCTGCCAGGTTTCCTGTAAATGCATCAGCTATAAGAAAAACATCATCAGGAGAAACCCCTGCTCCATCTTCCATGAAGTAGATCCAAAATGATGCTTTTGAACCCACATACAGATCTCCTTTTGAATCTTCTACCAGGGGAACTGTTGTAAAATCAGAAAGCATAGGACCTGTTCCGTCTGCTGTTATCTGGTAAGTATCTGAATGTGAAAGCACATTTCCAAAACTATCTGTTGCAGTAAACTCAATATGCACTGTCCTGCTTGATGCGACATTCAAAGAGATATCTGAGAATCTGCACACATATCTGTCTCCAAGAGCAGGTGTACACGATCCTGTCTTTTCCTGCTGAGGACTGTATTGATTGAAATCATTAAAACTCGCATCAACGTAAATAGGATCAGAAGACACAAAAACCAGTTCAGCATCAACTGTATAAGATGTATCCGGAAGTACATACGAAAGATCATCATCTCCACGATATATGTAAAGATCATCATAAGAAGGCTCTGCCTTATCTACATTAATGGTCCTTGCAGAAGCCTTTGTCCTGCCGAACCTGTCAGTCAGGGTTATCACAAAAGTCTTTGTCCCTGAACCTGTTACAGAAAGCTCATGATTATCAAGTTCAAACACGCAGACATTGTCGCTAAAATCATTTTTTTGGAAAAGCACATTTCCTGATTCCTCAACTTTAACTTCCTTAAGCCCGCCGCAAATCCCTTCTTCATTTGAATCAGCATATGCATCATCAACTGCAACCAAATCAATAAGGACCTCTCCTGTATTCTCTTTCTGAACAACTGTTGCAGTCTTAACATAAGGACCTTCTGAATCAATTACAATCTTTGCATCCTGATAATCAACAGGGCTTCCATGCTTGTTTTTCAATATAATAGAATAATCCAGTTCATCTTCTTCAAGACGCTGCGAAGGAGTCCTGTGAGTGCAGAAAATACCATCAGCAGTCACAGTGCATTCTCCGTTAAACGCAAGACCGGTTTCAAACTCCAACTGATCAATAGTTACATCCTCTTCTCCGGAATCCTTTAAAATTTCAATGCTAAACTCAGTATAATCTGTGCCTTTCCTATAACCCTCTATGCCGTTTTCACCATAGACATATACTGAACCTATGCTGTATGCAAAAGACACAGGCATAAATACAATAAGCATTATGACCATAAATACAAATCCTGAGTATATTTTTCTCATTTTCATCATTCATACGTCGGCCGAAGCCATGGATATCCATACTGAACTGAATAATATTCGATCTTTCCCATCTCCTCAAGATCCTCATGCTCAAGAGAATCAAGAGGCGCTCCTGGCGAAGCTATTAGCTTGAATATTATAGTATCATAATTGTCAAGTTCTGTTGCGCTGACCTCCCAGGCACCTGCATGTTCATCATCAAGATATACGCCCCCTTCAGGGAATGCATCTTCAAACTCAATAGGCTCAAGCTCGACCTCTTCACGGCCAAGTCCAAGGAATCCTGAAGGTACACTCATTGTCTTCCCTTCGATATAAACCCTGTCAAGCGCAGGCATGACACCAGGAACAGCAGCAGCAGGGAACTCAAGCATAAGGGTTCCGTAAACATTATATCTTCCAGGTACAAGCTCGACTGTTGCAGGCTCAGGATCATCGCCTCTTGCAACAACAGCGAAATTCAAGGAATCATCAAAATTTTCTCCTTGCCTCTCAAAAGAAAGGACAACAACTTCTGTAGGCACAAGCTCTCTTGCATCCTCATCAAAACTCCAAACATCACCAGTCTTCCTGAACATATGAACCCTGAAATCAACATTCTTGGTTCTGTAATGCTGCAAGGAAACATCAAGATCATATGTATCTCCCTCGCTTATGCTTAAGTTATAATATCTGTCTGCATATTCGCTTGATTTAAATGCGACGCGGCCGCCTACGCAAAGAGGAAATTTCGTAGTAAAAGGACCATTTTCCGTAGTTCCAAGATGACAGCTGTAAGAACCGCACTCATAACTCACATCAACACCCGAAGCATAGCTTCCATCTTCTTTCATGACATTGAAAGTTATATCTCCTGAAACTTTTTGGTTGTTGTTGCAAAGCATGCTTGAGACAACAGAACCAGTAAGCGTGTTTTCAGAACCATTCACAGGGAAATTATTTCGCACATTAGATTCAAGAGCTATATAGAAAGAATAACCATCTCCGTTAAAAGCATTATGATCAAAAATTTTAACAAGAACAGGATAAGACATATCATAAGCAAACTTATACTGCTTTACGCCAAGCTTGCTGGTAAGCGAGGACAACATTGGAAAATCATTGCTTGGAAGGATTCCACTTGGCCTAAGAATCTCAGAATTACCAAGCTTTACATAAGGATCCCACCAGCTCTTGTAATCAAAATCAACAGAATAATCACCAACCTCAAAACTGCTTAAGGAATTATCTTCTGCATCAGGGATATAGATATTCATCATCTTAAACATCCTTTCTGCAATCTCATTTTCAACCTCAATCTCTTCAAAATTTCTTGTACCTATGACCTGCGTGAAAGGAACATAGCTTGTAAGTATGTCCTGAATCCGCCTCTTTACCGCAGTCTGCGTCCAGATCTGTTCTTCTTCTGAACTTAAGACAGTCATATCAGACATGGGAGGAAGGACAGAATCATCTGTAGTTCCCGAAAAAATGCTCACCAGATTAAGGCTCTGCCTTTCAAGATATTTTGCATGCTTCTCTCCTTCTGCGAGAGTCCTTGAGAATTCGTATATTCCTTTGAGATTTACAGGAAGCCTTACAAAGAAGTGCTGCATGTCTTCCTCAAGATTGCTTTTCTTTACATTTATCGGATATTCAAGCTGGACAACAACATCGTCAGATGCAATGGTCACATCAGCAGATGGCTCATCGTTAATCTCAAAATCAAAACCAGCCTGTTTCATAGAAACAAAATCAGCAAGACAATCCTCGATATTTTCAGAGACATACTTTTCAAGCTGAGCTTCAATGCTTGTCTCATAGGTTCCAATAAGTTCAGGCCTCATGCTAGAGAAACTGCAGGAACCTGAATCATCACAGGAGTTTGAGGAATCCATGTAATGCCAGTATGCGATCTTATAGGAATCATCTCCTGGAAAAAAAACCAACGAATCAGAAGGACGTTCAGTAGGAGCATAAGAATCAGCAGAAAGAAGATCTGAATAAACATACCCGCCCTGCTGGCCAAGTTTTCTTACTGCCTCTTCACCAACTGTTTCAAGACAAGAATCAACATAAGACTGTACAGGAGTAAATTCACTTGCAACTCTTTCTGTTATTATCTCGCCCTCTCCATCAGGATTAACCAAAGCATCCTTAGAAAAATTAGCGACAAGAATACCTGCTCCTGCTATTACCAGGATAGCGAGCCCTATTAATATAAAAATAGTTACCTGAGCCTTTCTCTTCATAACCCGTTTTCCCTTGTGCAAAATATATTTCCCCACAAAACTAAAAAACACCTAAGAGAATTTATTAGGATTCTCATATAAAAAGCTTACGATTTGAACCAAGTGAAAAAAGCAGCAAGAAAATTCAGAAAAAAGACTCTGCTATCTGATTAAGTTTGTTTTAAAGTTTTAAAAAATAATCAATAGAATCTCTTAATTTTTCAAATTAAATTTACCTGAAATGTTCCTTAAATTCAATCCTGTGCCTTTCAGATTCAGGGATGCCCATGAAATCAAAGACATATTTCATGACATAATTTTCAAAACAAGAATCAAATCTTATCTTGCTGTAGTCTATCTCAATATTTCCTGTGTAAACTACTTTGTTTGGTTTTTCCAGCCTGGTTGCTTCAAATAAAAGATCAGTATAATCAGAAACATATCTTATGTCAGGATCAGATTCACCTGTCATCAGACCTTGATATCTCTTAAGAAAATCAATCTGGTTCCTTGTTCCTACAACAAGAATATCTGCTGCAATATCTGAAATATCCGAAACTATTTTAGGATCCATTAAAAAAAGAAATGCAAAGAGGTTTAAATAATTAACATACAACCCTACCTGACCTTGGCACCATCAGCTATGTCAACAGAAACAAATTCTGAATCAGTCTTAAGGAACTTTCCTTCAGCCTGTGCTTTCTTGTCTTTTATCTTGATCTTTATCGTAAAAAAATCATCGATAGTTATCTGCTTTTCTGATGGAGTAACGCCTTCAAAATACACTTGTGTTCCTGGTTCAGACTGAGGGGCTTCAAGGACTTTTACAATATCTTTTTTATCAGCTGCAAGAAGCATTCCCTGGCTTTCCTTCCCCCTTAATTTTGCAGGCTTAAGGTTGCTTACAACAACAATATGTTTTCCTAAAAGCTCTTCTTTAGAATAATATGCCCTGAGTCCTGCGACAAGCTGTCTTTTCTCGGCCCCTAAATTGATCTGCATGACAAACAATTTGTCTGCATCAGGGTGATCCTCTACAGAAAGTATTTCTGCAACTTTCAGATTCGGAAGCGAAAGATCTGAGTGATCTTCCTGTTTCTCTTCCCTTTTTCCTGAAAATTTATCCTGGAAACTCTTTATCTCAGAATCTTCAAGCTTCCTGAAGATAGGTTTTACTGATCCAAACTTATGTCCAGGCCCTATCATCTTAAGGATAGAATCCATATTCTGGCCATCCATCCCAAGCTGTGAAAAGATTTCTTTGCTTGTCTCAGGAAGATATGGTTCAACAATTATAGCAAGCTTTCTTACAAGTTCGCAGCACGCATAAATTGAAGCTGCGCATACTTCCTTATTTTCCTTTACCATCTTCCAAGGTTCCTGCTCCTGAAAAAACTGATTACCCAATCTGGATATGTGCATAACTTGTTTTATGCCATCCCTGAGCTGTATCTTTTCCATCATGTTCTCATATATCCTGATCTCTTTTTCTATCTTGTCCATAAATTCCCTTCCCTTGGCATCCAGCCCTGATTCAGGAACGCCCAGATCAAAATTCTTTGATGAAAAAGTAAGAGTCCTGTTTACAAAATTTCCTAAGTTAGCAAGAAGCTCTGAATTGTTCCTCTCCTGAAAATCCTTCCATGAAAATTCAGTATCTGAAGTCTCAGGACGATTTGCAAGCAAGTAATACCTCCACACATCAACAGGTATTCCTGTGTTCATGGCATCATCCCCAAAAACACCAGTATTATTGCTCTTTGAGAACTTTCCTGTCTCATAGTTAAGATACTCAGTAGATGAAATATTGTAAAGCAAGGTATAATCATCTTTTGCCCCTATAAGAAAAGAAGGGAACATTATCGTATGGAAAGGGATGTTGTCTTTTCCCATGAACTGTATCAGGCGCACATTTTCATCATCTTTCCACCACTCATTCCAATCATCAAATGCTGCTTTTGCAATACCAATATATCCTATCGGCGCATCAAACCAGGAATAGAAAACCTTGTCAGTATAACCTTCCATAGGAACCTTGACTCCCCATTTAAGATCCCTTGTTATACATCTTGGCTTAAGTCCATCTCTTAACCATGCAGATGTCATCTTTCTTGCATTTTCAGACCAATTCTTATTTCTGGAATCAATCCAGTTCTTAAGTTCAGGAGCAATTTTTGGAAGATCCATGAAAAGGTGCTTCACTTTCTTTATTACAGGCTTTGTACCGTCAACCTTTGAAACAGGATCTATAAGATCAGTTGGATTAAGCATGGTTCCGCAGTTGTCGCACTGATCTCCTCTTGCCTTTTCAAATCCGCATTTAGGACATTTTCCTTCGACAAACCGATCAGCGAGAAACATCTTGCTTTTTTCAGAATACATCTGTTCAATCTCATCTTCCAGAATATAACCATTATCTTTAAGTTTGAGGAATATGTCCTGGGCAGTCTCATGATTAGCCTTGTCAGAAGTACGCCCAAAAGCATCAAAACTGCACTTAAACCACTCATATATCTTCTTGTGAATCTTGTAATACTTGTCACAGATCTCTTTAGGAGCTACACCTTCTTCCATTGCCTTTGATTCAGAAGTAGTTCCATGCTCATCGGTCCCGCATACAAACAAAGTATCATAACCCATATTTCTTGCAAACCTTGCATAGACATCTGCTGAGAGAACACAACCTATGATATTTCCCAGATGAGGAACATTGTTGACATAAGGAAGCGCGCTTGTCACAAGTATCTTATTTTTGCTGCCATTATTATTTTCAGAGGACATTTTAGAATAAATGAATAAAGATTAATTTAAAAAGGTTATGAAAGAAAAAAAAGAAAAATTTCAATTCTCTTCTGAAGTGTCTGGTCTGTTGCAATCTGCCTCTGTGCATAGTTTTTTTGTCTGCGCAGAGATCTCTTCTGTAATTGCAGTCACTTCCTCAATCAGATGTGCAGTGTCTGCATATTTTTTCGAAGTTCCCGAAACCTTTTCATTGATCATGTTGAATGCTGCCTGAATCTCTTCAGAATACGGCTTTATCTTCTCGGTTTCTGCCATGGATCTTGAAGAAAGCTTCTTGACTTCGTCAGCAACCACAGCAAAACCTCTTCCCACATCTCCTGCTCTTGCAGCCTCTATTGCCGCGTTAAGCGCAAGAAGGCTTGTCTGGTCTGTGATATCATTTATTGTTTCAACAATCGGCACGAATTTCTCAGCGACCTTTGATGTCTCTGATGTTTCCTTTACCAAATTCTCAAATTCTGCTTCCTGTGTCTGTGCCATGTTAAGAAGATCTGTCGCTTTCTTTACAAGCATCTCATTTGCCTTTCCTATAGTCTCGCCGATCTCAGACGCAAGCTTTGAATTCTTTTCATTAGCCCTTGCGATCTTCTCCCTGTCTTTTGAGATGACTTTCTCATTATAATGAAGACAATTCTCTGCCTTGTTAAGGCCATTATATATTGCAACAGCCATTCCCTCGCAGGATCCATAACCGCATGCCCCGCAGTTATATACCTCTTTTTCAGATTCTTTTTGTAGGTCCTCGCTATATATCTTCTGTATATCTGACTGCGTCGGCATCTTTATACTTACATTGGATGACAAGTCAACATAATTCCTGTCATAAAGGCCCTTCTCCCAGTGGTCATCTATATATTTCCTAAGCTCTTTCACACTGTTCTTTGGGTTAATCAAACCTTTTTTACCATAACGGCCCCTTACCTGCTTGCTCCTTTCTTCTACTAAAGACTCAATCTCGTCCACATGCATCTCCTTGCAATCTGTTCCAGTACCGCCGTTGCATCCCATCTCGCAGTTAAGGCAATCTACAAGAAGAGGATTTCGTCCGGAATTTACAGCAGAAGGAAGACCATTAAAATACTTGTATATGAGTTCAGGCCCTTCAATCTTTCTCGAGACTTCAGATATCCCTGGATATTCTCTCTCGGCAGTCCTTAAAAGACCTCCCGGACTTGAAAAGAGAACAGCTCGCTCAGCATCAGGATTGTCATAATCAACCTTTGGAAACTGATCAAGACGTATATTGTTATGATCAAAGTACTTGTTAAGATTATGATAAGTAACATTATAATCACCATATCCAGTCTCATCAAATTCCCTTTTTTTTGCGACACACGGAGACAAGACAAGAACCTTGTGGCGGGAATAATCAGGATAAAATCTCTTTATCATCTTTATTGTATGAAGCATAGGACTGTCAGCAGGCGCAAGATAAGGCAAAAGCTCAGGCCTGTACATCTCAATATAAGTAACCAATGCAGGGCATGGCTGAGCTATGACCATTTTCGGATTATTTGCCTTGACATGTTCAAGATATGATTTTACAGTAAGTTCAGCTCCAAAACTAACATCAAAAACAGCATCTACACCAATTGACTTAAGCCAGCCGTTAAGATTAAGATATTTATTTGGAAAGCTGGATGCCACAGAAGGCGCAGCTATTGCAACTATTCTTTCTCCATGCTTAACATCATCAAGGAAATGCTCTATGTCATCAATCACATACCGCGCGTCATGCGTACAGGCCTTTAAGCATTCTCCGCATCCAATGCAGGTATTATGATTAAGCTTAACAGTATCGCCGCTACCATCATTACAGTGCTTGACAGGACAGGCATCAATGCAGGCATGGCAGTTTACACAGTTATCCTTATCAACACCTATCACAGGACTCAGTTCTTTCATCAGATATCACCTTATTTTTACTCAAATATCTCTGCAAGAAACACATGAATCATGAGTTTCAGGACAAAATTAACTTATTGAGGATAATTTTAACAATTATTTGGCTCATTAGAATAAATACTTTAAAAAGATATTGTAAGTACACATAGTAGTAACAGAAAAAACATCAACAAGCATTAATTTAAAAAATAAAAATAAGACAGAAATTTAGACAAGCATGTCTTTTTCTTCAGTAACTTCCTCGCCATCAACAACAGACTTTCTTATAAGAGTTCCTTTTCGTTTTGCTTCAAGCCTTGCGCGGGCAGGATCTTTCTCAACTAAAGATTCATCAACGATTATATCGTCTATCCTGTAGGTATGGTTGATAACTGCTTCTTTGAAATTTCCGTCATGGTCAAACAAGAACTCTTTTTTTATCATGTCAAGTGCAGACTTGTCAAACTTTGCAGAAGCAAACTTTTCTACAAGCTTACCTGGTTTTGGAACAGATGTCTTTGTCTTGATCTCATTGTTTCCTGATTTTGCCTTAAGAAGCATGTAGTATTCAGAGAATGTATCAACAAATTTTTTGAACTGTTCAGGATCAAGAGTTTCTTCAACAGTATATTTTTTTCCTGTAATCTTTTTTGGCTCAATTCCAAGCTCGTCAAACTTTGATTTTATGTCTTGTTTTGAGACAATAGTGCCTTTTACTGAACCAGGTTCAGTTACAACTTCTGCCATCATCCTGAAAAGAACTTCGACATATTCAAAGCCTGCCCAAACCTGTATCTTTGATCCAGCCTTTATCTTGAACTCTTCTTTTACAAACTCGCCTTTGCCGTATCTAACAAACTTTGCATGAGCTACCTCATCAACATCATTATTCCATATATTTTTTATAAAATTGATCGCCATTTTGATTCACAATTCTTTGATTCATGGAATTAATATAAAAAATTATCTATTCAATATTATCCCAATATCATCCGAAATATTTTAAAACAAAACATCAAAACCTTAATTCCTGATGAATATTCCAACAGATGAAAAGGTAGCAGAACTTCAGAAAAAGTACGGCTGTTATGACAACATGATAGAGCACATGAAGCTTGTTGGTTGTCTTGCAAAAAATATTGCGCAGCACCTCTACAACAAAGGTTTTGACATAAACCCTGATCTTTTGCAAAAAGCAGGATTTCTCCACGACATAGCAAAAGCAAAATGTCTTGAAAAAGGCGGTCATCACGGCGAAGTTGGAGCAGATATTTTAGAAAAAGAAGGATTTCCTGAAATCGCAAGACTTACAAGAGCGCATACAGGAGAGATCATATTAGACGAAAACGGCATACAAAAATGGCTCATGCAGCCAATCGAAGAAAAGATACTTGCGTCTACTGACTTTCATGTTACAGACAAGATTGTTACTCTAAAAGAAAGGATGGATTATCTATACAAAAGATATCCTAAAGGAAAAGAAAAATTCGACAGATTATTCATTGCTCACAAACGTTTTGAAGATATTCTCAAAGAAATCGCAGGTTTTGATTATAATAAACTTATAAATCAGACAGATCATCCTTCATGAAACACATCATAAGATCTTGAGTTAAGTCTTTCAACAAGCCCTGGATATTCTTTAAGCCTTTTTGGATTACTCGAAAATCCAGAGTGTGGATTTCTGTAAACCCTTGCATCTTCAAGTCCTGAATCTATGTCTTCTTTAGAAAGCACATCATCAAGCCTTTCTGCTTTATAATTTGCTCTAAGCCCGAACCTGAATAATTCGTCAGAAAGCTCTTCTCTTGAATACTTGTCAAGCACTTTCTCAGAAACCATTACAAAGTCTCCCCTGCCTTTTCCATACCTGAACTGGATAGCATCATAGGATCTTATAGGATTGCCTGTAAGAAAGCATCTTAATGGCTCTTTTTTTGAAAAATCATGATATTTTGCAAGAGTATAGCCTTTAGCCTGATGCATTTTTTCAGCAAGTTCACCTTTCCATGAAAAAAGAATCTTTGCTAATTCCTCAACCTTTTTTTTCTTTGATTCCGAATCCATCTTTTCTCTCGACAAAAAAACATAGTTTTCTTTTAAAATATATCTCTTAACATAAAAACCCTAAACTAAAAATCATGATATATTTAAGATTCATATCGATTCATAATCTCTTAACCTCAATAGAAATCGCATCATCAAGTACACGTATATATCTGGGACATTGAGTATAAGGCAATTTTCTTGCCTCGCAAAATCCAATAATCTTTTTTCTCTCAACAGAATTTTTAAAGCGAACAATAATATTGATCCCTTCTTTTTCAGGAAAAATCACATCAAAACCCTTTAGTTCTTTTTTGATCTCAGCAGCTTTTGATCTTAAGAATTCCTGTCTTTCACCTAAATTTCTTAGCTTATCAAAAAGAAGGTTATAATTAAGCTCAAACTCTTCAATTTTCTGATAAAGATATTTCTCATCATTAAAGCCTATAAATCCGCCTTCACCCATATTAACAGGTTTCCATCGTCCAAAACTTCCAACCATGATGTCGCAGAATTCAGATTTTGCAATTTTTGTTCCAATGCTTCCTGCAACATCATTTATAAGTATTGCATCATGCTTTTTGCATACAGAATATATTTCCTGCATAGGAAGTTCAACAAAATACCCTGCAAGAGAATTTAGAATCACGGCACAATCAGGATTGTCTGAAAGTACAGAATCAAGTTCTTTTGGATCAACCATGCCATCCTTTGTCTTAAGCCTGATTGTCTCAAGATGCACCCTTTCAGGAAACTGCTCATAAGTTATCCAACCTGCCTGATCAGGGATTATCACAGTCTTTTTTCCAAAATTCTTTGCAGAACGAAGAGCATATAATATAGCCGAATTACCTCTTCGCATGATATACACATTTTTTTCTCCTGTAATCTCTCTTAAGAAAGTCTTTACTGAATCCTTATATTCGTTTGTTAAATTCATTATTCTAAATAGTACTAAAGCTTAATTAAAAAAGTAGGTTCTATAATTTCGGCAATATTTTGAGATATTATCCCCAGTAGTTCCTACATAAACTATAAGTGAATCACTTTGCACAGCAATTATAGGAATATTGAACACATAATGATCTATTCGAACCATGTTAATGATATTATTTGGTCATATAAAAGGTTAACTGAATAGAATTATCACTTATAAGTGTCGAAAAGAAAAAAGTTTATAAATAGAGGCATCACCTCGAAGTTATGGTTAACATCAATATTCTAGTGGTAAGAGAACTTGAAGATCGAATGGATGTAGTTGAAAGAGTGATCCAAGATATGAACTTTAAATATCGAGAAGCAGGCGTGCCCATAACAGTTCATGCACAAAGCCTCGATGAAAAACTAAGACAACATCCAAAAATTGAACCTCTTAAAAAACTTGATTTTTCTGCAGGCCTAAAAGAAAATGGCATTGAGCAAAGGGATGAAGGCCAGTGGTATAAGAATGGAGAACCTATGTCAGAAGTTACTCTTGATGGCATGGAACCAGATCCTAAAAATTATAGATTTAATGTTAGTGACGATGAAATCGAAAGGGAATATGTTCTAGATGAGAAAAAAAGACTTCAGAATGAAAATATACGAAGAGTCAAATTTAGGAAATTACCTAAACTAGAATTCATACCGCCTAATAGAGAAGAGATTGACAAAAAAATTATTGAGACTAAAGATAATTTTTATAATGGAATCGGAAAATATCCTCATAAAAATCATATATGGAAAATAGCACATTCAATAAACAAAATAGAAAACAAAGCAGAAAGAA
>JBKHIF010000001.1:0-53764 GCA_046538795.1 Candidatus Woesearchaeota archaeon | reverse complement strand
TTTGATATTGACTGTAACCAGACAGCAGAATGCAGATTCGGCTGCTGCATATTTTCTTTGGGTTCAGGTATTGATTGACAGCTTTCTTCAGAAGCAACTTGCAATGAATATTCTCAAAATACGTTCATGAGCCAGATAGACGATTTTTCAGAGTGCGAATCAATCTGCGAAGAAAAATCTGTACTCTATGGATACATAAGGGATTCATCAAGCGCAACTCCTTTAGGAAATGCTCAGATAACAGTCACCCCTCCTTCTGGATGTAGTGAATGCATAGGTTCAAAGACTGTGACTTCATCTTCAGGATCAGGCTATTATTTCATAGGAGATGATTCTGACGGAGATATAGGTTCAGGAACATACACAATTTCTGTATCAAGACCAGGCTACCAGGATAAGAGCATTACGGTTTCAGTTTCAGGACCAACAGAACAAACCATAAACCTTTTACAGGAAACAGAAGCATCTTTGGGCATAGGTACAATAAGAGGATCTGTCTATACAGAAGAGGTTCCCAATAGTGCAATCCAGGGAGCAGATGTTGTTATACCTGCTGGCCAGAATGATAATTCAAGAATTGAAGGAACCACAAACAGCGAAGGTTTTTTTGAGATAACTGAAATTCCTTCGGGTATATATGAAGCTACCATAACTGCTCCAGATAGGATTCCTGTAAGTTTAACATTTACTATACCTGATACTGATGATTCTTCTGAAGCAATAATAAATACAGGGATTTTTGAGCTTGAACTTCAAAAAAATGATGGAAATTATGTCTGCTGCGCTTTGGGCTGCCAGAATGAGAATGATGAAAGGATCATCGGAAATAGTGCAAGGTGCGGTGCTGATGGAACAGGCATATATTGCAGCGGTTCAGATACTGCTACAGCATGTCTTACCGAAGCTGTTGACTGTTGTATTGCAGAGGATTTTTGTCCGGGAAATGTTATCAATGAAGATAATGATTGCAGGCGTTTTCAGAATATGGTGGGATGCGATTCAGTTTGTGATGAACCTGTCTACTGCAATCCTGACGGCACCTTAAGATCAAACAGCGGTGAAGAGTACTGCATGTGCGGAAGCGAAATAAAATATACAAATCAGGATGGATACTGTTGCGATGGAGGACTTGACAATGATTATTTTAGTGTCCTTCCTTGTACACCTCTTGAGACAAGGAACATCAGGCTAACTGTCTATGACAATATAACCCTTGAGCCTATACAAGGGGCTATAGTCGTTGTAAAAGACAGCGAGACAGGGAGATCAAAAGCATATAATACAGATTCAAATGGTGTTTTCGAAAGAGCATTCCCTATATCTAATTCAGGAGATTATGGGGTTTTGGATTATTATATATTTGTGATGAGTTCTGGACATGGTTCTGTTCCTGTAGTCCCTTATGATAATTATGCAGGATCAAACGTACAAACACTTGTAGGTTCTGATGAGGTTGATTTTGTCTATAATGATGTTGATTCAGGAGATTATGTTGTAATTGAAAATCCTCTGGAAGGAAATTATGGTTCAGAAATTTTTTTCAGGATCAATGACCATACATTTGATATTGATCTTGGAGATATATACATGCCGCCAGTCATCTCAGAATGCGTGCTTGATTCTGTCGATGAAAATACCGGCCTTGAAGAAATGGCAGTTGTTGAACTTCTAAGCGCAAGGGCAGCTCAACAGGGCAAGCCTGAACTAATGCTCTCATGGAAGCCTATGATGTGCGATGAGCTTATCTCTTTTGATATTTTCAGAAGAGATCTTAATGGAGATGATGAATACAGGAAAATTGGTTCTGTGCCTGCAAATACTTATTCTTTTGTAGATCCTCAATCTGATGAATGGGATCAGGAATATGATTATACTGTTGTTCCTCTTTATGCAAACGGAAGAAGGCCTCAACCTTCTCAGGGACTTACATCTATAGGTTCTATCTATGCTGAGTTTGATCATGAAATGTTTCCGAATGTCACATTCAGGACAGGCGATGCCATATGCAAAGACAAAAGCTTCTCAAATGGCAATCAAGAATTTTGCAGTTCAGAGGAATTTTTCGGCATGGGCTCATCAGCTGTTCCAATATATAGATATCAATGCAACGAAAATAATTTTAAAGAATATGGAAAAACAGATAATTCTGAAGGAAGGGCATTTTGGGATTGTTCTGATTATGGTCCAAGATTTGTCTGTTCAGGACCCAATGAATTTGGAAATACTTTCTGCAGACAACAGAGCGCATGCGACATAGATACTCTTGAGGCAGATCCTTTTGGACTTTATTATAGCTCTGAAGACTGTTATGGAAATCTCCTTACAGGCGAGGCATCAAATGTCGATGGAAACAGGTATTATAATTATTGCACAATGGAAAAAGGAATTGTTGTTGATAGATGTGTTTCTTGCATGCAATATGATAGATGTTCTGATTACACTACAAAAGGAGCATGTGAAATAGACAATTGCATGGTAGGCGGCGGGTCTCCTTGTGTTTGGATTGCAGGCGACGGTCGTGATTCTGAGACAACGTCAGGAACTCTTGATTTTTCAAAAATACCTGCAATAGGATTAGGGTTTTCGAGTTTTGGAGAAGGTTTCTGTGTAGAATATGAAAGGGCAGATCCTGAAGATGACAGCAACTGCAATCTTTGTTCAAAGGAAAACTCGCCTTTTAATTCAAATATGGGCTGTACTCCAGAACTTTGCGAATTCATAGGTTACTGCTATTCTGATGGAGACAGCTGCATTTCCTGCAAGGAAAATGATGCGTGTTCAGATTATACAACAGAATACTCTTGCACAGGAGGTCAGGAATTTTCATTGTCTTCCTCAATTGCAGATATAAAGTCAGGAAGCTATACTGCTTTGGGTGATGTTGCAACCTACAGTGCGGATCCTTGCTCAAAGAATTTTTGCAAGTGGATTTCAGATGAAACTCACAGGAATGGCGGATATTGCATCAAAGATGGTAATGATAATGATGAACCTGATTGTTCTGAAGCCGGAGCAAATGGAATCAATTGTCAAAACGATACTGTTCCAGTAACATTAAGGGGCGTAGGGATTGAAACCGGTTTTTATATTTATGGAGAAGATGGCAACAGGAGATCTGTTGATTTTGAATTTTATGCATCAGAGCCATTGGCAAATAATTTTGGAGATATGGCTGGATTTATGTATTGCATAGATAGGACAAATACTTGTTCACCTTCTTTTTCAACAGATATAATCATCGGAGGAGAAAATTTAAGGAAAGTTACTTTTACGCCGGGTGCAAGATATAATGGAAATAATAGAGTATATCGTCATGAGGGTTTTTATTATCTAAGATATATCGCAGCTGATGAACATCTGAATTTTGCAAAGCTTGAATCAATGGAAATTTATCTTGATGATACTCCGCCAGGAATTGAATTTTTGAGTTATGAAGTTCATGAAAATGCAAGTAGCACAGAAGATGAGATTCTTTCTGATCTTACTCTGGACATCATAATGAATGAGACTTCCACATGTGAATTCTACTTAAGACATGAAGGAAGATATATGCCTCCCGGAACACCTGAAACAGATCCTCCTAATCTGGGAGATGATTATCTATATGCGCCTGAAAATCAATATGAATCTGAAAAAAGAGAATTTCAGCTGCAATTTACAAAACTGCCTGATGGACCTTATCACTTGAAGATGTTTTGTTATGATCAATTTAGAAATTTCAATGATTATTATGATACTTCAAATAGGGATCACAATATTGTTGTTGATGCATACATGAGCATAAATTTCACTATGCCTTCTCTTCCTCCAGGAACTGTAGGTACGCTTACTCCGCAGTTTTTCATTACAACAGAAGAAAATGCAGAATGCAGTTTCTATGATGCGCGCGATCCGGCAAATGAACGATATGTCCAGTTCCTGCTTGATCCGAATTACTCAGAAGATCATTTTGAGGCTAATAAACACTTTTATCTTGATTTTCCTTCGGGTTGGCCAGAGCTTCAAAGAAACAAGCTTTATCTTGATGGAGAATTCTATGCAAGATGTGTAGATGAGCTTACAGGCGAAGAGATGGTAAAGGAAGCAAGATTTTCTACAGATTTCTTACCGCCTGTTTCAAGAGCTATTGTAAATGTCGAGGGTCAGGAAGAACTAATTTTTGAAGAAAGCGGCCATATGAATATAAACAGCGGGGCTTTAGTTACTTTTGGTTGTGACGATTCTCCTATAGAGGGAAATCCTTCTTATGTATTTGGATGTGAAGATGATGATGTCAGATACTGCGTAACAAACATAGGCGATGATTCCTGCGATCCTAATCTTAATGCTTATGATCTTCCTGCTGAAGGGCTTTTGATAGATACTGTTAGAAAAGTCTGTTTCCATGGAATTGATAATGGTGGAAATTTTGAAGAAGTAAAATGCATAGATATAGTGGCTGATCTTTCTGCTCCTGTAATCAATATGGATCTTCCTGAAGAATCTTCTCTTATTTCAACTGAAAATGAAAATGAATATGATTTTATTACTACATCTAATATTATTCAGCTTTCAGGAAATGTTGTTGAAAGCAATAGTCTTGTTTCATTATATGCAGAAATATGGAATAAACAAAACAGGATGAGGACTAATTTCCCTATTGAAAGTCTGAGCGGAGGCATCTATCCTTTTTCCAGAAACTGGAACCTTGAAACATTGGGGATGGACGATACAAGATATGCCCTTAGAATATATGCAGAGGATGGTGTGGGAAACATCAATGAAACCATAATAAACATACATTATGATGATGCTCCTCCTCTTATAGAAGATACTGGCAGCATAACCGGTTCAGAGATATATTATAAGGATCCTTTTTCAGTGTCAGTACGTATTTCTGATGTGAACTGGTCTCATGAACTTCAATCTGTTGATATAAGGATAGAGTGCAATTCAGGACCATGCATCTCAATGGACCCTCACATAATATACTCTTTTGCCAATCCGGAAGATCCTTTAACTGATCTTGATTTTTCAGATGAGATTGTTCCAAACATGGATGATTCAGGTCTTTATGATTACAGGGTCGGAAATTATTCCCTTGTTGTTTCAGCAAAAGACAAATTTGGTTTTAATGCAAGAGAGCGCTTTGATTTTAATATTGTTCCAAATCCTGATGAACCTGTGAATATTGAACAGATCTCTTCAAGATATACAAACCAAAACAGGAATTCGCTGCATACTTTCAGGACAACAGATAATTCTGAATGTTATTTTCGTCTTGACATGGATGATGATGGAAACAATTCAGTTGACAGTGATTTTGAGCCTATGATTGCAAGCGAGAATGGACGAATCCATGAATATCTTCTTGAAGAATACTTTATAGATGGTGATTATGGATTTAGTGTAAAATGTGTCGGTGTTGCAACAGGCCAGGAATATATGGAAGCGTTTGATTTCATAATAGATACAAAGATTCCCAAGCTTCTTCTTAAAAGCAGTTCCGGAGAACTTAATGTGGAAACCCAGCCAGGCATACAGGAATATTTCCTTGATGTGTTCTCAGGGGATGAGACAGAGATAAATCCAAGAATAACTGTATCTGATGCAAGCCTTGATCCAGATGATATTGTATGTAGATTTGAATGCAGAAGCCCTAATTCAGTTTGTCCTTTTGAGGATGATTTCTTTGGAAACAGTGATTTCCAGAGGAATCAGGAAAGATCTTTTGATTTCAGGGGAATTCCTGCTCCTGCAGGAGACTATTATATTGACATAGCTTGTCAGGACAGGGCAGGAAACAAAGCTTATGCAGATAATCTTGTATTCAGGGTGAATGGAAAAAGCAGGCTTGACATACTAAATATAAGTCCAAGCGGATATGTGAATGGAGATTCTTTTACTCTGGAAGCAAAGACTAATAATTATTATGGATGCGAATATGCTCTTTTCAGAAAAGGAGTTCGTGGAAACAGTTATGAAGATTATGATGAAGACTTGTCCACAGGACTTACGCACAGGATTGAAATATCAGATAGAGATGAAGGGCTCTTTGGTTATTGGGTGAGATGTTTTGATGAAGATGATACAACAAAAATCGTCACCCGGCCAGCAGATCCACAAGAATTCTATTATGATAATACTGCTCCTGTTATCAATTCGATTTCAAGAAATCCAAATAACCTGTTGATATTCGATGTTAGTGTTGAAGAAGAAGGAAGCGGTCTTAAAGGATATAGCTATTCTGTAAGTTCATCAGAAGAAGATCCTGATGTGATGGTAGATTCTGAAGGCGTCATCTTAGATCAGAACAAGATTATCTTAGGAAGTCTTAGTTCAGGCAGCTATGTTCTTAATGTGATTGCAATTGATAATTCAGGAAATCCTTCATCAACGTATAACTTGCCTTTTGAGGTTTCTTTTGGAAATCCTGATGCTGAGATAACAACGATTGATGGAGCAATAGAGGTTCCATCGGGTTCAGATGAATATTATACAAAAGATTCTTTTGTTGAACTTAGATTTTCGTCTTCAGAATCACAGCGGGTAAGGTTATATGATGTACAAGAGGAAATTTCTCTTAACATAGGAAGCGGTTCAGGAACAAGAACAATAACAGGTCTTGACTATGGAGAAAACCATTATTATCTTTATGTGGATTCAGCAAGTCCAAGATATGTAAAGATAGTGCGTGATGATGCTGCTCCTGAGATAACTCTTCATCCTCTTGATGTTGAAGATACAACCGAGCCTATAAGGATAGATACAGATGAGGATGCTCATTGTTCTGCCGAATACTTTGATTCTGATGGCAATCTTGTCTCTGAATTGTTCAATAATGGGGACAATCCTTACTTCAGGAAAGAGCACAAGCTTGATATTGAAAACAGCATATATACAGATGCATCTGGAACAGCTATAATAAGAGTTATTTGCAGGGATAAGGCAAGAAATGTAGCAAAAATTACAGAAGAGATCAAGGTTGATTCACGTGATCCTGAGATAAGATCAATAGATGTGGAAGGTCATCTTGAGGAAGATGGAAGCTATCTTATCGTAAAACATCCTGTTGCCATGATCACTGTCAATGCAGATGAATTTGTAAAATGCAAGTGGGATTATAATGATGCATCGTATGATGAGATGAGATATTTTTCAGATGATCATGATATGTATCTTCTTCATCCAAGGATAGCTATACACATGGAAGAAGGAGCTTCAACTCCTGTTTATATAAGATGCAAGGATAAAGCAATGCAGGAATCAAGGTCAGGAAGATTCGATATCGAGATTGATCTTGATCATGATGTTATAATATTTGATCCTGAACCAACAGGAACTATCAGGACTCTTAATCCAGAGCTTAGTGTAAACACATACAGAAAAGCAGAATGCACAGCAACATATATCAAGGAATCTGATGGTATTTTTGCGTTTATCTTTGATTTCATAAATAACGTATTTGCAGAACATTCAGAACTTGAATCAGAGGATATGGGTGGTTATTTCAGACATTCTGCTCTTCTTTCAGGTCTTGATTCTGATTCAGGAGATATTCCTGAAGATATTGCATCAGGTCTTGATATGCAGCAAAATTATACATTCAGAGTGGACTGCGATGCATCAGGAATAGGTGGTGCTTCAGAAGATATAGAGTTTGCTATTGATTATATCGACTTTGAACCTCCTGTGCCAGAGATTTATCTTTTGAGAAGCCAGTACTTCCTAAACAGATAATTGTCTTAATTTTAATTTTGCTTTTTTAGGCATTCATTATAACAAGATCAAAGATGAATATGAAAAAAGAGGTATTGTTGATTTTTGTAGTTTTATTTCTTTTAAGCAGTTTAAGTTCTGTTTCTGCAGATTATCTTTTGTGCGTCGAAGAAGAAAATTACAGATGCATGGATGATTTTCATCCCATAATACAGGTCGTATTCAATGAACCTGTGCGATTAAGCACCTATTTTTTGAGAAATGAAGATGATCAGGATGTTCCTTTGCATCTTGAATCAAAAGAAGATGATAATCAGACATTTTATTTCAGATCTGATGATCCTTTAATTGAATTTCACCGCTACTGGTTTCGTGTTACAGCGATTGATGATGCAGGACATGTTGGCGGTACAACAGACAATTTCTATTTCATGGTAGATCTTGGGACAACTTCCATAACTCCGATAGAACCAGTATCTCATTTTGTTCAGGATATGAATTTTGATATCATAGTTGAGACAAACAGAGAAGCAGAATGCAGAGCATCAGGCGGAGAAGGCAGCACTACTGATTTTGATGACATGTCATATACTTTGAATGATGCGAGTGGGGAAAACAGATTTCAGATAGCCTTTTCCAGAATAGCTGAAACTCCTGTGAAAATTGTGTGCAGGAGCGAGGCAGAAGGCATTGTAAGCGATTCATTTCCTTTGGTGATAGATCCTATAATAGATACAGACAGTCCTTCTATGATAGAAGTTGATGATACAACTATAGATCCGGATTATCCTGAGACAAGCCCTTTTCCTGACAAGCTTCATGTAAAATTTTCAGGGCAGGATGCAACATCAGGTATTTATGGTTTCAAGTACCATGTGCAGGATGCAGCCATGGGAAATGCGAGAACGATCGTGGTTTCAGAGAGTCCTTATTGTGAATCTGATGATAATGATGGTTCTGCTGAATGTGAATTAGATATAGAAGGACTTTCACTAAATAATGGAATTACATATGATGTAAGGGTTCTTGCAATAGATTTTGCGGGAAAAGAAAGCACAGTCATGTCAAGTGATGGGGTGACAGTAGATAGTTCTGTTCTTGATCATTGCAATGATGAGATTCAAAATTATGGGGAAACTGACCTTGACTGCGGCGGAACCTGCAGAGAAGAGGGCATACTTTGTGCTGAAGGCAGATCATGCAATGAACATACAGACTGCCAGAGCGGATATTGCGATGGCGGTGTATGTTCTGATCCTCCTGGCCATTGCATAGATGGAGTAATAAGAGCAAGGGATGGCGAAACTGGTTCTCTTGATGGAAATATCGACTGCGGCGGAGATTGTCCGGGATGTCCTTTGGGAGAAGGATGCATATCAGAAGATGACTGCCAGTATGGTCTTTTTTGCGGAGAAGGAATATGCCAAAGTTTTGAAGCATTGTGTTCTGATGGAGAGATTTCTTCTTTATCTTCTGAATCTGATGTTGACTGCGGTGGAGATTGTAATTTGAAATGCGGTCATGGACAGATGTGTAATTCTTACTCTGACTGTGACTCAATGCCTTGCATCTTTGGAAAGTGTGAAGATCCGGGTGTATTTTGCCATAATGGTGTGATTGACGGAGATGAGACTGGTACAGACTGCGGTGGAAGCTGCGCAAGATGTACTGAGGGTGCAGGGTGTGAAGAGGATTCCGACTGCACAAGCGAGCTTTACTGCAATTCAAATGATGTCTGCGCTGTTCCTAGATGTGATGACAACAGGCAGAATGGAGATGAGACTGATGTTGACTGCGGAGGCTCATGCGGTCCATGTAGTCCTGGAAAAAATTGTGAATATGATTCAGACTGTCAGGGTCCTATATACATATGCAGATCAGAAAATAATGTGTGTGGAGAAAAGGATCCTGAATGTGATGACAATATACTTAACGGAGAGGAAAGCGATATTGACTGCGGCGGAAACTGCTGGAAATGTACAGAAGGGGAACAATGCAGAGAAGATTCAGATTGCCTTAGCGGCCTGTTTTGTCATCCTGACAATGATGGAGATGAATTTGGTTATTGCGCTGAAGCTACATGCTACGATGGTTTTGTAAATAACAAAGAAACAGATGAGGATTGCGGGGGTGAAAACTGCAAATCTTATCCTCATTATTTGAGATGTGAAGGCGGAGATAACTGCAAGGTAAATACTGACTGTCAAAGCTATCTTTGCAGTGATGGACTTTGTCAGGAAACTCCGGCAACATGCAGCAATGATGAGAAAGATGGCACTGAAAGTGATGTTGATTGCGGTGGAACAACCTGTGGAGCGTGTGCTAATGGCAAATCATGCAATTCAGATTCAGACTGCCAGTCAAACATATGTGATTCAGGATTATGTGTTGAAGATCCTTGTACTAATGATGTGATTGATGATGGCGAGACTGATGTTGATTGCGGCGGAATATGTGGACCATGTGAAGATGGAAATTATTGCGAAATAGACAGTGACTGCATTTCCGGAGAGTGTTATAATGGCAGGTGCCATGATGAGCCTGTTTTGGCACAATGTGAAAACGGCATCTTTGAATCAGGGGAGGCTGATATTGATTGCGGTGGAGATTGTCCGGGATGCCCTGAAGGAAAGAACTGCACTTCTGATTCAGATTGTTATACAGGATTATTTTGTACAAATGAGGTATGTTCAAGACCTTCTTGCAATGATAATAGAGAAAATGGTCTTGAAACAGATATTGACTGCGGAGGAAATTGCGATCAATGCGGTCTAAACAAGAGATGTAATTTTGATTCAGATTGCTCATCAGGACTTCACTGCGATTCTTCAGGAACATGTCAGGTTATTCCAGCAACTTGTTCTGATGGAGTTAAGAATAATGATGAAACCGATGTTGACTGCGGTGGAAGTTGTTTAGCATGTGAAAATCAGATGGAATGTGATTCAGATTCAGACTGCAGAAGCAATTTTTGCAATGCTTTAGGATTTTGCACATCACCAACATGCTCTGATGAGGTGCAAAATGGTCTTGAGACCGATGTTGACTGCGGTGGAAACACATGCAAATCTTATCCTCATTTCCAGAGGTGTGCATCAGGTGAATCATGCAAAGTGAATACTGACTGCGAAAATTATAATTGTGTTGATGGAATTTCCTGTGCTGAAGAGGTTCCTGATACATGTTCTAATGAAGTTATTGATGGTCTTGAGACCGATGTTGATTGCGGCGGTGAAGAATGCGGAGCTTGTCCAGATGGTCTTAATTGTTCTGTTGATTCTGATTGCTGGTCAGAGATCTGTGATCCAGTCACAGGAAATTGTATTGAAGAATCATGCTCAAATGGAGAATTGAATTCAGGAGAAAGCGATATTGACTGCGGAGGACCATGCAAGAATTGTGAAAATGGAGATGACTGCAATCTTGATTCTGACTGTATGAGCGGAACCTGTCTTGACACAGGAATATGCGGAGTTTTGACAATTCCTCCTTACTGCCAGAACGGAGATTACAATCCAGATTATGGAGAAACAGATATAGACTGCGGTGGTGAGTGTGGAAGATGCGATGAAGGCCAGAATTGCAGCACTGGAAATGATTGCAAAACAGGATTATATTGTGATTCTGATGCAGGTTTTTGCGCAAAACCTACATGCTCTGATGGAAAAAGAAACGGTCTTGAGACCGATGTTGATTGTGGAGGTTCTTGTTCAGGATGCGGTTCAGGCAAGAACTGCAATGAAGATGAAGATTGCCAGAATGGAATGATATGCGGATCTTCAGATACCTGTCAGGTAATTCCTCAAACGTGTTCTGATGGCGTTAAGAATCAGGATGAAAGCGATGTTGACTGCGGCGGAAGCTGTCTTAAATGCCAAGATGGTTTGAACTGCACATCAGATTCTGATTGTGCAAATGGTTTTTGCAATTCTACTGATATGTGTGCAACCCCCTCATGCGATGATGGCATACAAAATGGCGATGAGACCGATGTTGACTGCGGCGGCTCATGCAAATCATCTCCTGATTTTCAGAGATGTGATCCCGGGCTATCTTGTCTTGTAAATACAGATTGTCATAATTATGATTGCGTAGATGGAACTTGCAGGGTCGAATTGGATGAATCCTGCTCAGATGGAGTTAAGAATAATGATGAAACCGATGTTGACTGCGGCGGCTCATGTTCTCCATGCAGCACAGGATTAAATTGTTCTGTTGATTCTGACTGTGTAAATAATCTCTGTCATGATACCTTGTTAAAATGCCTCTCTGATCCGTGCAATGATGGCATACAAAATGGCGATGAGACTGATGTTGATTGCGGTGGAAATTGCGGAAAATGTTCAAGCGGAGACAGATGCGAGGATGATTCAGACTGTATATCAGGAAATTGCGATCCTGATGAAAATAAATGCCGCGCTCCTCTTCCTACATGTGATGATGGTATTAGCAATGGTTTTGAATCAGATACTGACTGCGGCGGACCAACGTGTCCTGGGTGTGACATAGGAGAGGACTGCCTTGATTCTGGAGACTGCATTTCAGCTTCATGTGATCCTTTAGGATTGACATGCATTGAGATGCCTGATACTTGTTCTGATGGAGTTAAGAATAATGATGAAACCGATGTTGACTGCGGCGGAAGCTGTGAACAGTGTGAACTTGACATGGATTGCACAAGGGATGCTGACTGTAGTTCTGGGCTTTGTGATGATTCGACTAATACATGCATAGCTCTTCCTGAAACCTGCACAGATGAAATTAAGAATAATGATGAAAGCGACATAGATTGTGGCGGTTCATGTCCTGCCTGTGAGGTTGATTCAGACTGCGAAGAAGATTCTGATTGCAAGACAAATAATTGCATGCGGGATAGGTGCAAAAGATCAGATGGTTCTGGCTATACGAATCCTGAACCTGAAGAAGATGATCCTGAAGATGAGTCTGGTTCTTCAGGAAGGGACAGTGACCGTGACAATGATGGAATGACTGATCGTTGGGAAGAGAGAAACAATCTTGATCCTGATGACAAGCCTGGTTCTCCATGGACATGGATAATAATAATTTTGATAATACTTCTCCTTCTTGGCGGCGGAGGATATGTAGTTTACTGGAAGCGTTATGAGATAATGCCTTATGTAGATAAGTGGATGACTGAATTTGACCAGTTCCTTGATGATAAGGGGGTAAGAGATTTCTTCAGGAAAGCAAATATTGAGATACCTCATTATACCCCGGGTTCCTGGCTTCCAAAAGATCCTGGCAGAACAGGTCTTGATCTGGATGGAAACAGAATGTCTGACGCATCTCAGTCAATGGACGCAAAATCTGAGGTTGCAAGCCAGCCTCAGGGAGCTTGGGGAGGATTTTCTGATGCCATGCAGAACATTGGTCATGGAATCGGAAACGCGCTGGGTCTTGGTAAGAAAGATGATCTGGGATTGAGCAACAAGACGCCTGGTCAAAATCTTCTGAAAAATTTCAGGACAAAGCAGTCAAAGAAAAAAAGAGATGATATTTTCTCATCGTTTTCAAATGATTATGGGTCAAATATATTAGATACATCAAATGACAATTCAAAGGATATTTCCAAAGATGATTTGAAATTATCTGGTTCTGACAAAAATAGTTCTGCAAAAACTCAAGGACAGAAACCATTTTCAGGAAATGCTTCAAAAAATGCAATGTCATCTTTTGACAACAATAAGAGCAAGGTTTCAGATAAATCAACAGAAGTTAAAGATAAAAAGCCAGGATCAGCTTCTGAAACACTAAAAAAGAACATCCAATCAATACAAATTCCTGCTGAAAACATGCAAAAAAATATGCAGAAAAAAGATTCTGAAAATACACAGGACACTTTTTTGAAACAAGCATCCCAGAATAATGGTTTTACTGATAATAGCAAGAATTCTCAGAATAAGGATAGAAAAGATGTTTTTGACATGAGCGGATTTGATGAAGATATAAAAAAAGAGATGGAAGAAGAAAAGAAACTTCAATCTAAAGAAACAGATAATCCTGCTGAAATTTCTTCAGAAGATTTCACTAAGATGCTAAAAAAAGACATCGCTCAAAAAGAACAACAGACAGACAAAATAAAACATGTTTCAGAAAAAGATATAAATGGTCTTTTTGATGATATAGGAGATATGGGAACCAGACCATCTGCTTCAAAAGCTGATTCATCAAAAAAACAGATTTCAAATAAGACCCAAAACAGAAAGAAACAATCAAGCCAGTCTTCAAAAGGTGGACGTAAATGATGCTTTTATTTAAAAACAGGAAAGGACAGCCGCAGTCTCATGTTCTTATGATGGTGATGACTTTATTTATGATCGGTTTTGTCGTTTTTTTTGGTTCAAAAATAATCGGCGGAGTCATGAAACAGGGAAACGATATCAATTATGTGAAATTTAAAAATACTCTTCAAAATGAGATTGATGCTATAACCCAGGAATACAGATCAAGAAAAGAGATAAACCTTTTGATGCCGGGAAATTTTGACAAGTTATGCATAATAGATCTTGGAAAACATCCTGATGAGATATCTGATACTTCTTTTAAAAGCAAATATCCTGTGATCTATAATTACTGGAAAGATTCACAGGGGTGGATGGGTCCTGAAGGAAGAAATGTATTTCTTGTTGACAGATATGCAGGTGCATCTTTTCATGTAGATAAGATTGAGATTGAGGGTGGATATGTGTGTATTGATGAGAAGCGCTCGAGGGTTGTATTTTGGGCTGAAGGAAGAGGCAACAAGGCAATCATAAGCTTTTCCTGATTAATCGTGTGATTTTACCATGATCTTTGAATCAAGAAAAAAAGCTCAGATAACTGTGCAGTTTAATTGGATATTCATTCTTGTAGCCGGTGCTGTGATACTTGGTTTTTTTACAATGATGGCAGTAAGGCAAAAATCTTCTGCAACTGTTGCGATAAATGCAAGAGTGAAAGAAAACCTTGCATCTATATTTGAAGGAGCAAGGCTGGGTTCAGGCACTTCTTCACTCATAAGGACTTCTGACATAGAAATTAATTTTATATGTGAAGATTCAGGATATTCTGTCTATGAGGTGTCAGGACTTACAACACAGATATCGTCAGATGTTACTTTTGCTCCTATGGAACTTAAAGGTCAGAATCTTGTCACCTGGTCATATAACTGGAATCTTCCGTACAGCATCATGAATTTTCTATTTATCTCGTCAACACAATCACGTTATATTTTCTTGTATGATGAAGGTAATGCTGGGTCAGTGGTTTTGAAGGAATATATCAATGATACTATTCCAAATCATTTTACTGCTGATTATTATACTGATATTGGAGATATCTATAATTTGAATGACATGAATACACGGGTCATTTATCTTAGCATGGGTGTTCAAGCAAATGATCTTGCTTTTTTGAGAGAGGAGTTTCTTGATAAGGGAAATAAGGTATCAGCGATTTCGATCATTCCCTTTTTTTCTGATGCGCCTTATGAAAACGGAGAGTTGAGATTTTATGAAGCGGAAATAATAGATTCTGGATCAAATGCTTTTGCTGAATCATATTACCTGGGTTCTGCATCGCTTTTCGGGGCAGTATTTTCAGATACAAAAGAGTATTATGACTGCAATATGAGAAAGGCTTTCAGGAGGCTTAATTACATAAACAATGTATTTTGGGAAAAAATAATAGATATGCAGGTATATTATCGTACAATAGAGCATGATCCTGCGTGTTCAAGCGTATATAGTGCTGCACGAAACATATTCAGGGATATAAATGAATCTTCTTATGAAATCATGAATTCAGGAGATTATATGGATGAATATGCAAACATGATAAGCTATGCAGAAAGCTTAAAAGATCAGAACCAGGAAGCACAGATAAAAAGCTGTGATGTAATCTATTGAGAAGATGATATGGATGAAAAAAGATCATTATAAAATATTCAACATCAGTAAAAAAGCACAGGACATCAAGATGGGCGAGACCATAATGGTGCTTTTTATATTTCTTATCCTTCTTATATTTGGTCTTGTTTTTTATGTGAGATGGCAAAAAGGCAATGTACAGAACATACAGTCAGAACAGACAAGCAGGGAGACTGTCCAGCTTGCCCAGATTTTTTCAACCCTGCCTGAGGTTGCATGCAGCTTCAATAATGTAAAAAAAGAAAATTGCGTTGATTTCCTGAAAGTTGAAGCTGCTGAAGATATATTAAGACAAAATCAGGAATATTATTATCCTTATTTCAGGTATAGCATGATTACTATTACTGAAGTATATCCAAACCAAAGATCCTGGATTTTATATGAAAATGAGCTTGAAGAGACTTCGCAAATCGCAATCCAGCTCCCATTATCTGTATATGATTCAAGAGAAAAGGCTTATTATTTTGGATACATGGAAGTCCTATATTATGAACCTGGAAAAAGTATAGTGTGAGATATTCAGATATTCAACATGGCGAAAAAAAATACCAAACAGCTTAAAAAAGAAGAGAAAAGCAGAAAGGCTCAGGCAGAAGTATTTGGACTTCTTTTTATAGTCATGCTTATATCTGTCGCATTGGTTCTTGTAATAAAATCAGAACTTGACAACAGGCCAACTGAAATAAGGCAGAGCTATCAGAAATCAGAGCTTGCAAGTAATACTATAAATGCAATAATAAACACAAGGACCAGAGACTGCAATGACCTTGACATAGGAGATCTATTGGTCGATTGCGCAAAAAACCCTGATGATCCAAGGATAAATTGTGAAAATGGCGAAAGTTCCTGCTTGTACGCTTCCCAAACCATAAACCTGATACTTGAAGATACTCTTCGCGTCTGGAACAGAAAATATTTCATAAACATGTCTGTAAACGGAGATATGATACCTGATTTGATGTTTGCATCATCAGATCAGCAGTCAGTAGATGATTTGTGTCCTATGCAGGAAAGAAAGGTGGATAGGCATCCTCTTCCTTTGTATCCTAATACTCTTGTGATAGAGACCTGGATATGCAACTGATAGCACACAACGTCAGAACATTTATCAAAAACTGTTTTTACTACGCTTGCCATATGAAAAATTTTATATAGGAGTAAGATAATTATCTACTTGATAATCATCATCAAGAGGTGTCTTTCATGAATAATAAGAAAGCTGATTTAAGCATGAATTTTATCATTATTGCAGCGCTTGCATTGCTTGTTCTTGTTACAGTCTCATTGATTTTTATGGGGAGGCTTAACATATTTAATATTCAAGCAAAATCCTGTGAATCTGCAGGAGGGCAGTGCTTTGATCTGGGAAGAGGTTCGTGCGATGCAATTGCAAAGAGTGAAAATGGCCCATCTTCAACAGGAAGGAGACGAAATGATCTGGTCTGTTACAGGATGAATGGCGAACCTAATGATGACGAGCAGTGCTGCATCATTGTCTAGGTTGATGAATATGAAAGATAAGAAAGCACAGGGCATGAGCATAAATATAATTGTTGTTGCAGCTGTTGCTCTTCTTGTCATGATCATACTTATTGCGATATTTGGACAGAAGATGCTCAACTTCAGTAATGAGCAGGATAGCTGTGAAGCAAGAGGCGGAACATGCCAGAGTGAAGCAACCTGTGATTGGCCCTCTGTCAAGATAAACGCAGAATGCAGTGATGCAACACCTGTTTGCTGCATAAATCTGAATAAAGATGATAACCAAGAAAGCGACGGCTAAATCTTGTTTTTCTTATCTTTTTCTTTCAAAAACTTTATATACCCAACTTCTTATATAATTTCTCATGAACAAGAAGGCAGATATTAAGTTTATAGCTATACTGATATTAACACTTATAACAGTCGGTGTTGCCTTTGCAGTTCTTTATATCAAGATAAAAAATGCTATGCTTCCCTAATAAGAAAGGAGATATGACGCTTAAGAAACTTGTAACTATAATTCTCATACTTGGCAGTATGTTTGTCTTGTCAGGGTTTGCCATATTTACTACTGATAATGTCCAGGAAAAAGGCCAGGAGGAAATATGCAGGGTAAGTGTCTTTGCAAGAGATGAATATACTATTGATCCCGGCAAGCCGGGCGGACTTATAGGAGAACAAAAGATAGTCCCTCTTCAGTGCTTCAGCTATGAACGAGAAATACCTGATGATCTTCATGAAATGAGTATAGAAGGCATAATGGGAAACATAGGTGATTATGCTGTCAAGTGCTGGTATATGTTTGGCGAGGGATTGTATGAAGATACGCTTAAAGATTATTGGGGAGATGAATGCCATGTCTGCTATATATTCACCATAGATGATGCGGGCATAGCTAAATCAATCGAGGAGAGCAATTACGGCCAGCCAGGTTATAAAAGATCTGGCGATACTATATTTGATCATTCTTCACTTCAGCTTTTTCTGTACGAGAATCTTTATATGGTTGAGCCTGAATTAAGGGAGTCTTACTGCAATAATGGTATAGATGATGACGATGACGGATATATCGATTCAGAAGATCCAGATTGCTCTTCAGGGTTGGATTATGTAAGACGAAACAACTGTGAGATGAATGGGGGGGAATGCATATCCAAGGGAGATAATTGCCCTGACGGCCTTAGAAAATACACAAGTTCTTTTGAATTTACTTGCGATAAAGATGATGTGTGCTGTGTTAAAAAAGATAAGTCGTATACATATTTTGAATATGTAGCTGAACATGGATATGAAGATGGTCTCCTTCTTGTCCAGAATGTGGGAAATCAGGGTTTTAATAGCGGAACACAATATGCGATTGCAATAAGGATACCTGAACCATTAAGCGAGTCAAGCGCTAATCTTTATAACCAGTATAATCCATACGGCATGAATGAAGATGCTTTGAAGGATTTTGAGTTTGATCCTGAAGATCCAAAGTCGTCTCTTATAATGATTGGGAAGCTTGAAGATATTGAAAACGAATGTGAAGTAATACGTATGAAAGGTTGAAATGGTAAAGATGAAAACAATAAAATCCAAAAAAGGAAATTTTATCATGGAGAATCTCGGAAAGATAATATTGATACTTTTTGCTTTAACCATAGGAATAATAATATTGTCTATTTTTGGAACAAGCCTTTTTGATAAAGTCAAAGCATTTTTCAGGATTTGGTAATTGAGATGAAAATCATGGATAATAGTATATATAATAAGAAAGGTGTTTCCTATGTACTCACCCCTGTAATTGCTGCTATACTTGTGTTTACAGTTGTTATTGTAATTATGGTTTTTGGATCAGGAGCTTTGAATGAGCTTATTGTATCTTTTAATGAAAAAGCAGATAAAGATTTCCAGGATGCGATGAAAGAGCGTCATCTTGTGGATCGAGAATATGAAGAGGCTCTTCAGGATGACTCCGATCCGGGATTGGATTTCGATGAGGCAAAGAGCATATTGTTTGATGTTTTTGAAAATGAAAATAATTACAGAAATTGCATAGCTTTTATTCCTGATTTTTCTGACAGTGAATATTCTTATGAGATAACAAAGAACAGTAGAAGAACAATTATTACAATCATTGGATCGCAGAATCCTCAGGTCGAATCATTTTCAAGAAAATTTAATCTTTTCAGACCAGGGTCAAAAAATGATGGAAGATATATGTATGATCTTGCTTCAGACATTGATTCTGACACAAAAAATTTCTTCTTGACCCCTTCAAGAGTAGATGTTTCTAACATTCATTATGCCTCCTATTTTTCAGGAAAACCGACATATAACATAAGGATTGACGGAGAGGATTATTTTCTTATGAGAATATCTGGCATGTTTGCATCGAGAAATCGATATATGATTCCCTGGATACCAATATACTATGATTCTCAGGGAGATATTAATTTTTTTGTAACAGACAAAATAATCGATGATCTTGATTTTTCCCAAGATATTTCAGTGATATATGAAGCAGGACTTTCATCGTTTGACATCGATAATGCAGATCTGAACCTATTCAGGGATACTATATCGAGAGAAGAGTTTGATCTTTGCGATGATTCAGGACTTGTTGATATGGAGGGATTGGATATATCTCCATTTATCAGAATGTCTTCAGGAATATATGACAATATCTGCAAGGCAGTTCTAAATGAGAACTATTGTGGTTTTATAGAAACCAGCAAAGAGATCTGCGCATGGGATGAGGAAGAAGGCTGCTATATGATCGAGCTTGATCAGAATTCCTGTGAAGATGCCCTTTCTGAAGATACTTGTCAAAGGCTTAATGGCACATTCTCTGATGCTGGGTTTGAATGTGTCTGGAATTTAGATGATGGAACATGTTATACTCTGAAAGATGAAATAAAGCAGTTTATTGAAAATGTACAAAGCTTAACAAGCCTTGAATTTATTGATAATTTTGGTGCAGATCATAAAGTAAATTCTTTAGAAAATGGTGAGTGGTGTATTTTTGTTCATGATTCTCTTCCGGTAATCGAAACAGGAAACGAACACATCTATATCAATAATGATGGTTCTGGCTGTGATAATGTCGGATTCAACACAATGCTTCCTTCAGGAAATAATCTGATATATGCAAAGGGCAATGAGATGAAAGATTATTTTGCTCTTGAGAATCGTTTTAGGATTGCTCTTCCCTGGGAAGATGAATTTAGTTTTGCATTTACTGTTGAAGGATGCCATCATATAGAGAAAAGAACATTTGCAATGCAGAATAAAGTTTCTCCGGCAAATAAGGCAGGGGGAGGAAATAATGTTGCATGGTTTGAGGATTATTTTGAAGGAAGTCTTCAGGGGAAATCTCTTTATGTTATACGCAAAGAATCTGACAGTTATTCAGTTTCTCCTGTGCCGCAATTATGGCCGGGCATTGAATTTTCAGAACTTGGTCCATATCTTGAGAACAGATTATGTTCAGAAAATCAGAAAAGTTTTTTTACAAGCATATTGAATTAAAATTTAGATGGTGATATTCATGAAATCAAAAAAAGGATTTGAGATGACAATGCCGATAATCGTTTCAGCAGCATTACTTTTGATTGTAATGACTGTTCTTCTTGTAATTTTTATTCGTGGAATGGGGGACGGAACAGATGAATTTCAAAACAGTATAAACAATGCAAAAGACAAGGATGGGGATAATGTGGTTGATCTTATAGATCCCTGCAAGGGCCCAAATCCTCCTAAAGAACAACAGGTTGACAATCCTGATTGTCCTGGTGCAGGCAAATGGAGTATGGATTAAGCACTTTCAATAAATCGAAAAAAGGAACTATTTTGGTTCTTGAAAATCTTGTGGTTTTTATACTTTCAGTAGTTGTATTTATTTCAATAGTTTTTGGAGTATTCAAATATGTTGGTTATCAAACTGATCAAAAAAGCATAAGCAGCTATAACAGTCTTCTTTCAAAACTTGATTCTTTATCCCAAGATCAATTGGATTCAGGTTCAATTATTCTTGTGGACAAAAGTGCGCTTGTTTTTTTCAATTCAGGGACAGACATTCTTGAACTTAGATTTTTCAGAAATGAAGGCAACCATTTGATAACTTTTGAAAGGCCGGAAAACTGCAATTTAGACATGACAAAGACATGCGCATGCCTCATGAGAGATTATGATGAAAGAGAAAAAAAGTTCAACAAGATATCATGCGAACTTAAAAATTTTCTTGTAACAGAGACAAGAGGGTTTCCTCTTTCAAGGCTTATTGAAGGCGGGAACAGGAACTGCAGATCAAAATATTCAGTAAGAGAATGCAGCCAGCTCCAAGATGAGATTAATATTACTAATCCTCCAGTCAATATATTTACTATTGACGATGAACAGCAGAAAGGAGTTGTTATTGATTCAGGAATAACCAATGGAAATTCAGGTGGTGCATTTTCAGTTTCGATATACAAGCATGGCAATGAAGTGTTTATCTGTCCTGATTATGACGCGTGCAGGAATTTTCAGGATATGTACTGGGATGAAGATGAAAATATCGTCTTATCCCCTGATGAAGAAGATTAGTATTTTGCTACAATTACAGGATATTTTAGATGATTATTTTTTTCAAAGGCATTAATTTTATAAACACGTTTCTCTAAAAATACTCTATGTGTGTTTATTTTCTTAAACAAAAAAGAGCAAGCGCTCTTTCAGGTCCCAGGATGGTAATACTTACCATAGCTTCTTTCCTGCTTGGTGTCCTTATATCTTTTCTTTTCATAAGCGTGGGAAAGGAATATGCAACAGGCGAAATATTCCAGAAAATGTATGTTGCAAGAGAACTTGCATTAATCAATGATGCTCTTTATTCTGTTCCGGGAAACGCTATAATGACATATAAGGAAGATGTAGGGAATTATTTTATCAATATTGGATCTGGCTGGGTCATTGTTGATCCAGAAGAGGATACTGAAGTTAGATATGCCTATGGCCAGGACAGAGAAGATATAGATGCATTTTTTTCTGAACTTGATACGATATTCATAACAAAACAGTCAGGAAAGATATATTACAGCGAAGGCCAGGAAGATTTCAAGAACACACCTTCATGCTCAAGACATAATGTTGTCCTGGAAAATATTTTGCTTGTGTCTTCTGATAACAAGGATGCAGTCATAGCAGATCCTGAGGAAAATGCAATATCTGTGTCAGAAAAATCATATACAGAAGAAATATCTGAATATTTGTTTGGTCTTTTTTCAAGAGATGAAATAAATGCAAGGATGATTGATGGTTCAACTATCTTTGAATCAGACTACAGGAATCTTGCAGAGAATTATGATCTTACTATTGTGCTTCGTTTTGGTTCACAAAACGATTTTATGTCAAATGAGGTTTATGTTTATTCAGGAGGCGATGAAACTCGTAATCTTGCATGCAACATTGCAGAAAGTGCAGGTGAACTGGATTATGTAACCAAATCTGCGCTTAAATTTGTGGACCGATCAAGGATATCTGAAGAAAGCGAACTTTATCCGATGTCTTATGGGACGAATGTTATTGTTCTTGAATTAGGAAATATAAATTCACAATATTCTGACAATCTTTATTTCAGGTACGGTGAAGTTGCAGAAAAAATATACAAAGCAGTGATGGGAGAATCAGGTGAGCGGAATTAGTCTAATTTTCAGGAAGTCTGTATTTAGTAATAAAAAAGGAACTATTGCAGAAGACACTATGCACATAATATTTCTTTTTTTATCTTTAAGCATAACAGCAGCCATGTTTGTAGTTCTTGTATCTGTAGATACTGGTGAAAAATATAAGATGAATGAAGATGTAGAGGAAAGCATACTTTCGCAGAGGCTTATATCTTCTCCTTCGTGTTTCGTATATCGTGATGAGGTTAACAGGGCATATCCAGGAATAATAGATCTTGATAAATTTAACCAACAAAACCTTGATGAATGTTTCAGGCTGGATTCTGTTAATTATGCATTCAGGATATCGCTTGTTTCAGAAACTCTTGATCAAAGGATAGAACTTTCAACTTCAAACTGGAATAAGAGCTCTCAGGAAATAAATCAGAGGCCAGTGATAAAGGTACTTTTGATTGATGATGATCCATCATCACCTGCAGAAGGAAAATTTATTATCGAGGTAAAATCAGTAACAGTAAATTTAGATACGACAGAAGGTTATTTTGAGGCAAAATGAGATATTCAAGGTCAAAAAAAGCAGGACTTGCAGAAATTTGGATTTTTGTGGGGGTTGTTGTAATAATGCTTGTAATATTTCTGGCTGCTTTTGTGGTGCAGAAGATAAAGACTGTTCAGGCAGATATAAATGTTGATTCAAAGCTTGATAGAATAGATAAGGAATTGTTCTTGCTGAATTATCTCAGGAGCAGATTCAAAGATGACATGAACTATGCGGATTATATCGCTATGTCAAATTTTTATCTTATAGGAAAGAATATACGCGGGGTCGAAAATCCATCTTATGAGAGGCCAGAATATTATGATGAATTTATACGAAAGACAGTAGATTATTTTGACGAATCATTGTCTTATGGACAGAAATCATGGTATATCAAGGTGACTGCGGTGCGTGGAAGAGATATTTCTCTTGCCATACTTTCAGGAACTGCAGCAGACATAAGGATTGATGATGACAGCAATATTGTCTATATATCTCCTTTTGATGAAAATGATCTTAGGAAAGCGAAGAGGCGTTCATCAGGGATTCTTGCAAGCCAGATAATACCATCACCACATGAAAAAACATTTATCATACAACTTTATGGGGTTGACATGGCGTCAGAATAATACGATCTTAATATGATAAAAAATTAACATGATAAATGATTAAAATGTATAAGATGTTTGAAACAAAAAAGAGAATGTTTGGAAATAAAAAAGGAGATAATATGCTCATGACATTGTCTCTTTTCATGCTTTTTTCGCTTATTGCAGGACTTATGTCTTACTCAATGTTCAAGCAATGGAGCGAAAGAGAAAAATCAACAATAGATCCTGCGCTTTATATAGGAGAAAAGCAGATTAATCTTATCCTTACTTCAAACAGGGCTGAACAGGATCTTTTTTATCTTGATCAGTCTGTGAAATATTCAGCAGCGCAATCTTTTCTTTCCCTTGCAGAAAAAAGCGGCTTTGCAGATGATTCCCCTTGCGGAAAATATCTTGATTACAACATCTTAAAAGATCAGGAAAAGACCTGCGACCCATTAGATAATTTTGACGATAATTTCAGGGCGCAGATTAATTCAATCATTTACAAATATTCGATTGCATACAACAGGGATATGCCTGCAAGGTTTGATTATTCTGTCATAGATACAGGAGATAAGCTCAAGGTCATAGGAACAACTGATTCTGATATGGAATATGATATTGGAAGGAACAAAGGAGCGGGCATGAGCGGAAAAACAAGCAATCTTTGCAATTACTGTAATTTAATTGCAGATGAAGTGCGTGATCAGGATGGATATGAATGCAGTGGTTCATGTTGCAGAGGCCCATGTCCTGAAGATGCCTTGATGAACGGTGTGCCTCTTGTGCCTTTTATTAATCAATGCGGTGATTCTGATGTAAAGGAATATGAGGTTTCATGCGATACAGATGAAGTAGGAACATTATGCTCTTCTGGCTGCGGACCTACAGCGATGAACATGGTTTTAGAATATTACGGAGTGCCTGCTGATAACTGGTTTTTTTTTAACAAGAATGGGGACGGCACTTGTTTCTCTAAAGATGGATATGATCCTGATACATTGCAGAAATTTGCAGAAAGCAAAAATCTTGTTGCAGAAGTTAGCCATGATGTGGCATGGGATGATTTGATATATGCAGTTTCTCAGGGTCCTGTGTTGCTTTTGCAAAATCAGGAGCTTGCTGGCTTGTGTGAAGAAGATATTGATGTTCTTGACAGGACATACTGTACAGGAGGACATTATCTGGTGATTCTTTATGCAGGAGAAAATTATGTTATCGCAAATGATCCTTATACAAAGGGGGCATCAAATGATGTGGGAAATAATATAATTCTTTCAAGAGATCTTCTTGAACCTGCCTGGCAGAAGAGAGGAGGAATTATCATTAAGATAAAAGGAAGAGTGTTTGATCCGGACTTTGATCCTTACAAAGGCGTTCTTCTTGAGAATGAAAATAATAACTGGGTATCATATTATCCTCTGGATTCAATGAAACAATCTCATCTTAATGTAATAAATCTTTTTGGCATGACAAGGTGCGGGAATTCAGGAAATGATCTTGAATTTTTTCCAGGTTTGATGCTTGGTTCAGATGTGGGGGATAATATATATGCAGTTTCCGGAGGAAGGGTCATTCGTGCAGGAGAAGAATCACTGACATATGAGGGCGCTGAAATAGATGAAAAATATGCTCAGGCAAATATCATAGAGATAGATCATAATAATGGATTTGTATCAAGATATTATTTTGCAGAAAATATATTTGTCGAACCAGGAGAAATAATTCTTTCTGGAAGAAGGATTGCTGAGGCTGGTGTTTTTCCAGGAACAGATATAGGGGCATTTTATTTTGAAATTCACAAGGATGGTTCAGATAATGAGAAAATTATGGGAAGCAGGTGCTATGACTGGGTTGTGGGTCCTGTGAAAAAAGCAGTTGATCCTCTGGAATTTTATTATGATGCTGAATTCAGGCGATTCACTCCAGAGATAATTTTTTCTAAGAATGCTATAGATAATTCAGACATAGAAGATCTTAGCTCGAGAGAATATTATGAATCTGCTATTGAAAATATCCTTGAAATAGGTTAGGGCTAAACACAAAAAATAAGACAAAATGAGAGACAAAATTTTTTTAATATTTAAAAGAAATAAAAACCGTTTTTATTTAATAGCTCTTGCTCTTGTGATGTTGGTTATTCCTTTTTCTTCTGCTCTTGATATATTCATTGAATTTGATTCTGATATGAACGTTGAGAAATATTATGCTTTTAGCTGGAATGAATTTTATAGTCGGGAGTTTTACAAAGGAGACTCTTTGAATACAGGGATTCCTGTTCTTCTTTATGATGATTCAAAAGAGCTAATTTCCTCGGAAAAGATTGATGATTCAGGAAGAGTGGTATTTCATGTCGATGAGAGTTCTTCAGATATCTATTACTTCAGGACAGGTTATGGTTTTTCTGGCGATTATAGGTTGATAAATTTGTGCGATAATGACGGAATATGCGAGCCATGCAGTGATTCTGGGTGCAGTCTTTCAGAAAGTTTTGCATCATGCGATGACTGTGATTCTGGTGAAAGTGATAATTATTGCGATCTAGAGGATGATGGGATATGTGATCCTGATTGCGAGGAAAAAGATATTGATTGTGGGTGTGATGAAGACTGCATTTCTCTTTTAGAAGAAGATGATCTTATTTCATGCAATTCTTTGGGAGGAAAACCCTGCACTATATATCAGGAATGTGATGGTGAAAATATATACTCAGATGATTTTGGAACAAAATGCTGCATAGGCAGATGTGTGTCTGAAGAAAATGATAATGATGCGATCCTTCTTGAAGAAGCAGAAGAAAGGGATAATCCTGAAAATAAAGAGGATGCAGAAAAAATTGCTTATAAGCGTTCCTATCATTATGAAGAGGTTGATTATGGTCCTGATTATTCTGATTTTGCGCTTATATTTTTGTTCATACTTTCAGTTGCTCTGCTTTTTGTAAGCGGAAGCTATATGTTTTCAAAACAAAGCAGGAAGATATTTGATGATCCTGTGATCAGATACGTTGATGGGCTTTTCAGACAAGGATATACAAAAGACCAGATATCCGGTTATATGATGCAGCTGGGATATACGAGAGAAAACATACAAAAAATATTCAGGTTGCTAAAAAAGTAGAGATGTTTTGAGATGAGATTAAAAAGGATAAATAAAGAAGAGGAAAAAAGGAATAAAGCAGGAAAGATTGTTTTTGCTTTTAATCTTTTAGTTACTCTTGTCCTTTTTTTCATGGTTGCAGGAGAATTTTCTCTTTTTTCAAATATGAACCTTGATAGATTTTCAAGAAGCCTTCTTACAGGGCATGCTGTAAGTGAGATACCTACAATGGAAGACCTTGGTCTGAGCGTTGAAACCAGGCAGGAGATAGAAAGATACAGTCCTCTTATAGCATCTTCTTGTTCAGATGCTGTCACGTCTCCTGACGAGCGTTCTGAATGTATATATCTTCTAAAGACATTTATATCTGTTTCTTCAGAAGGCAATGAAGATTATATCTCACACATAGGACGGGCAGGAATAATACCCTTAAGTGAGGAGATTTCCCAAAGAGAAAGATTTGGTGATGTTTTCGGAAAGATTGTTTCTTGCTGTTCTCCCAATGGAAAAAGAGAGGGTGACTGTTCTTTTGAGCCGGGATGTTCTCCAGAACCTGAATCAGATGAATATGATGACCGGTTTGATCCTGAAAAGAATATAGAGGTTGCTGCAAGATATGTGATGAGTCTTTATTCAGAGTATCACGGAAATCTTTACCTTATAACCACGGCTTTTTTTTCTGACAAAGATACTTCTGACAAGATTCTTTATGATCTTCCTAAAAGAAGGAGCATAAATATGGAACGGATCTTAAACAATGGGGAATCTCATCTTGATGAGTATTCAAGAAAGCTTATCCATCAGGAAGGCATAATGAATGTTGATATATATGAAGATATGAAATCCATACTTGAGAAATCTGAGCTTTTCTATTCTTTCTGGGCGAAAAAGATTCTAGGAGAATCACCTTCATACTCTGACATCGTAAGCCAGTTTGGCCTTTATAAGATAAATCCTTCATTTTCAGTATATCTTGATTATGACTTGAGCGAATATGAACAAATAATACAAGATGCAGAAGCCCTTGTTGAGGAATGTTCAGGAAAACCAGACCTTGACATATGCATAGATGATATGATCGAAGAATTTGGCTCTTATGAAATACCTTCTGCACATCCAGATGACGAACCACATACAGATTACAATTACAGATGGAACTATGGTTCATGTAATAGTGATGAGGAATATCTTGAAACGCTTTACGAGGATTTCATGCTGTGCCTTGATTCAGACAAACAGAGCGAATCTTGTTTTTGCAGGCTTTCTTTAGACAATCTTCCTGAAGATTCTGAGATTATTCTTGAGAAAGGCACTAAGTTTGGAAATGATATGATCCGCCTAAGATATGAACGAGATGGAAATATATTTTCTAAAGAAATCGTTAATCCTTCAGGAAATCTTAACCTGTGTTATTTCAGGAATAGGGGTGGGTTTGCAGAATTTTTCGGAGCAGAAGATGAATATGTAACTGATGCAGATGAGATAATACTCAGAAATTCTAATGGAGAAATATCGATCCCTCAGTTTGGACGAAGACCTCTCTTGAACAAGCTTTATAAGATTGATTCAGGGACGCTGTGCTTTGCTCCAGCTGATTCAGAAAACAATCCTGTTGTTGATAGGACTGATCTCCAATGCTCATCACAAAGGCTTTTTCATAGGTTCTGCGTAGAAAGTTCTCAGGAACTATTCTCTACAGAATATCTTTTTGGAAGAGAAGAATATATGGCAGCTTATGAACCTGTAAAATATAAGTTTGCTCTTTATTTCAGGGATGATCCTCCGCCTAAGATAACCGGAGTACGGTTCTACGACAAGCCTAAGGATTCTGATTCTGCAATAATAATGTTTGACAAGAGTCCTGCAGAAGATATTGATCATTATGATATATATTATCAGGATGTTGATATGGTCGAAGAACTTATGAGAAATACGCTGGATGATGGTAATCTTAAATATCTTAATGAGATGAGTACAACTGAGATGGATTATTCAGATTATGTTAATAAAGTCACCATACAATTTTCATCAGCAGAAGAAAATGCTCTTTTATCCATGCCTTATTCATTTGACTGTGATTTTGATTATGAAAACATGATTTGCATGTATCCGGTTAATCCAGAAAATACAAGATTTGAAGGGATGACTTTTGAAGATGATCTTGCATACTCTTTTGAAAATTCAGGAAAATATCTCTATTCGCTTCCTTTGCAAAAAGATACAGAATATCTCATAGGTATTGTTGGTGTTGACAGCAACGGAAATAAGCTTTCTAATTCTCTTGATGAGATGATAACGATTGAAGAGCTTAATTCAAACATCATAAAAGACGATCTGGAATACGGGCCTGTTTCTATGGTTGCATTTACAGGAGATACTTTATCATGGATGCCCCCTCAGACCTATGAAAATGGAGAAGAGCTGGATTTGTTGGATGAACCAGAAAGCTATACGATACTTTATTACGAATATGAAGGAGATGAGATGGGGGCCTGCGATGTTTCAGGTGTAGGCAAAAATATGATGAGGTACAGAAGCTATGATAATGTTGAAGAGACTTCTATCAATATAATACTTGGAAGATATGTTAATGATGGTGGAAAATATTGCTTTGGTGTACTGGCGGAAAGAGGAGAAGGGCGGGTAATAAACAGCCTTAGCAATCCTGAAGATTATGAATCTGCAGAAAATCTTGTAAGGTTTTCTCTTGATCCGAATTTTGTTCCATTAGAATAAGATTTTGGAATATGATTCTTTATCATAACAAATTATATAAATATTCAATAGTTCACGTTTTTCATGATAAATCTTCCATATAATGAAATTCTTAAGATGATACAGGAGAAAACAGGGTTGTCTCAGGAGGAGATAACTGCTAAAGTCAATGATAAGTTAAATCAGCTTTCTGGTCTTGTTAGCAAGGAGGGAGCTGCGCACATAATTGCAAATGAGCTTAATGTAAGCCTTCTTCCAAAAGAAGGCGAGCCTATGAAGATAAACCAGATTCCTGCAGGTATGCGAAATGTCCAGACATTGGGAAAAGTCCAGCAGATATATGAAGTAAGAGAGTTTAATTCTGCAAGAGGTCCTGGAAAAGTAGGCTCTTTTCTTTTAGGAGATGACAGTGGTGTCATAAGGATTGTTCTTTGGAATGATCAGGTTGAGCTTATGGAAAAACTGAATCAGGGTGATGTCCTGAAGATTGAAAATGCATATTCTAGAGATAACAACGGACGAAAAGAAATACATCTAAATGATTCAAGCAAGGTAAGCATAAATCCTGAAGGCGCAAATGTAGGTGAGGTTAAAAGGCCTGAAATTAATCGGAAAAACATAAGCGATCTTACGTCAGAAGACAGCAATGTAGAGGTTCTTGGAACTATTGTTCAGGTTTTTGATATAAGGTTTTTTGAGGTTGATCCTGATACAAAGAGAAGGATTAAGCCAAATGATGATGGAAAATTCTACAACCAACAAGGTGAAGAAGTAACCCCTGATTACTCTTTTGTATCTAATATTTTCATAGATGATGGTAGCTCTAACATAAGAGTTGTATGTTTTAAGAACCAGCTTGAGAATCTTCTAAACAAAGATACTTCTCAGATACTTCAATACAGGACAAACCCAGAGCAATTTGAAGATGTGAAGCATGATCTCTTAGGACATATTGTAAAGATTCGCGGTCGTGTCGTCAATAATGAGATGTTTAACAGACTTGAAATAGTTTCAAACATGATAATAACCGATCCTGATCCACAGGATGAGATCAACAGGCTGAAGAAAGATGGTGCTGGTGGTAATCTTGGAAACAGCGTGAATTCTGTAAATAAAGAAAATCCTTCTGTTGAGCCTGAAAAAAAGGATGTTTCTTCCCAAGCTTCAGTAGGCATTGTAAGCGCAGTAAATAATAAAACTGATTCAGAACAGGCACAAGCAAAAGAAGAATCTCAGGAATCTGCGATGTCGATGGATGATATTGATGATAATTCTATGTCATCTTCTGCTTTGGAAGATGATTCTGATCTTGAAGACGTAAGTTCATTGGATGATGTTGATAGCGTTTCTGAAACTGAAGAGCAAGAACAGGAAAAGAAGGACTTTTCAAGTGATGTGGATGCTGTGAATGAAACAACCGGAACTTCTGAAAAAACAGAAGAATCAAAAACACAGGAAAATTCTTTGGCAATAGATGGTTCAGAGACTGAAGAAAATAAAGAGGATGAGCAGAGTCCTTCTTCAGAAAATTCTTTAGACGGTCTTGATGAGCTTGAAGATATAGGGAATATCGATGAAGAGTTTTTTGAAGATGATGAAAATCTTAAATGATTTTCAATAATAATTTTTATATACTAATTCTAATTTTTTCATTAATATGGCACAAATATATTTTTCTAAAACAATACAAAAGATAATCGAAAAAGCTGATTTTTCAAGGCTTGGAGAAAATGTCGGGATAAAAGTTCATTTTGGTGAAAATGGATGCACCACGTATATGGATCCAAAGATAGTAAAGGCCGTTTATGAAAAGGTTTATTCCCTTGGAAAAGGTGCAAAGTTAATTGAAACAAATGTTCTTTACAAAGGATCAAGGACAAATGCAACAGATCATAAGAAAACCGCTCTTGAACATGGTTTTGACTTTGCCCCGATAGATATTATGGACGGAGAGAAAGGTGATGATTTCATTGAGGTTCCTTTAGAAAATTGTTTTGTAGATTCTGCTAAGCTTGGCAAAGGTATTGAGAACTATGATTCCTTAATTGTGATTTCACATTTCAAAGGACACATAGCTTCAGGATACGGGGCAGCATTCAAAAATCTTGGAATGGGTTTTGGAAGCAGGGCGGGAAAGCTTCATATGCATGCAACTGTTGCTCCAAAGATAAATACAGAAAAATGCATAGACTGCATGTCTTGTGTTGACGGATGTGATTTTGATGCTATCAACAAAAAAGACAATGTTCTTGTGATTGATGATGAGAAATGTGCTGGATGCGCCATGTGCATCGCAGTGTGTCCAACAGGCGCTGTTCAGATACCCTGGGAAACTTCAACAAATAAAGAACTTCAGAAAAAGATTGCTGATTATTCAAAGGCAGTCTTTGAGAAAATACCTGAAAACAGATGCATTTTCATAAATATACTTGAAAAGATAACTCCTGGATGCGATTGCATGGGTTCAGCTCAGGAACCTCTCATGGAAGATGTAGGAATACTTATGGGATATGATCCTTGCGCTATTGATATGGCTTCTCTTGATATTGCAGAGAAAAATTCTCAGGGTGTTCTTGATAAGATGAATTCAATTGATAAATATCATCAGGTTGAGTATGCAGAACAGATCGGTCTTGGCAAGAAAGATTATGAGATAATTAATTTATGATTTTTTCTCACTGGACACTGGACATTTGTGCGTGTGAGGTTTTTAAACGATTTTTTCTTACTTCTTTTTGATCCGGCTGCATGGAAATGTGGTTTGAAACAAAATGCGACAAGCAAGGAGGTAAGCAAAATGGAAGTAATAAACCAAAATCAGAACCAGAACATAGGTACAGGGGGTGCCTCATCAAATCTTCCTGAGAAGAAATTTCAGATTGGCGGAATAAGCGCGACAGTCTGGAAGAATGAGACAACTAATAAAGACGGACAGCCTGTTTCTTACAGGACTGTGAGTTTCGAGAGAAATTACAGGGATAAGGATGGAAACTGGAAACCGACGAGCAGTCTCAGGATAAATGACATTCCAAAGGCTTCTTTGGTTCTAAATAAAGCATATGAGTACATAAATATGGCTGAAAACTAGAACCAAATTCTTTTTTTATTTTTTTATTGAAAATTTCGCATGAAATTTTCAATCCCTCAAACCGAAAGCAAAATGCACCAATGATGTGCTCAAAGAGTACCCCTGTGGGGTGCCCTGTCCTTTGCCTTGCAAGGGTACTCTTCGAGCAGGTAGGGGAATAGCCATCGGTTTGAGTTATTCACAAGTTTTATATATGCAGATAAAATGCGAAGGTGATAGTAATGGTTGCAATAGCAAAGAAAAGTGATGATATGATGATTGATAATAATTCAGAAGATATGGAAAATGTGGAAGAGATAAAAGAAAATGATGCTTTAGTTGAAGAGCCTGCAAAAAAGGAAGAGAAAAAGGTAGAGATCGAAAACCTTCCGGGTGTGGGTGCTGCGACTGCAGAAAAACTTAGGCTTTCAGGCTATGACAATGTGATGAGCATAGCTGTTGCAACACCGGGCGAGATTGTAGATCTTGTAGGTGTTTCAGAATCTGCTGCAAGAAAGATGATAAATTTTGCAAGGGAATCCATGAACATGGGATTTGAATCTGGCCTTGATGTCCTTAAGAAAAGAGAAACTGTTAAGAAAATAAATTCAGGAAGCGATAGCTTTAATGCTCTTTTGGGAGGCGGATTTGAGACTGGTGCAATAACCGAATGCTTTGGTGAATTCGGTTCAGGAAAGACACAGATTGCTCATCTTCTGGCTGTTAACTGCCAGAATCAGGATCCAGATTCTTATGCTGTTTATATTGATACTGAAAATACTTTCAGACCAGAAAGAATCAAGCAGCTTGCAGAAGCCAGCGGACAGGATGTTGAGAAAGTTCTTTCTCAAATAAAAGTTGCAAGAGCATACAATTCTGATCATCAGATGCTTCTTGTCGAGAAAGTTGAGGATCTTATCAACAAGCAGAACCTGAAAGTAAAAGTTATCATAGTTGATTCGCTTACAGCTCATTTCAGGGCAGAGTTTGTAGGGCGAGGAACTTTGGCTGAAAGGCAGCAAAAATTGAACAAGCACATGCATGGTCTTCTGAAAATAGCTGACCAGTACAATGTTTGTGTATATGTGACAAATCAGGTCATGGCAAAGCCGGATATGTTTTTTGGAGATCCGACTGCTGCCATAGGAGGCCACATTGTTGCACACGCATCTACTTTTAGAATATATTTGAGGAAAGGAAAAAAAGGGTCCCGTGTCGCAAAGCTTGTTGACAGTCCAAACCTTCCAGAAGCAGAGGTTGCTTTCATAGTTGAAACAGGCGGATTGAAAGATATTTGATCTTTGATTTTTCCAAAAAGCATCTCTAAAGGAAATTTTTTTAAATTAGTGTTGTTTTTTTATTCTTAGCTTTTTATCAGAAAGCCATTAAAAATAGTTTAGATAGGTGAAATAGAGTATGTATGGAAATAGAGATGGAGGTTTCAGACCTCGAAGATTTGCTCCTGTCAAGATAGGAGATGAGTTTGATGCTGTCGTCGAGGCAGTAGGAGAGAAAGGAGACGGTGTTTGCAAGAAAGACGGTTTCGTGATCTTTGTTCCTAGTGTAAAGCAGGGCGATCACGTAAGAGTCAAAGTGACTAAAGTATTGAAGAAAGTGGGCTTTGGAGAAGTTGTAGGAGAAGCTCAGGGAGCACCGCAAGAATCCTCTGCTCCAGAAGCACAGCCAGAGGATGCAATGTCTCAGCCAGAATCTTCTGAAGAGGTTGAAGAAGAACCAAAGGAAGATACAGAAGATTTTGGTGAAGAAGATGCAGAAGAAACTCCATCAGAAGAACCTTCTGAACCAGCTGAAGAGCCTGCTGAAGAGCCTAAGGAAGAAGAAGCACCTTCTGAAGAACCTTCTGAGCCTGTAGAAGAACCAGCTGAAGAGCCTAAGGAAGAAGAAGCACCTTCTGAAGAACCTTCTGAGCCAGTTGAAGAACCAGCTGAAGAGCCTAAGGAAGAAGAAAAGAAAGAGCAGTAAAGAATTTCTGTTTTTTTTATTTTTTTATTACTTATTCTATTTAGGTTATTTTAGCATAAGCTTTAAATAAGCCTTATTCTATATGATTTATTGATGACTCTTAGAGAAAACCTGGATAAAGGTCAATTGTATCAGGAAAAAAAACTCGATCAATTGGTTGTAATATACAAAGACATATTCAATTTCAAAAATCTCTATGAGATGATGCATGACTGGCTTCTTGAATTTGGATTCAAAGACTATAATGGAGATAAAAAAGATTCTTTTGAGACTTTCTACTGGGAACGAAGAAAACCAGGAACCCAGGCAAAAGATTTCAACATATGGTGGAGAGTTGCAAAACCTGTCTCAGCGTGGTGGCAATACAAACTTAATATTGATTTTATAGGTCTTCATATAGATAATACAGAAATCATGTATGAAGGAAGAAAAGTTAAACTTCAAAATGGTGAAATTAATGTTTTTATCACACCTTATATTGTCCTAGACCCTGATAAAAAATGGTCGGGCGGCACTATTTTAGATTCATTTACAAAATCTTTCAGGCTGAGGACGATAAAAAAAGAGTTTTCCTGGCACAAGCAACAAACTGAGATACTTGCAGCAAGATTCCAGGCTGTAATTAAGGATTTCTTTGATCTTAGGCAGTTTGAAAAAAGAGGAGAACCTTTCCACGGAAAAAAAGGCCTTGATTGGGACTAGAAACATAATTTTTCCTTTATTTATCAAAATATTTATAAACAAAAGTAGAATTCCCGGCACTAGGTGATTATATGACAATTGTTGGAACCAATTTCACAAAAATCAATGTAGAACGGAAAAATGCTATAAAAGGCAAAATCAACATAAGCAATAATGTTTCTATTAAATCAGTGGAGGAAGCAAATTTCTCCCTGGGAACTTCAGAACAAAAAGGAGCAAGGTTTGTGTTTGAATTTACAAGCAAGTATGAGCCAGAACTTGGAGAAATCTATCTTTCAGGTGATGTCTTGTTTGTTGCAACAGAAAGCGAGATTAAGGCAATAATCGAAAAATGGAACAAGGAAAAGAAAATAGATCAGAAGGTTATGTCAGGAATCCTTAACGGCATCCTTAATAAGTGCAATGTGCAGGCACTTATTCTTAGCCAGACAATGAATCTGCCTTCTCCTATACCACTTCCTAAAGTTTCAAATCAAACTCAGCAGGGAAATAGTGGAGAAGCTAAATCTGCTGAATGATCCTTTTTTGTTTTATTTTTTTAATTTAGTCAAAACGTTTATAAAGCTCATTTTCTCCCCCAAAATTGCAGGGTTTTTAGGTAATATAATCAAGAACAGAGAGGGTTTTAATTGAAAACGATCAAACTAAAGATTGCAGAAGCTATACAGGATGATGTTAATAAGGGCATAGTGAGGATAGATTCAAGTTTTATGCACGAGATAGATGTTCGTCCAGGAGATATTGTAGAGATCAAGGGCGAAAGAAAAAGCGTAGGCATAATAGATCGCGCTTATCCCGGTGATATTGGTCTTAATATAATCAGGATGGATGGTCTGGTAAGAAGGAATACAAGGGCCGGACTCGGTGATTTTGTAGAGATTGCCAAATGCGATGTCAAAGAGGCAAAAAAAGTCATTATTTCTCCTGCGAGCCAGGGAATCATGGTAAAAGCATCACCGACTCTTTTCAAGCAGGGTCTTTTAGGTCGTGCTATGATTAAAGGAGATATAGTTTCTTTAGGCGGAAGCAGGAGACGGAAAAACACGCTTTCTCACAATCCATTCTTTGATGATGTATTCAACATGCTTGATGACAGCCTTATAAGCTTTGGTCTTGGTGAACTAAAATTTGTTGTCGCTGATACAATACCTAAAGATGCAGTTGTTGTAACTGATCTTACTGAAGTCATATTCAATCCAGAACCTATGGAACTAAAAGAACAGAGAATGCTTGAAGTCACTTATGAAGACATAGGGGGATTGGGTGAGGAAGTTACAAAGGTAAGAGAGATGGTTGAGCTTCCTTTGAAGCATCCTGAAATATTTGAGAGATTAGGTATTGAACCTCCGAAAGGAGTTCTTCTTCATGGTCCTCCTGGAACAGGAAAAACGCTTCTTGCTAAAGCTGTTGCAAACGAGACAAATGCTAATTTTATCCTGATAAACGGTCCTGAAATAATGAGCAAGTATTACGGCCAGTCAGAGATGAACTTAAGGAAAAAATTTGAAGACGCAGAAAAGAATTCACCTTCGATAATATTTATAGATGAGATTGATGCTATAGCTGTAAAACGTGAAGAATCTCATGGTGAGGTCGAAAGACGTGTTGTTGCGCAGCTTCTTGCGATAATGGATGGACTTAAATCAAGAGGGAAAGTTGTTGTTATCGCTGCGTCTAATATTCCTAATTCGCTTGATCCTGCTCTTAGAAGGCCTGGAAGATTTGATCGGGAAATTGAAATAGGAGTCCCTGATAAGATAGGACGGCTGAATATACTTAAGATCCATACCAGGAACATGCCGTTGTCAGAAGATGTAAAACTCAAAAAACTTGCTGACATAACTCATGGTTTTGTTGGTGCTGATCTTGCATCTCTTTCAAAAGAGGCAGCGATGACTGTTCTAAGAAGGATCCTTCCTGAACTTGATCTTAAGGAAGATGAGACAATATCTCAGGAAATATTAGATAAGCTTCAGATAAACCATTCTGATTTTCTTGAAGCGCTAAAAGTCGTAAGGCCAAGTGCTATGAGAGAAGTCTTGGTTGAACTTCCTAATGTCAATTGGCAGGATGTGGGAGGACTTCAAAATGTCAAGCAGGAGCTTGTAGAAGCTGTTGACTGGCCGCTGAGACATCCTGATGCATTCAAGAGACTTGGAATAAAACCTCCTAAAGGAATACTTCTTTATGGTCCTCCTGGAACAGGAAAAACTCTTTTAGCCAAAGCTGTAGCAACAGAATCTCATGCAAACTTTATCGTAATAAAGGGTCCTGAGATGCTCTCAAAATGGCTTGGTGAATCTGAAAAGGCTGTAAGAAAAATATTTGAGAAAGCAAGGCAGACTTCGCCGTGCATAATATTTTTCGATGAGATGGATTCTATTGCTCCGAAAAGAGGCGGAGATGGTGACAACAAGGTCATAGAGCGTGTTGTAAACCAGCTATTGACTGAGATTGACGGGTTGCAGGAAATGGCTCATATTGTAATAATAGGTTCTACAAACAGGCCTGATATACTTGATACTGCACTTCTTCGTCCCGGAAGGTTTGATCGTATAATATATACTGATGTTCCTGACAAGAAGGCAAGACTTGAGATCCTTAAGGTCTGCACTAAAAAGATGCCTTTATCAGGTGTTGATTTGGATGTTTTGGCAGATAAGACTGAGAATTATGTCGGTGCAGATATTGATCTTCTTTGTAAAGAAGCAGGAGTGTTTGCTTTAAGGGAAAACATAAATTCTCAATCTGTTACGATGAAGCATTTTGAGACTGCTCTTCAGAAGGTTACATCTTCTGTATCAAAAGAGATTGAGGAGATGTATAAGAACATGTATGAGCAGTTCAGAAAGGCAAAGAGTAATGAGATGAAGAAAGATAAACCTGCTTATTATGGCTAATTTTATATATTATTTCTCATTTTTTGCTTTTTATGAACGTTTCAGTTTTTATAATGGCCGGAGGATCAGGAACAAGGCTTGCTCCGTTATCATTAACCAAGGAAGGTCGTCTTCCAAAGCAGTTTCAGGCACTTGTTTCTGAAAAGACTCTTTTGCAGGAAGCGATACAGCGTGTTCCTGAAGAATTTTCTGTATCAATAATACCTGAGACACGATATGAACATGAGATTCTGTCTCAGGCTGAAGATGTTTCGAGAAAAATTGATTGTTTATCTGAACCTTTCGGATGCAATACTGCTGCTGCCATAATCCTGGGATGTTTTTATTCTCTTTCAAAAGATGATGATCCTGAAAAAGTTCTTTTTTTCATGCCGGCAGATCATATAATGGATGATTCTGTTTTTAGGGAAATATTTTTAAAAGCAACTTTAACTGCATCAGATTCCGGAAAAATTGTTACAATAGGAATTGAACCAACAAGACCTGAAACAGGCTATGGTTATATCAAGACAACAGGTTCTTCTGACATATTGGATGTTCAGGAGTTTAAAGAAAAACCTGATCTTGAGACAGCGAAAGAATATCTTTCTTTAGGATATTATTATTGGAATGCAGGAATTTTTGCATTTAAGATAAAAACTCTCCTTGATGCAGCAAAAAAAGATGCACCCTTGATATATGAAAAATTATCTTCAATCAAAGATGATATATCCTTAGAAAATATTGAACGTGTTTATTCTGAAATTAAAGAAGCAGGTGAAAATATTTCAATAGATTTTGCTGTCATGGAAAAGGAAGCTTCAAACATGCTGCTTGTTCCTGCACCTAAAGAACTTAAATGGAATGATGTGGGCGGATGGATCGCTTTGGAAGAATATCTTTCTCCTGATGAAAATTCAAATCGAACACGAGGTTCAGCTGAGTTTGTTGATTCAGAAAACAATACAGTATTTAACTATGATGGAATTAAGATAAAAATTGATTCTGTTTCTGATATTTTGATTGTTTCTACAAAAGATGGAATTCTGATCTGTCCTAAAGAATCTGCGCCACGTGCAAAAGAGATTATTCAGGGGATCGAATCAGGAAAGAAAGTAGAGTTGTTTGATTCAGATGCAGTTGTTGAAAATCCTGGTGAAATTTATATTGGAGTAATCGATATTAATGATATTTCTGTAAAGTTTGATGGCAACGAATTGGTTGTTGGAAAAAAGTAATTCTCACCAACCCAAAACCTTTAAATAATCATATCTATTCTGATGTCTTTATGTCAGATGCAGGGGATAAGGTAAGAATCAAGACCAAAAGCGAGACTTTTCTTGGAACATTGATGCCAAGACCACCTATTCTTGAAGGCGATTATGTAGTCCTTAAACTTGAAAATGGATATAACATAGGCATTGAAAAATCAAAGATTCTTGAAATAAAAACAGAACAAAAATATTCTGCTCCTAAAAAACCTAAACAAGAAAAAATAAAAGATAATCCAAAGCTTCCAACTGTCTCTATACTTTCTTTCGGAGGAACTATCTCTTCAAAAGTTGATTACAAGACAGGGGGAGTTATCGCCGATTATACTGCTGAAGATTTTCTTGCGATGGAACCCAGATTAAGAGATTATGCCAACTTAAAAGCAAGAAAAGTCATGTCTCTCATGAGCGAAGATTTTCTGCCCTGTGATTGGAAAAAAATGGCAGAAGAAACATTCAAGGAATTAAAGAATTCTGATGCTGTAATAATTACTCAAGGGACAGATACTCTTCATTTTTCAACTGCAATATTATCATTTTTCTTAAAAAAATTAAACAAGCCGGTAATATTTACAGCAGCGCAAAGGTCAATTGACCGTGGTTCAAGCGATGCATTTATGAATCTTCTATGCGCTGTAAAGGCAGCTTCTTTATTTGATGGTGCTGGAGTTTTTCTTGTGATGCATGGTTCATCATCTGATGATTTTTGCTATATCCATAAAGGGACAAAGGTAAGAAAGATGCATTCCTTAAGAAGAGATGCATTCAGAAGCATCAATGAGTTTCCAATAGCTAAAGTATTTCCAAATAAAGATAAGATTGAATATATTCACGACAATTATACTAAAAGATCAAAATGCAAACCAGAACTTGATGCTTCGTTTGAAGAAAAGACAGCCCTTATAACAATCTATCCTGGAATGGATCCTGGAATTATTGATTATTATCTTGACAAAGAGTACAGGGGTATTGTCTTGGCTGCAACTGCTCTTGGTCATGTTCCTACATCATGCAAAAAGAATATCATGAAACAGCTGGATCGGGCAAAGAAGGAAAATGTCCCTGTTGTTGTCGCAACACAATGCTTGTATGGGAGAGTTGATCCTTTGGTATATTCTCCTTTAAGAAAATTATCTATAGAAAAAGATGTTGTCTTTGCTGAAGACATGCTTCCTGAGGTTGCTTATCTTAAACTTGGCTGGATTCTTTCAAAGACCAATTCTTCTGAAAAAGTAAAAGAAATGATGCTTACAAATTATTCAGGAGAGATAAATAGAAACCAGGACCCAAGAGCTTTCCTGACATAAAAATGGTAACAGAAAAACTTGATTATAAAAAACTTGGAATGAAATGCGGACTCGAGATTCATCAGCAACTGAATACTCATAAGCTTTTTTGCAATTGTCCCTCTATCATAAGAGATGATGATCCTGATGTAATCATAGAAAGAAAGCTTAAGGCAGTTGTAGGTGAGACAGGCGAGATTGATTCAGCTGCCGCACATGAATCACTAAGATCGAAAAAGATAATCTATCATGGATATTCTGATACGACATGTCCTATCGAATTTGATGAAGAACCTCCAAGGATAATGGACCAGGATGCTTTAAAGGTTGTCCTTCAGGTTTCAAAGATACTTGATTCTGAGATTGTCGATGAGATACAAGTTATGAGAAAGACTGTTGTTGATGGTAGTAATACCACAGGTTTCCAGAGAACAGCTCTTGTCGGAAGAAACGGCACTTTGAAGACTGTATCAGGAAATATAGGTATACCTACCATCATAATTGAAGAAGATGCTGGAAAAATTGTTGAACAGGATCCTGATAAATCTGTATATAATCTTTCAAGGCTGGGAATTCCGCTTATAGAGATCGGGACTGATCCAGATATAAAAACACCCAAAGAAGCTCATGATGTTGCTTTAAGAATTGGCATGATACTACGATCTACAGGAAAGGTAAAAAGAGGTCTTGGAACAATTAGGCAGGATCTTAATGTAAGTATTACAGGAGGAAATCGTGTTGAGATTAAGGGAGCACAGGATCTCAAGATGATCGAGACATGGGTTGAACAGGAAGTAATAAGGCAGAAAAATCTTCTTGATCTAAAAGATGATCTTTCTAAAAATAAGGCATCTGTTCTCAAGACAAAACATGATATTTCAAATATATTTGAAAAAACCAACTGCAAGATAATATCTTCTGGACTTAAGAAAAAAGGAATAGTTAAGGCTGTAAAATTTAAGGGATTTGAAGGTCTGCTTGGATTTGAGATACAGACAAACAAGCGTGTAGGAACTGAACTTAGTGATTATGCTAAACGAAAGTCAGGTGTAAAAGGGCTTTTCCATTCTGATGAAAAACTTTCAAAATATTCGATAAGCGAAGCAGAATTAAAAAAGATAAAAAACAGCCTGAAGTTAGCTAAGGGTGATTCTTTCATCCTTATTGCAGATGATCCGCTCAAGGTGGAAATTGCACTGGATGCTGTTATAGAAAGAGCAGAGCAGCTTTTCAAAGGAATTCCAAAAGAGGTAAGGCGTGCCAATCCTGATGGCTCGTCTACGTTCATGAGGCCCATGCCGGGTGCAGCCAGGATGTATCCTGAAACAGACTGCGTTCCTATAAGAACTTCTTATCTGATTGGTAACATTGAGATTCCAGAGATGATAGAAGATAAGGAAAAAAGATTCCAGAATCAGTATAAACTAAGCAGTGAGATGGCAAGGCAGGCAGCAAGGTTTGATTATTCTTTAGTGTCTCTAGATGATAACATAGTATCATTTGATGATCTTGTGAAAATATTTCCTGAAATAAAACCCATATTCCTTGCAGAAGCCATTATATCAACACCAAAAGAACTGAAAAAGAGATTCGGGATAGAAAGTGAAGAGATATATCAGCACATATTTGTTCTGCTAGAAAAACTTGTAAAAAATGAGATTACCAAAGATGCTTTTCTTGATATACTTTCAGAGCTTGCAAAGGGTAAATCTGTTGATTTCTCAAAATATAAACCAATATCCAGAGAAGATATTGAAAATAAGATAATTGATATTGCAGAAAAGAACAAGAGTGCAAGTTTTGGCGCACTCATGGGAAAAGCCATGGCTGAATTCAAAGGAAAGGTTGATGGAAAAGTTGTTTCTGAAATTATCAGGAAGATCAAAGATCAATAAGATGATCATCATGATATCAATAATAATACCTACATTAAATGAAGAAAAACTTCTTCCAAGATTATTGCAGAATATAAAAGATCAGACATTTAAGGATTATGAGATCATTGTAGCCGATGCAGATTCTACTGACAGGACCCGAGAAATTGCACAATCTTTTGGATGTAAGGTCATCAAAGGAGGTATGCCTGGTCCTGCAAGAAATAATGGAGCTGAAGCAGCATCAGGAGATTATTTTGTTTTTTTTGATGCTGATGTTTCTATAGATGAATATTTCCTTGAAAAAGCTTTCGAAGAGTTCCAAAAAAGATATCTTGAGATAACAACCTGCGACTATATCCCTGATTCTGATGATGGAAGCTATAGCGCTCTTTTTGACCTATATAATAGTTTTAACCATACGTTGCAATATGTAAAACCATCTTCTCTTGGGTCTTTTATGATGATGACAAGAAGGTTGTTTTTTCGTCTTGGCGGTTTTGATGAAAGCATAAAACTTGGGGAAGATTTTGAGATGGTAAAAAGAGCTTCCAAGATCTCTAAGTTCAGGATACTTGAAAATGTAAGCATCAATATTTCTGTAAGACGTATTGAAAAAGAAGGGGTGTTCAAGTATATTACAAGAAATATACGTTCTGAATTATACAGGGCATTCATAGGCGAGATTACTGATACTGATGTGATTGAATATGAATTTGGAAATTATGATTCTAAGAAAGATAAAAAGGAACTTAAAGACAGTCTTAAAAAGCTTAAATTTTCAGTCAATAATGCAAAAAAGAATCAACAACTTAAAAAATGGTTTAACGATCTTATTAATAATGGTCCAAAGAGACAGAAAAGAAAATTATCTAAGAATATTAAATGATCCGGAATTTAGGATTTTTTCTGCCTTATTTTTATCATTTATCTTGTTGATATTTATGTCGCTTACAGAACTCCATCCAGGATTGTTTTTCAGATAATCTATGAAAGGGTCTAAGTTTTTTTTATCTCCACAACAATATATCTCGACAGATCCATCGTTTAGATTTTCTACAGTCCCATAGATTTCAAGAGATCTTGCTCTTGAGCTTGCGCTGGCCCTGAATCCTACTCCCTGAACTCTTCCCTTTATCAATATGTGCCTGCATTCCATAGTTTATTTGGTAATTAAATTATATATAAAAATAATTGTACAGGTATTGCTATTTATTCAGATAAAGATCAAGATACATTGCAGCCCATAGCATGCCTTCATCGGTTTTGTAGAACGTTTTTTTGTAAGGTTTTCCTTTTGCATCATAAAGTTCAAGAAAAGTTCCGTATTTTTCAATAGCTTCAGAGAAAACATCAAGATAATAGTCAACCATGTGCTTGCTTATCATCCTTATAACATAAAGAAATAACAATCCCAGCATAGCCCAACAGGTATCTCCTTCATAGTTTGGAGCAAGCATGTTGATCGGAAACATTTCTTTTGATTTATGCTGTTTTTCTGTATATTTTGCAGGGATAGGTTTGTCAAGCTTGTATTTTTTTATCATCATGACAGAATCCCAGATCATCTTGCTATCATTAAATATGCCGCAATAATATGGAAAAACATTAGCATCTGTTGCAATATGGTGGTCATGAGTCAGATCATCAAGAAAATGGGTTCCAACCCAAAAACGGTCTCTTATGACCTTGCTGAAATTCCATTTTCTGAAAGGATCTACAAGTTTTATTCCCATTTTTCTAAGATGTTCGAGCTCTATAGGTATCATTGCCATCATGGAATTGTCATACATGCAGCTTTTTCTGTTGTAATGATCTCTCATAGAAGAAAATGATTTGTTCGGATCAACCAGTCCAAGCTGCTTGTCAAGTACATTGTCATAATAGTACCTTATCTGTTTGTTGATGAAGTCTTTAAATTGGTTTGCCAGAAATTTTGCTTTTGTTATTCTTATAGTTCTTAACAGAAGAGGAAGAGTATCGCTTGCATAATCAAATACATGTATTGGTTTTTTGTCTGTTGTTATGGTTGTTGTAAGCACATCCCATTTTTCGTATATCTCAAGAGCCCAATGTAGTGTAGTAGTAACCTCGTGCCTGTATCCAAGCTTAACAAGTGCATCAGCACAAAAAGCAAAATCTCTCATGTAGAAAGAATCAAAGTGTCCTGTACTTACCTGAAAATAGTTTCCGTTCCAGCATTCATCTACAATCTGGCGGCATATTGCAACAGAATCTCCTGGATATTTCTTGAATGGTTTTTTTGATAATGCTCGCTTGAGCATCTTTTTCCCTTCTGTAAAATGTGCAAGAGTTAGGTCCATAACCTGATATAATCGGGGGAGATATTTAATTCTTGTTGTTGAGAAATCTATCATAATTGCCCAAGAACTTTTTTTGTTTCAGTATATCCTACTTTGATGAGCCTTTTCATCTCGCCTTTGTTTTTAATCTTTGCAGGTCCCACTTTAGGTCTTATCAGGACTATATTGCCATATTTTTTCATGTGCTCATCAACTTCTCTGAAATGAAACTGCCTTTGCATAACTGAAATAGATTGTTTTATCATGTCAAGCCTTCTTAGATTTTGTTTTTTTTCTATGAACGAAAAATTTGCCATGCAGACATCAACAGCAATTACCATATCAAAGTCATAAGGATCTATTAGATGAAGTGCCATAGCAGATACAAGCCCTCCATCGACAAGAGATAACTTTCCCAACCTAACAGGCTTGAATATAAGAGGTATTGCTGTACTTGCCTTTATTCCATCCAATATTCTTATTCCTGATGCTACATGTGTCTTTCTGTCAGATGTGAATATCCCTTTGTTTGTGAAAATATATTCTTTTCCCGAATATATATCGACCGAGTTTATGATTATGTTTATCTTAGTTTCTTCAAAAGTCTTGTATCCGATAAATTTAGTAAGTTCTCTGTTTATCTTTTTGCCTTTAAGTACAGCAGGACCGAATAGCATGATATCTCTTAGATTAGATACGTTGAATCCGGTTTTTAAAGAATAATCTATCATCTCTTTTGATCTGTAACCCAATGCAATCAAAGAAGATGTAATTGTGCCAAATGAGGTGCCAACAACAGTATCTATCTCTAAAGATTCTTTTTTACAGAACTCTTCGATTGCTTTTACACATCCGAATTGTGCAAAACCTCTAAGAGCACCCCCTGAAAATACTAATGCAATCTTTTTCATTGAAATTATATTGCTTTTCTTTGTTTAAATAGTTTGTTGTATGATTTTTTAAAATATTAGAAATAATAAAACGAGAAAGTGTTGATTCCCACAAAACTTTTACGAAAAGCTTTATCAAAAGTAGTCATGTAGGATATTCTTATCAGAAACCCTACGAAATAAAAAAAACGAGCCAGCGAGGATTCGAACCCCGGATCTAGTGCTTACTTCTTAAACAAGGCTTATGAAGCATTTCAAAGCTTGCTTTAAAATAGGAGGCACTCGCCCTATCCAGACTAGGCCACTGGCTCACTTTTTTAGGAAAGGACAGCAAGTTTTTTAATAAGTTTTCGATTTTTGCATCAAAATGTATAAGATTAAATCAATTCCAGAGGATTTTATCGTAGAGGAGATAGCTTATCATACTATCTCAGAGGGTGGCAATTTTGCCCTTGTTTCTATGAAAAAGGTCAATTATGATACTGTGAGAGCTATACAGCATATAGCAAATGCTCTTAAAATCCCTCCTAAATTTATAGGGTTTGCAGGGAATAAAGACAAAAGGGCGGTAACTACACAGTTCATATCAATAATGGATGTTTCTTCTGAAAAGATCAAAAAGATAAACTTAAAGGATATCAAACTGGATTATATCGGGCAGATTGATGAAAGGATTAATCTGGGAGATCTTAAGGGCAACAGGTTTAAGATAATCATAAGGGATGTTTCAGAGGATTTTTTATCAGATGATATCGATCTTTCAAAAATACCTAATTATTTTGGAGAGCAGAGATTTTCTACGAATAATTCCTTGATCGGAAAGTATATTTTAACATCCAAATTCAAAGATGCAGTCTTTTTGATAAGGGAGGGAAGGGAAAATGATTTATCTATTATCAAAGAGCATCTTAAGAATAACCCAAATGATTATGTGGGAGCAATAAGGAAGTTTCCAAAAACCATACAGAAATTCTATGTACATGCTTTTCAGAGCGATCTTTGGAATAAAGCAGTTGACAGATATCTTGAGAATAATCCAGATACAAATAATTTTGATTTTCCTATAATTGGATTTGATTCTGAATTTAATGATCATAAAATCGAAGAGATATATGATGAAATATTGAATGAAGAAAACATGAACTTAAGAAGTTTTATAGTAAGGCAAATTCCTGAACTAAGCGTTGATGGAACAGTCAGGAAGATATTCTTAGAGCCGCATGATTTTGAATTAAAAGAATTTGTTGATGACAAAAACAAAAATAAGAAAAAAATAATCTTAAACTTCTGGCTTGAAAAGAGCTGTTATGCGACAACCCTTATCAAACATATATTTTCATCCAAGAACTTTAACGATTGAATCAAAAACATCATCAATTGTTTTTGTTCCATCTATCTCGATAGTTTTTCCTTTGCCGTGATAGAAGGCTATTATAGGCTCTGTCTGTTCGTGATATACTCTTAGCCTGTTCTTTACGACTTCTTCCTTATCGTCGTCTCTTTGGATGACATTTATGCCTTCAGGAGCTGGATTATACTTGATATGATAAATGGTTCCGTCAGGTCCTTGTCTTCGTCCTGTTATCCTTAATACAATCTCTTCGTCAGGAACTTCTATATCTATAACCTTTTCTGCAGGACTTATATCTTCAAGAGCCTCTGCCTGAGGTATTGTCCTTGGGAAACCATCAAGAAGGTATCCTTTTGTGCAGTCAGGTTGAGCAAGTCTTTCTTTTACCATGTTTATGGTGACTTCGTCAGGAACGAGTTCTCCCCTGTCCATTATCTCTTTTGCTTTTTTTCCAAGCTCAGTTTGATTTTTTATGTTCTCCCTGAATATATCTCCTGTCGATATATGAGGGATATCATATTTTTCAGCTATTTTTTTTGCCTGTGTTCCTTTTCCAGAACCAGGAGGTCCTACAAGAATAATTTTCATTAAAACACCTCATCTAAATTTAGTCTTTAATTATTTGATATTTCTAAAAGAATTTTAGGGCTTTATTAAATAATTTTGGTTTTGGTCTTTTACTTTATTTCTAAATTTTGGGTTTGCCCTGAAAGGGTACTCATTTGGAGCACCCCGCCTTTCGCCCCGGTGGGTACTCTTTGAGCAAGGTGAATTTTGAAATTAGAAAATCACGTCAGCTGCGAAAGCCGTAACACCCTACACTTCAGTGTGGGGATATCTAAGACTTTCAGTTTTAGGGATTAGGAATTTTTTAAATTTCTAATAGGCTTGAGCAGTGATTTTCTTTATTTATCCGAAATATTCAAATTTGATATCTTTGTCAAGCTCTTCTTTCCATGATTTTTTCATGGTCGAAGTTATTGAGACCATCTCTTTTTTTATAGAATCAAAACTTGAAAAGAATTCTCTTATGAACTCAATATCTTTTTCTTTATCGTTATGTATTGTGAGTTCAGTCGCCGTCCTTGACATGTGCATGAGCTTCCTGTAAAGGTCATATATCCTTTTTTTTGCAGTTTCAGAAAAGAACCTGTACTCATGCATCTGGCTTATTGTTGCACTTGGCTGAAGAAGGTCTTCAATAATTTCACAGTAATCATCAAGCTTTGAATGAATTTTTTTCCTTATCTGCCTTAGCATGAACTTGTTGGAATCAAGATTTGATATCTCAAACTCTTTGTTTATGCTGTGATAATCAGGAAGATTGTACTTTTCCTGGAGTTTCAGATATTTCTCGTAAATTTTATCCCCCTCACCCATGCTTCCGGAAATAAATCTTTTTTTTATAAATATTTCTGTTGTTAAATATCCTTGTTGGAGTCTAAAGAATTTTTTTCTTTAATATGTTATATTTTTTATATAAGATATGATAATTATTTGATATGGCTTTAAATTATATTGATTCACCACATAGAAAAAAAGATTTTAGATTTTCAGACAGAACAAAAAAAATAGCACTCATATCTGTGATTTCACTTTATTATTTTAGCTTAAAACTACTCATATTTTCCAAGGGGCGGATTTTTTTTGATGAGGGAGTATATATGGGCATCGCACAATATTTTGCCTCTTTTGGAGAATATGGGATCTTTGAAATTTTCAGGCCTCTTATGCTTTCTTTTCTTCTTACGCCTTTGCAGGTTACTGGATTAAACTCTCTTATGGCTGCAAGGATATTTAGCTTGATTCTGGCAATCTGTTCAGGACTTATAGTATATCATGTGGCAAAAAGGCATTTTGGGGCAAAACCTGCTATGATCTCTTTTTTTCTTTACATGACAGGTTTTTCTATTCTTTTGTATGGCGGATATGTTTTAGTGGATATTTTTGCATATGTTTTTGCTTTGCTTGGAATAAGCTATTTTTCTACCAATCATTTTTTCAGAGGAGGACTGTTTGTCGCAATTGGATTTCTTTTTAAGTTTCCTGCTGCATTTGTCTTTCCGTTTTTCATCATTTATCTTATAGTTGAATATTTATTCAGCAAAAAAACATATCTGAAAGAAACTTTTCTGAATATCTTAAGATGTGGAATCGGGTTTTCGTTAGGCATTCTTCCTTATTTTTTATTCAACTTTTTCTATTATGATGGAGGGCTTGTTGATAGAATGACAACTCCTTTGTTGAGCGCTTCAAATATAGTTGCAAGTCAATCATGGCTTTATAAGGACTCTTCATTCTTAAGCTATTTTTTTCAGTTGGCAACCACAGAAACAGTTCCTCTAATCTTGTTTATCGTAGGTGTTTACTTTATTATCAGGGATTTTGTTTCTGAGCAGAAAAAAAATAAGACGACAGGAAAATTTTTTTCAACAATAAAAATAATAGGATTTGCGTTTATTTATTTCATATATTTTTGCATCTTTCTTACAAGATATGATTCGAGATATGCTTTGATATTCATTTTTTTGTTCTATGTTATATCAGGAGAGGCCTTTTTCAGAATTATCAAAAATTTGCCGAAGAAAAGATTGATTTTATATTTTTTCATCATTTTGATCATTATCCTGTCTTTGGGAAATACTTTTCATCTTACTCGAGATAATTACAAAATAGATAAGACGATAACAGATGCAATATCTAATTCAGACATCCTGGTTACAAATTCTGCTTTTGTTTTTCCTTATCATCCAAAAACGACCCTTAAGCCAGGACCCAATTATGAATATACTTTTATAGATTATATGCTTGGAAATTTCACCTCTTTTGCGTTGGACGTCTATGGCTACCCTTGCCATGAAATGGATGATTTTTGTGTTGATCAATATCAAAAACAACTCAATTATCTTGTTGATTCAAATAATATAATGGCTTGCGGAAAGTTACATGGTTTTAATTTTATTGTCATAGATAAATATGAAAACTCCAGACTTTCATCTTCATTATGTCTTGAAAAAGTGAATGTTCCAAGAATAGAAAATATTACTTCAAGCCATTTTGTCAGGCTTGATATAGATTATATCAATTTGAGCCAAAAAGAAAACAAGGATATCATAAAAGATCTTTCGAAACTGACTGAGGTATATCTTACGGTTACAAATTTTTCAGACAATTTTGATTCTTATCCGTATTCTATGGAATTTTTAAGAAATTTGTCTTCTAATATCTCATATACTTTATTCCAAAAGGATATTGGATATAAAGATGAGTTTGAAATATCAACAGGAAAAAAGATTACTGCCATCGCAAGTGTTGATGATGATTTTAAGGAGAATAATATTTATATTCCTGAAGATATTGAAATATGCCTTCGTGGAGGCTGGGACATGACTTATCTTGGAATTCCCTGTGAGACAATAGATATTGTTTTCATAGAACGAAATGGTTTTGAGAATGAAAAAGAAAGGATTTATGCCTTAAAGAATGGAGATTACCGCATAGGTATTGAGATACCTATTGATTATTTAAGAAAAAATAAAAAAGAATTTTTTGAGTTGATGAAAGAGCTTTCTTAACTTGTGCTGTTTTCCTGTTGGTTTCCAAGTCTTCCAAGAATATTTCCAAGCCTGTCGAAGTTAACTCCTATATTTCCCCAGTCATTGTTTCTCATGGCATCAAGTATCATGTCATAATAATCGTTTGCCTGCTCAATAAGTTCCTGGTTGTTTAAACCATCCTGATCTTCATCATTGTCGTCAATCTCATCAGGAAGCTCTCCTCCGAATAAGGCAACAAATGCCTTTCCTAAGGTTTCTTCCATTACAACACGTTCTCCGTCTGAAACAAGCACTCTTTTTAATTCAGGGAGCTGCCCTGTCTCTGCCTGTATGTATAACGGTTCAACATAAAGTATGTTATTTTCTATAGGGATTATTATGAGATTTCCTCTTGTTACTCTTGAGCCCTGCTGAGACCAGAGTGTTAGCTGCTGCGAGATTTCTGAATCCTGGTCGAATTTTGCCTCAATCTGCAAAGGTCCGTATACAAGCTTGTCTTTCGGGAACCTGTAAACCAGAAGCTTTCCGTAATCTTCGCCGTCTGATCTTGCTGCAATCCATGAGATCATATTATTCTTCCTTATAGGGGTAAAGGTTGACATAAGGATAAATTCTTCTTTATCTTCACCAGGAAGCTTCATTATTATATGATACGGATCAACCTCCACTTCCTGACCGACTCCATATATTTCTGTAGGTGTCTCCCAGGCATCTTCTTTGTTGTAGAAAACAGTTGGATCAGTCATATGGTATGTCTGATATATCTTTGACTGTATCTTGAAGAGATCCTTTGGATATCTTACATGATCTTTCAATGATTCAGGCATATCTTCATAATCGCTGAACAGCTCAGGATATATCTTGTCTAGCGTCTGGATTATTGGCTCTTCAGGTTCTATAACATAATAATTGATATCTCCGTTGTATGCATCCAAAACTATTTTGACAGGATTTCTTATATAATTTATATTTCCATACTTTTCAGAATAAGGGAAATAATTTGATACAGTGTAAGCATCAATAATCCATTTTAATCTTCCTTCTGAAATCACTATATATGGGTCAGAGTCAAAACCAAAGAATGGTGTGATTTTTCTTGCCCTGCTAAGTATGTTTCTCGTAAATTTAATACGGCTCTCAGGTTTTATGTCTGAAGAAAGAAGTAGCTTTATGTCTCCGAATCTCAAGGCCATAAGAATTTTTTTTCCGAATGTATCCAGATTGATTCCTCCGAATCCATCGTAATGGATATATTCATTTTCATTTCCTTTAGGGTAATCAAATTCTCTTGTTCCTGTGTTAACGATTATGTACTGATTATCTTTTTCTCCATAATATACTCTTGGTTCAATTATGTTTATGCTTTCATCTTCAACTGAATATTTTGGAGGGATGTCTTTTATAAGATGATCTGGCAATCCCTGATCAGTAACCTTGTTTACAGGACTCATCACAATGCCAAAGCCGTGTGTATATACAAGATGCAGATTGACCCATGTCTTTGCGTTTTCAGTTATCTGGTTTTGATCAAGCTCTCTTGGTGCAAGTAGTACAGATGTATAATTGCCGTTTATATAGTACCTGTCAATGTCTATCCCTGATAGATCATAATAAAGCCTTATTTCCTGTGTCTGCTTGTAAGTTTCTCTTAATGGTCTTCTGTCAAGTATTCTTATATTCTTGACTGTTTCACTTTCTTGTTCAAGAAGATCCATTGACAGATTGTTGTATACAGGGACATCTATTTCTGATACATCATCGAGTCCGTAAGCTATCCTTGTGAATTCTATATTATTTTCTATGTATGGCTTTTCAAGATTTATCTCGTTTGGAGATACTCTTAATGATTGGAAAAATTCAGGAACCACTGTCGGGCCAAGAAATCCGAATACGACATATAATCCTGTGATGTAGAGAAGAATGTGCCTTTTTTTTAGTTTTGGCTGTTTTGATATTATGAATAAATATAGGAAAAATGTGACTGTGACAACTAGTGCAAGTATCATCATTATTTTGAATATAGGAAGCGTTACCATCACATCGGTATAGCCTGCTCCCACAACTATTCCTTTTTCTGAATACATTATGGAAAATCTAGTAAGATAGTGTCTTACTGCAAGAAGGATGAAAAACAAGGCGCCCAGAATTGTCAGGTGAGTCAATGGTTTCTTTTTTATCTTAAGTGCTTTAATGTTGAAAGAGTATGAAGGCATAGAACTTGGATCCTGGGTGTATTGCGGCTTGAAGATATTTTTTAATATAGACTGCAGATAATCAAGCGCAACAATAACACCTGTCACCAATAATAGTCCGAAAATGAAATTAAGGGCAGCATTATAAAAAGGAAGGCTGAATATGTAAAATGATACATCACGATTGAACACAGGTTCAGTAAGGTTGAATGAGGACTGGTTCATGTATTGAAGTGTCGTCATCCACTGAGATGAGAAGATAAGTCCTGCGATGATGGCTATTCCAAGAGCAAGAAATATTTTTATCTTTCCTGAGATGAAGTTTTCGCTCTTATTGATCTTTGTTGATATTAGGAAGTTTATTCCAAGGAATATAAATGATGCTCCTGCTGCAATCGCAAATAGCAGTATCTTTGCTTTGAGTTCTGTGAGAAATACTGATTCAAGGGATAAACTCTTGAACCACATGTAATCTGTAATCATGACTACAAGTCTTGAAGAAAATATGAAAATTAAAATGATAAGTGATATCAAGACTCCCTGAGCTATGCTTCTTGCTTTTTTTGGATCCATCTTATTAGATGAATAATTGATGTTTTTAATATTTATTGTTTTACGATTCTTGTAAAAGATGAATTATCAGCCTGATCTTTTTATTTCTAAATTTTGGGTTTGTCCTGAAAGGGTACTCCTTTGGAGCAATACCCC
>JBKHIF010000024.1:0-18419 GCA_046538795.1 Candidatus Woesearchaeota archaeon | reverse complement strand
CATACTGCAACAGACATGGCTCAGGCCATAGTTGATTTTATGCTTATAAAACTTGCAGAACATTCTGATGAGATATTAATAGTGAAAGAAAAGATTGATGTTGAAGGCCAGTCTATAAATGGAGTATTCATTGTAATTTTTGATGTGCCATCATTACGGAAAATGCTTGAAGCGCTTCACAATAAATATGGGGTGCTGTGATTAAGGCATTATTTTTTCGCAAAAAAAGAGGTTTGTAAAACGTGTCTGAAGAAATCATGGTAGATATGGGAAAATATGCTGTTTCAGCATCCCCTGATATATTAGTCTCTCTGGGGCTTGGTTCTTGTGTAGGGGTTGCGATCTATGATTCTGAAAAAAAGATAGGTGGCCTTGCTCACATCATGCTTCCCAACATTTATGATAACGCAAAAAATGATACAATAAACCAAAATAAGTTTGCTGATGTTGCCCTGCCAAACATGCTAAAAGATCTTGAATCAAAAGGTTGCAATAAGGCAAGACTTAAAGCAAAGATCGCAGGAGGCGCCCATATGTTTTCTTCTCTTTCACTTAATGATAATATGGACATAGGCAAAAAAAATGCAGAAGCTGTAAAAATAGTTCTGGAAGAGCAAAGCATCCCCATAACTGTTAATGAGACCGGGGGAAATTTAGGACGCACCATAAGATTTGATCTAAGTAACGGAATACTCAAAATAAAAACTAAAGATGGTATAAAAGAACTTTGAGTTTTTTCTCTTTTTATTGCCAAAACGTAAATTATTTAATGCTTAATAAAACCATGTAAATAAAATGATTGTCGAAGTAAAAGATCCAGAAAAATTTGAGATGCTAAAGAAAAAAATCGGGGAAGTGCTTGGTTTTGATTGTTCCCAGTATTCTAATTCTTTTCTTACAAGAAGAATTGAAACAAGGCTGCGTGCAGTAAATATTGATTCGTATTCTGAATATTCAAGACTTCTTTCAGAAAGTGCTGATGAACAAAAAAGGCTTGATAAAGAGCTTACAATCCATGTCACTAATTTTTTCAGGGATCAGTCAATGTGGAACTTTTTCATGTCAGATATTATCCCTGAATTAATCAGGAGAAAAAAAGCCAGAAATGAAAAAAACATAAGGATATGGAGCGCAGGATCATCGACAGGCGAAGAAGCATATTCTATTGCAATATGCTTAAAAGAAGTCCTGGGAGATGATTTGGGAGGATTCAATGTAAGCATTACAGGAACAGATTATGACCAGAAGACAGTGGATAAAGCAAAGATTGCAAAATACGAAACACTTCAGTTCAGAGAGATGCCGCCTGCTTATCTCAAAAAATATTTTCAGTCAGAGGAAAGTACATATTCTCCTGTATTGTCTTTGAAAACACTTGTCAGGTTTGAAAGAGGAGATATACTTTCAAATTCAAAACCAAAAAATATTGACATAATCTTTTGCAGAAATACAGTCATCTATTTTGATTCTGAAACTAAGAACAATCTCTACCTTGACTTTCACAACGTTCTAAATAAAGACGGATTTCTTATTATTGGAAAGACCGAAACAATAATGGGAAGTGCAAGGACATTATATAAAGCATACAATACAACAGAACGCATATTTGAAATTGCTGAGTGATTTTTTCTTTTTAATTATCCTTTTTCTGATTTCTTTTATCCTTTTTTTTGCGTCAGATTTATATTAAAAAATTCAGGGAAAATATCTTGCATTATTTTGGTTGTTTTTTTTTCGATATTTGCAGTTGTGCTGTTTGTTTTGGCAAAATGGATACTGTTTGTTTATGATATAAAGAACATGGATCTTAAGTTTTGCCTGCTGGTAAAAGAGGTGTGGATTAGATGGATAAAAAAAAAGGTTCTGATAACAGAAATGACCTTATCATAAAGATAGGGGCTGGATTCGGTGTTGTTCTTCTGCTTGCTATGATTATTGCGGTGGTTGGTATAATTGGTCTTAAAAATGTTGATTTCAGGGTTGAAAAAGCCGGTGACGCAAAAGATCTTCTTCATATGGGCAATAAAATACGTGGTGAAGCAAAAAATTTTTTGATAGATGGTGAAAACACTTATTATGGAGGACGAGATCAGCTTACTTTAGATTATTATGATGGATGGAAAGATCAAATCGATCAAAAGATGATTGAAACAAAGGCAAAATTCAAGGCACAGAAAGATCTAGATGAGATTGACTCTCAAAGGGCGGCATTTGAGGAATATGATATAAGCATGGAAAAACTTGTTTCATCTTATGAATCAAAAAAAGCTTCTCAGGATTCGATGGATTCTGCTGCATTATCTCTTATGGATGTTACTGAAAAAATAATTTCTGATCAGGAAAATAAGTTTTCATCAGAGATATCACAAGGTTTTTCAGGAAGCGCTTTAAGCGACAGGAGCAAAAAACTTCAGGATGCAAATACAATCAAGAATTACATAAATGTCATGCGCATGAACGCTATGAAGATGATGCTTTATGGCAATAGTGAATATGGAGATTCCTGGAATGAATATTATGATCTTGCTGTTGATGCTACTGAAAAACTTAAGGAAAGTTTTGATGATGATCTTAATAAAAGACAGGCAGATGACATTCTTGATGCGCTGGAAGATTATCACGAGGCAGGATTAAGCTATATTGAAAGTGATGATGATGCATCACAGGCTTTGCAGGCTGCAACAGATGCAGGAGACGATTTTGATCTGGCTGCAGAGACCCTTCAGATTTCTCAGGAAAACGGAATGGAAAAAGCTCAGAACAGTGCAACGATGCTTATGATAATAATAAGTGTATCAGCTCTTATTCTGGGTGGAGTTTTCGCAGTATATCTTTCAAGGAATGTCAATCGCGAGGTTACAAATAAAAGTGAGATACAGAAAAGCTTTATCCATGGAATTCCTGATCCTGTTTTTCACGCAGATAAAGATCTCATAATAACCGATTGCAATAACTCATTCCTGGAAGCCATGGGCTATACAAGAGATGAGGTTGTAGGAAAGATGTCCTGTGCAGATATCTGCAAAACTCCTGTATGCAATACTGCGCAATGCACTATTAAGAATTGCATGGATACCAAAAAGCCTATTGTTGCAGAGACTATTGCTTCAACAAAGAATGGAGCTAAGCTTGATATAAGGGCGGGTTGCGGCCCTCTTTTAGATATGGATGGAAATCCAGTAGGCGGTTTCGAGATAATACAGGATATAACAAAAGATAAGAGAATGTCGAGAAAATTAAGTGAGATGGCAAATACTTTTGCATCATCTGCCGAAGAGCTTTCAGCAAGCGCTGAAGAAGTAAATGCGTCGATGCAGCAGGTAAGTTCAACAATACAGGAAGTTGCAAAAGGCGCGCAGACAGTTTCCCAGAAATCAGGAGATGCTCAAACTGCTTCCAAAAAAACAGGGGAAAGTGCTGAATCTGGAAGCAAGTCTGCTGTTGCAGTTAATGACAAGATGGGAACAATAAGCAAGACCACAAAAGATGGCGCAGAAAAGATAAGGCTTTTGGGAGAAAAATCAAAAGAGATAGGAAATATTGTTGAAACAATAAACAATATTTCTGAACAGACAAATCTTCTTGCATTAAATGCAGCAATTGAAGCTGCAAGAGCAGGGGATGCCGGACGTGGCTTTGCAGTTGTTGCAGATGAAGTAAGAAAGCTTGCAGAAGAGACTGGAAAAGCTACCCAACAGATTTCAGATCTTATAACAGGAATACAAGGAGAGATACAAAGCTCAGTTGAAAGCATGGACCTGAATACAAACCAGGTTGATGAAGGAGCTAATGCTGTCCAGGAAGCGCTTACCTCTTTTCAGGCAATACCCGGTCTTGTCGAAAATGTAAACAAGGCTCTTGACGAAATGGCGTCTGTAGCGCAGGAAAATGCTGCTGGAAGTGAAGAAGTATCCTCTTCTGTCGAACAGGTCTCGGCATCGATGCAGCAGGTAAGTTCTTCTGCTCAGGAATTGACCGCAGCAGCAGATGAACTTAAAAAGCTTGCAAGAGATCTTATAGACAAGAAAGATGATGGTTTATCTGATTCTGGCTGTTCAGATAGTTCTTGCAAAGATAAAGACGACAGGGAAAAAGAGCTTTTAGAACAGAAAAAAAAACATGAAAAAGAGCTTTTGGAACAGAAAAAAAAGCATGAAGAAGAGATGAGACGAATAAAAGAGATGAAAGAAAAAGAATCCGGGAAAAAATAGTCTTCGGAACAAAAGTTTTTTAAATCATCTCTGCCAAAATTATATGTTATTATTTTTATTTTTTTATTTTCATATATTTTTATCTTTGGATTGCATATGCAGGTGAATCATGATGGAAGATGTTATTCAGAATCAGGCGGGTTCTACAAAAGAGGAAAAAGAACATTTTGATGAAAGACAAGTTGTCGTATTCAAGCTTGGACAGGAAGAGTTTGGCGTAAAAATAATGGAAGTTAAAGAGATAATCAGAATGGAATCAATAACAAGGATTCCAAATACTGCTGATTATATCCAGGGTGTTATAAATCTTCGCGGAGGAATAATTGTTGTCATAAACCTTGCGATGAAATTAGGGCTTCCTGCAAAAGAATCTGACAAAAATACTCGTATAATAGTTATTGAGATTAATGGAAGCACAGTTGGAATGGTTGTAGATTCAGCAACTGAAGTCTTAAGGATATCTGGAGAAAATATTAAACCGGCTCCTTCGATAATAACCCAGAAGATAGATTCATCTTATCTGGAAGGAGTGGGAGTTATTGATGAAAGGCTTCTTATATTGCTTGATCTTGCAAAAGTGCTTGAGGATAAGGATATAGAAGAAGTGATGAGCGCTCAGACAAAAGGTTCTGCTGCAAACAAGGATCCTTCACCTAGTAAAGAAAATTCAATTTCAGGTACATCTCAAACTAATAGCGCAGCTGAAGGAACATCGCGGGATATACCTGTTGAAGAAAGCAACTCTTCAGGAGAAAATCCGGCTTTTCAGGAACAAAAAAATCCTGAAACTGAAAACACAAGCATACCTGAAGTGACTGATGAAGCTATGGAAGAAAAACCAGAAACTAAATCTGTGAAAAAATCTTCTTCAAAAAAACAGTCTAAGAAAGTTGTGAAAAAACCATCTGCAAAAGTTTCATCCAAATCAGCTAAGAATAATAAGATAAAGAAAATATCTTCAGCAAAAAGCACTCCAAAAACATCATCCAAGAAAACTGTGAACAAATCAAATCAAAAAGAAAAATCTAAAGCTGCAAAAAAGACTGCTGCAAAAAAGGCAAGCACTAAAAAATCAACATCTTCACAGGTTTCAAAAAAAGCAGCAGCATCCAAAAATAAGCCTTCTGTAAAGAAATCTGTTTCAAAAAAAACAGGAAAAAAGCCCGCGTCAAAAAAACCGGCAAAACCTAAGAAAAAATAATCGGCTTGACAAATTTTGTTTTGTTTTCTTTTTTGATAAGAAGGATTATACTAAGAGGAAATGATATTTATGGATACTGAAAAAAAAGAAATCTTGCTTGAGACAGGAACAAACGAACTTGAGATAGCTGAGTTTGGAATATATCTAAAAAAACCTCAGGATGAGATTGGTGTTACTGAAAATGCTGATTCTGGAGAAAAATCTCAGGAAACAGCAGAACAGAAAAATTCAGGCAACACTATACAGACTTTTGGCATAAATGTAGCTAAAGTAAGAGAGATAATAAAGATGCCTGAATTCATAAAGATGCCAAGTCTTGACAAAAACATGCTCGGTGTGTTCAAGCTAAGAGATAAGGTAATACCCCTTATAGATCTTGCTGCCTGGATGAATGAGCGTCACGAAGACATAAAATATAAAGATTGTTTTGTAATCGTAACTGAATTTAATCAGGCAAATTTTGGCTTTCTTGTTCACAAGATAAAGACTATACACAGAATGTCTTGGAAAAAAGTTCTTCCGCCCAGCAATATAAGAAACAACATGAAGACAAATACCATAACAGGCATTGTGCCTTTGGAAGATAGGATAATGCTCATGGTTGATTTTGAAAAGATTGTTGCAGATATTAATCCTGAGAGCAGCCTTTCGATCTCTGCTGATAAAGATATTATCGAGAAGGCCAAATCTATTGGAGAAAACAAAAAAGTCCTTCTTGCAGAAGATTCAGAAATGGTAAGAGAACTGATCACAGGCATACTTGAAAAAGGAGGCTTTGAGGTGATTCCTGTAAATAACGGAATGCTTGCATGGGATTATCTTAATTCTCTTTATGAAGAATCAAAAAACTCTGGAAAAAACCTCAATGATACTTTGCAGATACTTATTGCAGATATTGAGATGCCACAGATGGATGGTCATACGCTTTGCAGGCAAGTTAAAGAAAATCCTGAAATGAAAACTCTTCCTGTGATTTTATTTTCATCATTAATATATGATGAGATAAGGCGTAAAGGAGAGATGATAGGAGCAGATGCACAGATAAGCAAGCCTGAGATTGGCAATCTTCTGAACGTGGTAAATGATATTTTGTCGAGAAATGCTTCTTCTTCGCAGTCTGACAAAGATTCATTGGAAACAGGAGTTTCTGCTCAGGAAAATCCACAGATTTGATAAGGATCAGAATGAAGAATGCATTGGTATCAGGAAAAGTCAACGAGAAAATAAAATGGTATATCAGAGCGCATGGCCATAGTTCAATTGGCGGACTTAATCTTTTATGGACTTTTTTCAGTTTCAACAAGAAAACAGAAACTGCTGACATCATAAAATGCGCTATATCTATGTTTGAAAATTTTGCAGGTTCTGAAAATATAGATAATGAGATAATTGATCTTAACGCATGCATACAAAAAATTGAAAACTCAATAAAAAAAGACCAGCTTTCTCCTGAAAAAAAAGAAGAGATGCTGAATGTCTTAAGCGGAGTTAAAAAAAATATCACACTTATAAAAAAGATAGCACAAAATCCGTCTTATGAAGAATACTTCAAGATAAGCAAGATAGTATATGCAACAGTAAGCCAGCTTCTTAGGAGACATCCTAATAAACTATATGGAGATGCAGTAGGCAATTCTCCTGAAAAAGGAGATCACATAAAGATGAATTATACAGAGCCTGCAAATGAAAGATCAATATTATGCTGCGGATATGAGATACAGCTTATGCTTTTCAATCTTCTATCAAATGCTGTTGATGAGATTGCAGGCAAGGGAAATATATGGATAGAACATCAAATAGATGATTCAAGTCTTTTGATAAAAATATCTGATGATGGCGATCCCTTATCCAGGCAGGACATTAAAAAAATACTCGCTAACAAAAATTTTACTACAAAAGGCAAGAATCATGGTCATGGACTAAAAATAATACATGATGTTGTCAATAAGTACAAAGGAAAGATGGATGCCGTAAACAAGGATGGCATAGTGAGCTTTGTTATAAGCATACCTGTAAAAGACAGGATGAAATGAAGCCCGGATAAGTTTTTCAGATTAAGGGAAGTAAAAAATTATAAATATATGTTCGTATAACTTTTTTAGACGGGGAGTGATAATATTGCAGATAAAATACAGGATAACATGCAAGTCATGCAAAAAAAAATATGATGTGGATTATGGCAGCATAAAAAAAGAAGTCTCCTATGAGGTTTTCTCTTGTTCAAAATGCAGGAATCTTTTCTCTTTGAAAAACACAGATCCTGCTTTATGTCCAGAATGCAGAAATAAAGATCTTAAAAAATACAATCCTCATGTTGATGAGAATCTGGACTTTTATGCAAAGATGCTTAAAAAAGGGCTTCTTAAGAAAAAGGATTTTGATAGTCTGAAGAAATACTGGAAATCTATAAGTGCAGAAAAATGTCCTGATTGTGGAAAAGATACATTGGAATGGGTGGAGATAAAATGAGCATGTATACAAATAAAACTGATGAATATAGATGTACTCTGTGCAACAAAGAGATTGAGCTTGAGAAAAATCTTACCGGGCTTGTGATAAATGATGATATATTCATATGTCAGCATTGCTGTTCGACAAATCCTAAAAACATGCTTCTTGACTGGATCAATCAAAAAACAGATAATGCCCCCAATTTCAGGCCTATTGTAAGCTGGCTTGAGGATCGAAAGCTTTAGGAAGCAAGACTGATAAATGTGATGTCAGAAAAATCATTTATGTATACTTCTTAAAAATAGCGACACCTCTCCGAAACTTTTAAATATGCTTTTCTTTTTCTCTCACAAAACAAACAGGAACTAAAATGGCGCATACATTAAAAGAAAAAGATTTTGTAACTATAGATTATACCGGCAGAGTAAAAAACGAAGGATACATCTTTGACACAACCCTGGAAAGTGTCGCAAAAGAGAATCACCTTTATAATCCGGGCATCAAATACGGAAGTGTTACGACCTGTGTCGGAAAAGGGTTGATATTAGAGGCTCTTGACAATGCTTTGATCGGAAAAGAGATTGGAAAAGATTATACTATAGAGATCAATTCTGGAGATTCTTTTGGAAAACGATCTGCAAGCCTGATAAAGCTTGTTCCGACATCAACTTTCAAAAAGCAGGGAATAAAACCAGTTCCTGGGCTTCAAGTGACAGTAGATGGTTCTATGGGTGTCATAAAGACTGTTTCAGGAGGAAGGGTCATTGTTGATTTCAATCATCCATTGGCAGGGAAGGATCTTGTCTATGAAGTTAAGATAAAAGACCTTGTAGATGATAAGGTTGAGCAGGTTAAATCTGTTCTTGAGTTGAAACTAAACATTAAGAAAGAGAATGTGGATGTAAGATTTGACAAGGAAAAGAATTCCATAAATATTTTGATGGATATTGATTTCCCTAAAGAATTTGAAAAAGAGTTTGCTGATTTCATAAAGGACTGCGTAGATGTAAAAGAAGTGAAATTTGAAAAAAAATCTCAGAAAAAGGCTTCTGAAAAATCAGACTCTAAAGAAAAATCTTCAGGTAAAAATTTGTCAGAATAAGGCCGTTTTTGAAAATTATGTTTGGCAATTATACAGGACAAACATCTATAAATTGCAATTGTCCTTTTTTAATTTATGTTTTTAACTATATATATGCTTATATATGAGTTTATGAACACTTTAGTGTGGTAAACCTGATTTATGATTGAGGTGGGGTAATGTGGATAGTTTTATACGAAGTGAAGATGAATTTTCATCAAATTATGGTTCAGAGATGAATTCAGGAAATGTACAAAGACCCTCTCAGCCATCAAGAAATGATCATCCTAAGTATGTCCAGACCTCTTCGCAGAATGACCTGGATCGTGAGCTTGAAGAGCTTCTTTCTAAGCAAAAGGCAAAGATCAAGGTCATAGGTGTTGGAGGAGGAGGTAATAATACTATTACAAGGATTGCTGAGGTTGGCATTGTCGGCTCAGAGACGATTGCAATAAACACAGATGCGCAGGATCTTCTTTATGCAACTTCTGATATAAAGATCCTTATCGGAAAAGAAACTACGAGAGGTCTTGGTGCAGGAAGCATACCTAAAGTAGGTGAAGAGGCAGCAAAAGAAGATGAGCAGAACATAAAGCAATCTCTTTCCGGAGCAGACATGGTATTCATAACATGTGGTCTGGGGGGAGGAACAGGTACTGGTGCTGCTCCTATTGTCGCTGATGTTTCAAAAAAGATGGGGGCATTAACTGTTGCTGTTGTCACCATGCCTTTTACAATGGAAGGTCACAGGAGATATGAAAATGCAATACTTGGTCTTGAAAAGCTTGAGCAAAGTGTTGATACCCTTATTGTGATTCCAAACGACAAGCTTCTTGAGCTTGCGCCTGATCTTCCGTTGCATACTGCTTTTAAGGTTGCAGATGAGATACTTACAAACGCTGTAAAAGGAATCGCTGAACTTGTAACAAAAGCAGGCCTTGTGAATCTTGACTTTGCAGATATCAGAGCAGTCATGGGAAATGGAGGAGTCGCTCTTATCGGTGTCGGTGAATCTGATACAGAAAACCGTGCTGTTGAGGCTGTTGAAAAGGCCATTAATAATCCTCTTTTGGATGTTGATGTTTCTGGAGCTAACGGCGCTCTTATCAATGTTGCAGGCGGACCTGACATGACCTTGGAAGAAGCAAGAAAGGTTGTCGAGACAATCTCAGAAAAACTTGACAATGACGCAAGGATAATCTGGGGTGCGCAGGTATCAGAAGATCTTGCAAATACAATCCGGGCAATGCTTATAGTGACTGGTGTCAGATCTTCTCAGATATTTGGCAAAGGCGGAGTTACTGAAAAGAGGAAGAAAGACCTTGAATCAGACCTCGGAATTGAGTTTGTCGATTAGACTTTTTTTAATTTTTTCATTTCTTCTTAGATTCTTTGCAGCGAATACATAAGGATAAATTATCCTAAAAAATATGATTTTTATATGATAATTCTTAAATACATGGTGCCTGATTATCTTTGTTGACTAAGATGAATACGCCAAACAAAAAAATAGTTGAGATTCTCATAGAAACTATTATTGATGTAGGTGGCAGAGTAACATCAAGGGATTACATAACAATGGTTTTAAAAACCATAGTTGATAAGACATCTTCTGATTATCCTCTGCTTAAAAATATAAAAATTACGTCCTCTTCATATAGTTCATCTTCTTCTGCTTTAAGAATTTCAAGAAATATCGATAAAGAAGATCCTAAGGTTTTGGGAAAAGCGCTTCAAAAGATAATAGATCAGATCGCAGGTCCGTGCAGTGGAAAAGGCGGAAAAAACGAATTCCTTATTATGCTCAAAGGCTATATCGGAGAGAACAACACAATTGTTTTATCTAATATGGGGATAAAGCTTTGATATCTTGTAGGACAAATAAAATGTAAAATTTAAAACAACAAAAACCCACATTTTATTAAATTATTTTATTTTTTTTGTATTTTTTTCAACATGTTTGTTTTGTTCATTTTAAAGTAATTATATAATCTTATATACGGATATGGTTATGATTTGAGATGATTTTACTAACATTAATTTTTGTTGGTCTTTATAGAGTTTGGCAAAAGAGGTGTATTTTATGAACTGGAATGATATTCCCTTAAAAATAAAACTGATTTCACTTTTCCTTATATTATCTGTTGTTCCTTTATCCATTGTTGGATTTCTTGCATACGATGATGCACAGGAATCTCTGAGGGCAGAAGTATTCAAGTCGCTTGAAAATGCAGCAACTCTTAAAGAATCACAGATAGAAGATTATTTTGAGACTGTTAAAAATGATATGATTGCGCTTTCAAAGACTTCTGTTGTAAAAACTGGTATTGAAGAATTAGTGGATTACCATAATCAGATGGAAGTTCAGCATGATGAGGAATTTGATCTCAGCAGTTCAAAACAAGCTGTCACCAAGACTTATGATAATATCTGGAGAGATATAGATGCATCTCTTAAGACATATGTTGAAAATAAAGGTTATTATGATGTTTTCTTGATATGTAGGCCTCATGGTCACATAATGTACACACATAAACGAAATGACGATATTGGATCAAATCTGGTTTATGGAGATTATAAAAATTCTGTGCTTGCAGAAGCATGGAGTCATTCTCGGGAAGGTGAATATTATATAACAGACATAGATTCATATGCGCCATCAGAAAAAGATTTTGCTATGTTTGCTGCGTATCCTATTATAGATGATGCCACTGATGATATTTTAGGTGTTATCGCTTTGCAAGTCAATACAGATAAAATAACACAAATTATGACAACAGAATCTGGAGCAGGAGAAACTGAAGATCATTACCTTGTGGGAAATGATTATATTTTCAGAACAAGTTCCAGGCTTGCTGTTGATGAAACTCTTCTTGTCACGAAAGCTGAGACAAAAGGTCCTAAGGAGGCATTTGCAAACCATGACACATATACCGGGGTATATGGCGATTATACTACAAAAACTGATGCAGAAAAACAGGGTAGGCCTTTTTCAGAGAAGATGGATGGTGTTCCTGTTCTGGGAGTTAATCATTATATTGAACTTCTTGATTGGGTTCTGGTTGCTGAAATAGATGAGTCAGAAGCATTTGCGCCTATCTATGATTTGAGAAATACTATAGTAGTTATATTAACTGTATCTGTTTTGATCATTATTGTGGTCTCTTATCTTGTAGGCAAGAATATTACCTATCCGATAATCAAACTTAAGGAACTTTCAAAAACTGTTGCGGATGGAGACCTGAGAGTAAGCGTGGATGAAAAACTTAAGAAAGGAAAAGATGAGATAGGCCAGCTCGCAAATTCATTTAACACCATGACTGAAAATCTTAAAGGCCTTGTATCCACCATAAAGAGAAATGTTGAAAGGTCTGCAGCGAATTCAGAAGAGCTTTCAGCAAGTTCTGAAGAAGTAAATTCTTCTATGCAGCAGACTTCATCAACTGTTCAGCAGATTGCAAAAGGCGCGCAAGATCTAAGCACAAATGTGACTAATGTATCAAACCAGAGCAAAACTGCTGGAGAGAGCGCAAAGAAAGGTTCAGACGCAACTAATACTCTTAAGACTAAGATGGAAACTATCAATGAGACTACTAAGGCTGGTGCTGAAAAAGTGAGCGATCTTGGTGCGAAATCAGGAAAGATAGGTGAAATAATAGAAACAATAAATAATATCTCAGAACAGACTAATCTTCTTGCACTGAACGCTGCTATTGAAGCTGCAAGAGCAGGAGACGCAGGACGGGGTTTTGCGGTTGTTGCAGATGAAGTGAGAAAACTTGCAGAAGAAAGCCAGAAAGCAACAGGACTAATAAGCGAGCTTATCAAAGAGATCCAGGATGCTATAAATGATTCTGTCAACACCATGAATGACAACACCAAACAGGTTGAAGATGGATCAGCAGCCGTGAACGATGCGATTTCGTCTCTTGAACAAATACCAGGTCTTGTCGAAAAGCTGAACAGTTCTATTGCTGAGATAAGTGCTGTTGCTGAAGAGAATGCAGCAGGTTCTGAAGAAGTTACAGCATCTGTTGAGCAGGTCACAAGCGCAATCCAGCAGGTTTCTTCTGGCGCTCAGGATTTATCTGCAGGAGCAGAAGAATTGAAAAATATTGTTGAACGATTCCAGCTTGATGCAAACACAGAGAGACTAAGCATAATAGATCTTGCTATTTCAGATCATGAAGAATGGATCAGGAAATTAAGAAATATGATTAAAGGAAGTTTGAAACTTAATGAAGCAGAACTTAAGGATCATCATTCCTGCAGGCTTGGCAAATGGTATGATTCTTATGGAAAGAACGATTTTGCAGGAAATCCTGCTTTCAGGAGTCTTATGGTACCACATGAACAGGTCCATAAACTTGGAAATGAAGCAGTCAAACTTTGGAATGAAGGAAATAAAGATGGGGCGAAAAGAAAAGTTGAACAGGCAGATAATGCTTCAAAAGAAGTTGTTTCATTGCTAAGCGAACTTAAGAACTCCGTAAGATAAATTTTTGTTTGTTATTATATATTGCAAACCATTTTTTTTTCTTACTGTTAAGTTTATACGCAAATTTAAATAATATTTTTTTCTAAATTCAATTTTGATTGCTTATTTTTTCAGTAAAATAAGGGGTGTTTAGATGGGACTTAAGGATATAAGTATAAAATGGCAGCTTCTTGTTATGTGTGTTATCTTGGTTACAATACCAGTAGTTACTCTTGGACTGCTAAGCTACAATGCTTCACATGAAGTTATATTTGAAGAAATTGAACAACGTCTTTCGCAGCAGGCTATAGAATTAGCCTTTTTTGCAGAGAGCGTGCATACTCAGATCGTTGCAAATGAAGAGGCGATTGAAGATCAGGTGCATGCTTCTACAAGATCTCAGGCAGAGGCTGTGTATCATTTTATTGAAACATTTCCAAATCAGGAAGAACATCTCAAGGAAGCTATAGGAAATATAAAGGTAGGGGAAACAGGTTATATATATATAGTGGATTATGATGGAAATATGCTTTATCATCCGGTTAATCCAGCTCTTATCGGAACAAACATGATGTTCAGTGAAGACGATGACGGAGATTATTTCATAAAAGAGCAGATTGATGTTGGAAGAACCCTTGCAAAAGGAGAGATTGATTTTTCAAAATATACCTGGAAAAATGAGGGTGAAACTGAAGCAAGAGATAAGATTGCAGCAATTCTTCATGTACCTTCAAAAGAATGGATAGTTGTAGTTTCTACTTATTATGATGAATTGGTTGATGTCAATTTTGAAACAAACAATATCGAATCATTTAAAGATGAAATTTCTCAGATTGTTGTTGGTCAGACCGGCTATGTTTTCATACTTGATGAAGAAGGTAATTATGTCCTTTCATTAAATAAGGAACGTGATGGAGAAAACATCTGGGGAGCAAAAGATGCTGATGGAAACTTTATGATCCAGGAAATAATTGAAAAAGCAACAGCGCTTGACCATGGAGAATCAGACATTCACTATTATCCCTGGTTAAACACAGGTGAAACTGAGGCTAGGATGAAAGTTGCAGGTCTTTCTTATGTTCCTGAACGAAACTGGATCATCGGAGCAAGTGCATATCATGATGATTTCCTTACCGGACTTAATGAAATAAGGAGAATGACTGTTCTTGTATCTGTTATTGCAATTCTGGCAGGTTCGATAATCGCATATCTTTTTGCCCAGTTCATGACGAGTACATTCAAAGGACTCATCGAAAAGATGAACACAGTTGCTTCAGGTGACTTAAGAGTCAATGTAGATGACAAAAATGCAGGCAAAAATGAGCTTGGACAGATGACAACTGCATTTAAGGCAATGCTTGATAATCTGAAAAATCTGGTTTCTACCATAAAGAAGAGCGTAAGCCAGTCTGCGGCAAACTCAGAGGAATTATCTGCAAGTTCTGAAGAAGTGAACTCTTCTATGCAGCAGATTTCATCAACTGTTCAGCAGATTGCAAAAGGTGCTCAGGACTTAAGCACGAATGTGAATAATGTCTCAAACCAGAGCAAAGCTGCAGGCGAGAGCGCAAAAAAAGGCAGTGAAGCAACAGGCACTCTTAAAAGTAAGATGCAGACTATAAATGAGACTACAAAAACTGGCGCTAATAAAGTTAGCGAACTTGGAGAAAAATCAGGAAAGATAGGCGAGATAATCGAGACTATCAATAACATCTCAGAACAGACAAATCTTCTTGCACTCAATGCGGCAATCGAAGCTGCGCGAGCAGGAGATGCAGGACGTGGTTTTGCTGTTGTTGCTGATGAAGTGAGAAAGCTTGCAGAAGAAAGCCAGAAAGCAACAGGACTAATAAGCGAGCTTATCAAAGAGATCCAGGATGCTATAAATGATTCTGTCAACACCATGAATGACAACACCAAACAGGTTGAAGATGGATCAGCAGCCGTGAACGATGCGATTTCGTCTCTTGAACAGATACCAGGTCTCGTCGAAAAGCTGAACAGTTCTATTGCTGAGATAAGTGCGGTTGCAGAAGAGAATGCAGCAGGTTCTGAAGAAGTTACAGCATCTGTTGAACAGGTTACAAGTGCAATCCAGCAGGTTTCAGAAGGTGCTCAGCAATTGTCAGCAAGTTCTGAAGAATTAAGAAACGTTGTCGAGAAATTCAAAATAGATGGAGTATCATCTGGTCCGGGACCAGTTAAACCATCTCCAGTTGGTCAGAACAAAAGACCTGATTTTCGGGCTGCTAAAATACCTGAACATAAGGATCCTGATGCAGAAAATAAGGCTGGATCAGAAAAAACTGAAAACAACGTTGAATCTCAGGATGCAACTAAGGATAATCCTTCAAACTGAAAGGATATCTTTTTTTATTTTTTATTATATTTTTGTGATAATATTTTTAAGAAATGGTGGTTTTATTTTTTAACTATCAAATAATTGAGGAGATATAAGTGGTTGAAGACGCAACAAATCAGGATTCAGAAAAAAATGCTCTTGATCTGAATAATTCTGTTTCTCAGGATAAGCTTGAAGATGGTGATTCGGGATCAAACGAAAGACAGCTTGTTGTATTCAAGATAGGGCAGGAAGAGTTTGGCGTAAATATTATGGAAGTCCATGAGATAATCAGAATGGAAGCAATAACAAAAATTCCTAATTCAGCTGATTTTATCGAGGGCGTAATCAATCTTCGTGGTGGAATTATTGTTGTCATAAATCTTGCTAAAAAGCTGAGTATTCCTGCAAAAGACATTGACAAGAATACTAGAATAATCGTTATAGAAATAAATAACACGACAGTTGGGATGATAGTTGATTCTGCAACAGAAGTGCTAAGACTTTCCGAAGCAAACGTAAAACCTGCACCATCTATTATCACCCAAAAAATCAATGCAGGTTATATTGAAGGTGTAGGTGTTGTCGATGAAAGGCTATTGATACTTCTTGATCTTGTGAAGGTTCTTGATTCAAAAGAATTAAGTGAAGTGAAGTCACAGGCAAAAGATGTTCCTCAGGTTGAAGGTCAAAGCGCTATGCCTTTGTCAGGAAAAGAGCAACCAGAATCACCAGAGCGGCCTGCAGTTTCTGAAAAAGAAGCAGAAGCACAATAATTTTTTATTTTTAGCTATGTTTAAATATCAGTTGTTTTATTGGTAAAATGATGAAAAAACATTCTAAAACAAAAAAAGAGAATAATTGTGAAAAAGAATTCAAAAGATCCTTTTCAAAATATTTCATGAAAAGATCAAGAGATGATTGTCAGTATAATTCAGGGGACTTTTGCAAGGGCGGTTTCTTATATTTCATGGGTTTCTTGGGTGCTGCAATATATTATATATCAACTGCAGATAGTTTCTGGATAGGCGTCTTAGGTTTTCTAAAAGCTATTATCTGGCCTTTGTTTCTTGTACTTGAAGCATTGAAGTTCCTTGGTGCATAGAATCCAGAATAAATAACTTTAAATTATTTTATTGTTTCTAATATTTTCATGAAGATTAGGTTGCTTATAGTAGATGATGTTTCTGATACGCGTGTTAAGCTTAGAAAAGGCCTTGAAAAGATTGATCCTAATTACGAGATATTTGAAGCTAAAGGCGGCAAAGAATGTCTTGAAATTATCAAGAAAATAAAACCAGATATCGTACTCATGGATATAGTCATGCCCGATCTTGATGGTTTCCAGACAACTATGAGTTTAAGGGAAGATCCTGAGACAAGAAACACTTTGGTTGTATTTCTGACCGTCCGAAGCGATGAAATGAGTAGGCGCATAGGAAAGATGCTTGGAAAGGGATATCTTCTAAAACCGATAAATCCCAGTGATATTGATTATGAGATAAAATCAGTGCTTACTGATAATTATTGAAAATTTAGCAAAAAACACAACCAAAATACAAATACTGGTGCAGCATGTAAATAGTTTCGGGATAACAGACAGGTCATCAATTAACCAAAATCTTTATAAATAACCATCTGTTTTTTATTCTTAATTTTCTGGGTAAGAGATTCACTACCTAGTTAAAAGACCACTTGTGCATGTTTTACATGCCAACTTTTATATATAAAAACGAGTATGAAAATAAAATGGCTCTGAAGCAATTTATTAAAGAAAGTATGCGTGTCTTGAAAATAACAAAAAAGCCTACAAAAGAAGAATATAAGACCATAGTCAAGGTTTCAGGTTTGGGCATCATAATTATCGGTATGCTTGGTTTCCTGATACAAGTGTTAAGACAGGTTATATTTTAGGCATTATTTAAGTTTAGGTTGATTAATATGACTGAAGCAGAAAAAAAGCATGAATTATCAGATGAAGACGTAAAACCGTCTGTTGAAGAAAAAGATGATGCACCGGCTATATTTGCATTAAGGACAACTGCAAACAGGGAAGACCAGGTCATGGATTTTCTTATAAGCAATGTGCAGAAGAAAAAACTTGATGTTTATTCAGTGATAAGACCTCACGGTATGAGAGGCTATATATTTCTTGAGGCTGCTACAAAGACAGATGCAGAGCAGGCAGCATACAGCGTGCCTTATGCAAGAGGAATACTGCCTGCGCCTGTCGATTATAAAGAAATAGAACATCTGCTTGAACAGGTCAAGAAAGAAGTCAACATCCAGAAGAACGATATCGTTGAAATCATCTCAGGACCTTTCAAGAGAGAGAAGGCAAAAATCACAAGGCTTGACAAGTCAAAAGAAGATGTTGTTGTCGAGCTTCTTGATTCAGCTGTACCAATACCTATCACACTTAAGATGGATGCAATAAAAGTCATAAGGCGTGATGGCGAGGAGACTGAAGAATAGGCCTTTATTTTCTTTATTGAAAACTCGAGGCAATACTTGGTGCTTAAGCACGATGATGTGACTCGAGAAGTTTTCAATTAGAAAATCACGTCTTGGTGAAAGCCGTAATACTCCACACTTCAGTGTAGGGATATCTAAGACTTTCAGTTTTAGGGATTAGAAATTTTTTAAATTTCTAATAG
>JBKHIF010000087.1:0-4383 GCA_046538795.1 Candidatus Woesearchaeota archaeon | reverse complement strand
CAGCAGGAGATGTTTGCTCACACTGCGCTTAGGAGCCTCCCTATGAATTCACCTATATACTCATTATGCTATTCTACGCCTTTTGGCATGTATGAGGAGAGGATAATCGGGTTAGGTCATCATAACATATTTTGGCAGGAGAATCATTGGAGAGATTACAAGATTCAGATGTTTAATCAAAGTGCAGGAAATATCTATGATTTTCTTAAAAGTGAAGGTTATCAGTATCTTCTTTTTGATTCAGCATGCATTAATGATTATGGCCTTAATGCAACAAATGCAAAACTTGAAGAAATGGGATCTTCAGGACTTTTCAGGTCGGCAATTTTTGAGCAGCCACTCATAGTGCTTCAGCTGGCATGATAACTGCTGGCGTTATTATTATCATTATCATTATCATTATTACTATTATTATCATTATTAGTTATTTTATCAAGAGAATAAAAAATGAACTTAAGCCTTGTAATTCCTGCATATGATGAAGAGAAAAGAATACTTAAGACTCTTGAAAAAGTGCATGATTTTCTATTGAAAAACAAGTTTGATTTTGAGATCATTGTTGTGAATGACGGAAGCACTGATGATACTGAAAAGATGGTTGATTATTTTTCTAAACAGCATAGCCATGTGAAACTCATAAACAACCCCGGAAACAAGGGAAAAGGTTATTCTGTGAAAAACGGCATGCTTCACGCAAGAAAGGATTGGGTCTTATTTTCTGATGCTGATCTGTCAACTCCTATTGAAGACCTGAACAAATTTGAAAAATATACTAAAAAATATGATATTATTTTTGGATCAAGAGGCATGAAAAATTCAAGGATCGTGGTAAAGCAGCCGTGGTACAGGAGAATACCGGGAAAAATATTTCCTGTTATTGTCAGATTGCTTGTTCTTCCGGATTTTCATGACACTCAATGCGGATTCAAGATGTTTCGAAAGTCAGTCATAAAAGACATCTTTGAAAAACAAACAATAGATGGCTGGGCATTTGATGTAGAATTATTGTTCATTGCCAAAAAATCAGGCCATATGATAAAAGAAGTGCCTGTTACCTGGAAAAATGACCTTAGGAGCAAAATAAGTCCCCTGAAGAGCTCTATTTCTATGCTAAATGAGATAATAAAGATAAAGATGAATAATTTTAAAGGGATTTATGATTAAAACAATGAAATAGAGTGATTTTCACAGGTCAATCATTCATACAACGGAAACTTTTCGCATAAACCCAGCGCTTTTTCCCCTGATTCTTCAATTATATCCTTATTTTCAGGATTCTTAAGAACATCTGCGATTATTTTTCCTATGATTTCCATATCCTCTTCTTTCATGCCTCTGGTTGTTACTGCAGGAGTTCCTATCCTTATTCCTGAAGTTACTTTTGGAGGCCTTGGATCGTTTGGAACTGCATTTTTGTTTGTTGTTATTCCTGCACTTTCAAGAACTGTTTCTGCTTCTTTGCCGGTTATTTCCAGATTCCTGAGATCAAGAAGCATAAGATGATTGTCTGTTCCTTTTGAAACAAGATTTATTCCATTAGCGATAAGAGTTTCTGCAAGCCTTGCAGCGTTCTTTACTATCTGCTCCTGATAGTCTTTGAATTCTGATTTTAATGCTTCATGGAAACAGACTGCTTTTCCTGCAATCACATGTTCTAATGGCCCGCCTTGCAGTCCTGGAAAAATAGCTGAATCTATCTTTTTTGCAAATTCTTCTTTGCAAAGTATCATTCCTCCTCTTGGACCTCTTAATGTTTTGTGGGTAGTTGTTGTTACAAAGTGTGCATGAGGTACTGGATCTGGATGAAGTCCTGCTGCAACAAGACCTGCAATATGCGCCATATCGACAAGAAGAAGAGCATCAACCTCATCAGCGATCTCTCTGAATTTCTTAAAATTGATGGATCTTGGATACGCAGATGCACCTGCAATGATGAGTTTTGGCTTTACTATTTGAGCTCTTTTTCTTACATCTTCATAATCAATTTGGCCATCATCATTTATACCGTAATGAAATATTTCATAAAATCTGCCGCTGAAATTGATTTTCATCCCATGGCTTAGATGTCCTCCATGACTAAGATCCATGCTTAATATTCTATCTCCTGGTTTGAGTGCCGCCATAAATACTGCCTGGTTTGCCTGGCTTCCTGAATGAGGCTGGACATTTGCATGTTCTGCACCAAATAGTTTTTTTGCTCTTTCGATTGCAAGAGATTCGACTTCATCAATAAATTCGCAGCCGCCATAATATCTTGATTTAGGATATCCTTCTGCATACTTATTTGTTAGAACAGAACCGACAGCTTTCATGACCTGTTCTGAGACAAAATTTTCAGAAGCTATGAGTTCTATGTTGTTGTTTTGGCGCTGTTTTTCTTTATCTATTATTTCAAATGTTTTTGTATCAGGAGAATATATGTGTACCATGAAAAATAAGGTTATCTATATGATATAAAAAGATTTCTTAAGCTTATTTAGTTTCTATATTGAAAATAATTATCTGCACAAAATTTATATTAGAAATGTTGTTCTATTAAGAGATGTTCTACGAAAAACGCCTTAAAGATATTGTGAAAGAGGATAAGGTGATATTCATATATGTTTCAAAAGATGATGAGTTACCAACCATAGATATTATAAATGATTTTCTGAAGATTGGAAAAACTGTGGTTGTTCCAAGGTGCATTGTTGAAAAAAGACAGATGGTCTGTCAGGGTATAACAGCTCTTTCTGATCTTGAAAGGGGCGCATACGGAATCCTAGAGCCAAAGACAAACGTAATTGTTCCTAAAGAGGAAATAGATGTTTTTGTAGTCCCTGGAAAAACATTTGATGAAAAAGGCAACAGAAAAGGAAGAGGTCTTGGATATTTTGACAGGTTTCTGGAAGATATTAAGGAAAAAAAGCCAATCATTGCATTGTCTAAAGAAGAAAATATTAAAAAAGAACTCAGCTGCAATTCATGGGATGTGCCTGTGGATATTATTTTGACTGAAAAAAGGGAGATTGTTTGCAGATGAAAGATCTTGATTCTAAACTGGAAAAAATATACTCCATGGGGAAGGGCAAGATTGCCTGGATGTATTCTTTGGGTGTTGGTTCGATCAATTTTGGACTTGAAAGGATCAAAAAGCTTTGTGATCTGTTGGGAAATCCTCAAGATTCCTTTAGATCGATACATATCGCAGGTACAAACGGCAAAGGTTCAACTGCTAAGATGATATATTCGATTCTTAGAGAAAAGGGATTGAGTGTCGGCCTTTATACATCTCCACATCTTGTAAGATTTAATGAACGGATAATGGTTGATGATTATTTCATAAATGATGAGGAACTTTCATCTCTTATAGATGAAATAAAGTTAAGATTTGATGATCATAATTCAAAAAATGAAACTCAGCTTGAACCGACATTCTTTGAGTTTACTACAGCTCTTGCATTCCTATATTTTTCTCAGAAAAAGACGGACTATGTGGTTCTTGAGACTGGTCTGGGAGGAAGACTTGATGCGACAAATGTTGTTTTTCCTGAGATAACCGTCATTACTTCTATTTCCATGGATCACATGGATTATCTTGGCGATACTAAAGAAAAGATACTTCGTGAGAAGCTTGGGATTGTCAAAAAGGGGAAAAAACTTATCTGTGCGCTAAATGAGAAAAATCTCATTGATTTTGCAAGAGATTACTGTAAAGATAAAAAATCTCATTTTGAATTGTTGGAAGAAGATTTTAAGCTTGAGAATATTTTTGATGAAAAATATGGACAGGTGTTTGATTATGTCGGTAAAAAACATTTGAATTCTTTAAAAGTGCCTTTGATAGGTCATTTTCAGGCAGAGAATGCTGCCCTTGCCGTGAGGGTTATCGAATCACTGTTTGCTGATATGGATGAAAATGTTATAAGAAAGGGCCTGGAGAAGGTGAAATGGAGAGGTCGTTTCGAGATTATCTCTGAAAATCCCTTGATCATATTTGATTGCGGCCATAATATTGAAGGGTTCCAAAAATCGATGGAAAGTTTGGATAGATTTGATTTTGAAAACCTTATTCCTGTAGTTGGATTCTCTAAAGATAAAGAGATCGAAAAGATGCTTTCTTTGTTGAAACAGAAGACAGACGAGATAATCTTGTCACAGTCTGATTTCAAACCTTTTCCTGCGCAAGAGCTTGCGATAAAGGCACGAGAGCACGGGTTTCATGTTTTGGGAGAATTTCAAGATCCAAACAAAGCTTTAGTATTTGCCAAAGAAAAAGCAGGTGAGAAGGATTGCATACTGGTTATAGGATCGATATATATGCTTGGGATGGTTTATGATCGATGATCTTATTATTTTTAAGCTACTTTACGCCAAGGTAGCACAAAGGTGTGTCAATTATTG
>JBKHIF010000086.1:0-4385 GCA_046538795.1 Candidatus Woesearchaeota archaeon | reverse complement strand
GTGCTTTTTTCTGAGTACTAAGGAGGAGTTATTTTTCTTTCGGAGATACTGTTTTTGGTTACAAAAATCACGTGTTTGATTTGGATGTTTGATTTTCGTTATCAATTTTTTTCCCAGATTTATTGCCATCCTTATTCTGATTGGTATTCTTTTTCTCGGGAGAATCATCTTTTTTCACCTGATTTGAATATCTGCTTTTTCTTATTGCATAATTTACAGGATTTTTTATCTTTCTGCAAAGGTTGTCTGGCTGGCAGATTCCTATTTCCTGATAATACCTCATACAATTAGGAGGAAGTATGTTATCTTTTTTCATGTAACCATATCTTAACTGACCTTTTATTATTGTCTCTCTTAATGGTTCCACATGAGATTCATTCCACTCATGAAGAAATGATTCTGCCTGATCCTTATCCCAGGAAAGACATTTTAGGAAATTTATCATTGCAAAAAGAGCACGCTTTTTTCCGTCTTCCATTCCTTTCATCGCATTGTTTATGCAGGGAGGGAAGAACTTTCTGTCAACAGCCATCTCAGGAGCAGAGAATTCTTTTTTCTCAAACTCTTTTTTTATGTTCTCTTCATAATATTCCTGTTCGACATTTCTGATTTCTTCTTCGCTCTGGAAATCATATGCCTGTATCATGAGTTCATGGGCTTCATTATATCTGCATTTAGTCTTATCAAGAAAAACAATATCTGGATCGACTTTTACATTCTCAGGCTTGGCCATTTTTTTGGTGAAATTTGAAAGTTCTTCAATTTTTAGGGGAATACTTACAAGCCCTGATTTTTCATTGAATGAATAAGGCATCCTGTAAAGATGCCTTGAAGAGATAAGAAGAGTATCTATATCTGCAATCTTTGATGCATCAAGCCTTTCAACAGGAATTCCATTCTCATCGTTCTCCATGTATTTTATCTCATCTTCAGAAAATCCTGTGTTTTCAATTATCTTTGAAAAATCTCCATCCTCATAATCAAGTATTCTTTTTCCTAACGGCTTGTTTATCATATTCTTTATGTAAAGAGCTATCTTTTTTGGAGCTTCAGGAAATAAAAGTCTTGTCTCCTTATCATGTATCTGACTTGGAAAAGATTCAAAAGGAACACCTATATGAAATCCCTTGTTTCCGGAAAACTTGCATGAGATCGCATTCAGGTTATGATATTTCAGAGCCTCAATTATAAGTTCAGCAGCCATCCTTGAGTAATCCAGAACATGGCAATCTATGTCAATCACAAGATCCCAGCCCTGCCTTATGTCTTCTTTTTCTTTTTCGCTCATACCAGTCTTTATGCTTAAAGGATTTGTCCATAGCTCTTCAGATGCATGAAAAGACGTTGCTCCCTTCAGGGCAAATTCCATTACATCATTAGGAAATTTTATGACATCCGGCCTTTTTCCAAAACCCTTATCGCCGTATTTTACAGCAATCTCTTTTCCTTCGGAAGCATCAGCTATTGCATTCTGGACATCTTGTCTTTTGTAGAACAATATTGTCTGGCTTAAGCTTAACATATCACATAGTAGTAGAATGTAATATTTAAAATTGATTACAGAAATTAAAAGAAAAAATATAAACTATTACTTAGATTTTAGTAATTATGTCTATTATTAAAGGCTTCAAGACATCCAAGAAGATGATCTGAAGCATCTATTCCTTTATATCCGCCATTATTAAGAACTTCATTTATACTTTTCTCATCAGAAGGAAGATAAAGAATATCATCATGCTCATTTCCGTTTACTGAAACCTCATCCTTTTCTGCTCTTATCGGAAGATATACTCCTAAAGTAGTATCATGATTTGAGCCGAATATTATTCCTAAGGCTCTTGCATCAAGCATATAGAAATCCTTTTTCTTATCATAGATTGCTTCCTGCATGCATTCTCTTTGCACAAGATAACCAAGCGGTTCAGGCGGCAATGATTCTCCATCTCTTAGTTCTCTTTCAACAAAACCTGCTCCGATAAGGCCAAGACCTTTTTGATCAGAACCTTTTCCCTTGACACCCATCAAGATATAACCATCAGGAGTTTTCTGGACAGTATTTATTGTCATCGGGTTTGGATAAAACTGCATCGGCTGATCTTCGACATGCCTCATTACATTATGCTGTGAATATGATATTGAAGGACTCACATATACTTTCAGACCAAAAGGATTTTTATCTGCATATTCAAATCTCCATTTAGGCGCATCCCATGCATCAGGATTTTTATCTTCAATCTTTTGCCATTCAGATTTTATCTTTTTATCAAGCTCACAAGGAACACTGAACGTGGATAAACCTGAAACAAGTTCAACTTCATCCAATGGAATATTTCCTTCCCAGATAAATGTTGTTTCTTTTCCTGCATTTGATTTTCTCATATTATTTCACTACCTTACTTAGCATTATTTCAAAAGAACTCCACAGAAATTTATAAATGTTGATAATGTGCGACAAATTGTAGCACATTGTCGGACAAATCATAATCTTTTTATATATATCAAAATTATCATGTTACCATGATAAAGATATCGATGCGACTTGAAGAAGATCTCATAAAAGAAGTAGATGAATATGTGGATTATTTTACTATCAAGAACAGATCTCAAGCCATCAAGTTTCTGCTTAAAACAGCCCTTGATGAAAAAAAAGTCGCTGTTATTCTGGCAAAGGGACGTGATGTTGCTGGTGCAGATCTTGAAAAAGATCTTAAGATTAATGATGATGAGTACAACATTACCGCCAAGATAAAAAATACAACACTGATTGAAGAGCAATTGAAATACCTGAGAAAATACAATTTCAACACCATATATATAGTCTATCCAAAAAAAATTATACAGAATATCCAGGAAATTATAGGAAATCAGCCAAAAGCAGACATAAAATTTTTTGAGATCAAAAATAAAGACATGACAGCAGATGCTTTGAAAATACTTAAAGGAAAGATACATTCAAATTTTCTCATGATCTATGGAGATGTCATTTCAAATATGAATCTGGAAAATATTTACATTCAGCACGTAAAAAGCAATTCAGCATGCACAATGATGGTGACATCATCAAAAATGCCTTCTGAAAAGGGTTCAGTTAAAATAGAAGGAAATAAAATAATAGGTTTTGAAGAAAAAACCAAAGTGCAGGAAAACTTTATTGTTTCTGAACCAATATATATCATGGGTCCTGAAATTTTTGATATCAAGGGAAAAAGTCTCCCTTATGATATTTTTCCTGAACTGGCAAAAAAAAACATTTTGGGAGCCCATTTAAGTTCCTCAGACATAGTGCATCTTCATGAAGAAAAAGACAAGAAAAATATAGTTGAATTTCTGAATAACAACACTTGATTAAGAATTGTTCTGATAGTTTGAAATCACAATCATTTATCTGAATCCTTTCAGCATGAGTTTTTTTACAAAAAGGATGTCTTCCCTGCCATAATACTTTTCAAGAAGACTAAAACTCTTTTTTGATTGTATCACTTTTAGATATTTTTTTGCGATAGATGTTTTTGAAAGAGCTTTATGTTTTTTCACAATGGTATTAATGTCAAACCCTGATGGAGGGTTATGCAAAGTTTCGACCTTATGGTTTATTATATTTCCAAATCTTGATGCAGACATCACAACAAAAGGATCTCCTGAATATTTGTTAAGGTTGACTTTTATGAGATTCTTATGCAATTCATTGAGATAATTGAAAAAATTTGGATGATTTATGTTTATGCAATAGCATCCTGGAACACAATCACCCATCTCTGCATAAAAGCTCGGTATCTTAAGACGCTTGATTATCTTTTTTGAAGTTGAGTCAGAAAACTGGTTCTTGATAAAAAGTGCATGATACAACTCTTCAATCTCTCTGTAGGTTTGAAGTTTGTTATCTGATGCAAGATTTACTTTTGTCCTTTTAGCAAGTCCTATTATTGCTCCTTGTTTTAATACCTGCCTGTGTAGTGTCTTTATATCATAAAGAAAATCAGGAGACGAGATATCATATTGATCACCATCTATCAAAAAAAGAGTTTTTCCTTTTATTGAAGATACACTTAATGATTCCTCAATAATATCAAAAAAGGCATGTCCTGCCCCAAGAGCAGGTGTTACACTATAAGATATTTCTTCTTTTGTAAGTTTAATAATTTCATTTGAAAATTCAGGATATTTCTTTTTGATAATGCTCTTGTCTATGTTTATCAAAAGGGTGATTCTCATGTTTTTTTGTTTTTTTGCCTTTCTGCATCTAGCAGCAATCTTTTTGAATTCAGAAAACGAGCTATAATTTCCTATATAATACCTGACAAAGCAAAATATGTTGTCCACGATTATTTCATCAATCTTATCATTTAAATATTTAATTGTTAAAAAAAATTAAGTTATCATTGATA
>JBKHIF010000085.1:0-4410 GCA_046538795.1 Candidatus Woesearchaeota archaeon | reverse complement strand
GATATCTAAGACTTTCAGTTTTAGGGATTAGGAATTTTTTAAATTTCTAATAGGCCTGAGCAGTGATTTTCTTTATTCAACAAAAAGTGTTCTCTTTGCATAACATGGCTTTTGGAAAGCATTATTTTTGATTTAGACTTGATTGAAGGTAGTTGAGATTTATGATATATATTTAATCAAAGCACTTATAAATTATCGATATTTCTCCAACAAATATGGCTGGTTCAAATAGTGAGATACTCATCTTAGGCGGAGGGCCTGCAGGGATGGCCTGTGCTATGGAATTGCATAAGGCAGGCAAGGTTTCTGCGATCATAGAAAAGAACAAAAGAATTGGGGGATTGGCCAAGACTTTTGAAATTGATGAGGGGGGGCTTTTATTCAGGACAGATATTGGCCCTCACAGATTTTTTTCTAAGAATAAATATCTGTATGATTTTATCGAAGACTTGCTTGATGAAAAATGGAAAGTTGTCAAAAGGCAGACAAGGCAGTTTATTGATGGAAAATATTATGATTATCCGATAAATGCCATGCAGGCTTTCAGAAATATAGGGCTTATAAGAGCAACAGGGATGGGTTTGTCATATTTCGCTTCAGTTATAAAGTATCGTGTTTTCAAAAAAAAGATCAATAATTTTGAAGATTATATTGTTGCAAACTTCGGAAGAAAACTCGGTGAATTTAACATGCTTAATTACACTGAGAAAATATGGGGTCTTGATTGCAGGTATATTCATCCTGATTGGGCACGCCAAAGGATTAAAGGACTTAACCTTCGTTCAGCTGTCATAGATGCTATTTTCAAGAAAAAGGGTAAAGAAGGCCCCAAATCTCTTGTGGATCAATTTTATTATCCTCAGTATGGTACTGGACTTATATATGAAACAATTGCAGAAAAGATAAAAAAAGTCGGTACAAGCATAAGCACAGAATCTCGTCCCACCAAGATATTTCATGATGGCGAAAAGATTACAAAAATTGAGATTGATATGAAAGGCAAAAAAAGATTAGTCCAGCCCTCTGATGTTGTGAGTTCTGTTCCTATAACTGAGTTTATTAAGCTCATGAATCCAAGACCTTCTGCTGATGTTTTTGAGGCGGCAAAAAGTCTTAAATGGAGAGCGCAGATATATCTTTTTATTACTTTGGACAAAGAAAAGATAACAGATGACAACTGGATATATTTTCCTAACAGTGAAATTCCTTTTGGAAGAATAGCAGAGATGAAAAATTTTAGCAAAGATATGAGTCCTGAAGGCAAGACCTCTTTATTCGTGGAATTTTTTGTAACAAAAGGAGATTCTATGTGGAACCGGAGCAAGAAGGAAGTTTTTGATCTTGCCATGAAACATTTTGAAAAACTAAAGCTGTTTTCAAAAGATGAGGTAAGAAATTATTATGTATTTAGGAAAAAATTTGTCTATCCTGTATATGATATTGATTATCCTGATAATATCAAGGTAATAAAGGAGTATCTGGACAAGTTTGATAATCTTTATTATATTGGGAGACCTGGAAGATTTCAATACACAAATCAGGATCATTCTCTTGAAATGGGCATACTTGCAGCAAGAAGTATTATTGAAAACAGGAAATATAATCTTGATGATGTAGGTTCAGAAAAAGAATATTTTGAAAGCGGCTATATCAAGAACTAAATCCTGATTCTGGAAAAACTTATTAATTATTCGATGATTCTGTGTTTTGATGGATAAAAAAAAGAACAAAATTTCAAGATGGGAAAAATATGAGTTTTTCATCATTGCTTTTTTGATGATGTTTTTCATCTTTACTTCTTATTTTATTCCAGGAGTAATGCCTTATCATGGTGATGAAAGCAGGCATGATGTTCCTCCAAGCATCTTGATACACAAGAGTCTGATAGAAGACGGAGAGTTTCAGCTTTGGATACATAATCTTAATGGGGGCTGGCCTGCAGGAAATATAGCAAATATGATGACGAGTCCTGTTCTGATAGCGCTTAATTATATTGTTGATTCTTTGAGTGCTGTGTCGCTTTCAAGAATTGCTTATATGGCGATATTTTTTACCGGATTTTTTCTTCTTTCAAGATTATTTTTAAAAGATCTTTCTGCGGTTGTTGTTTCCTTGGCTGTGTTGCTGACATCAAATACTTTGTACTCAACTTTTGGTCATACATGGATGCTTTTTGGTTTTGCTTTCACTCCTCTCAACATATACTTATTGTTTAAGTCTGTTAGTTCTAAGAAATATGTTTTTTATTCTGTTTTGCTTGGATTGTCATTTGCAGCGCAGTTTTTGGGCGGAGTTGTGCATCTATATTACCAGATCTTCTTTTTTATGTTATTTGGCCTGCTATACATATTCACGAAAATAATTGATTTACGAAAGTTTCCTGTTTTGAAATTCAGTCCAAAAAATCTTGTAAAAATGCTTAAAATCGTTATTATAGTTGCATTTGTTTTTTTTGGTCTTAGTTCTTTTCGATTGTTGTTTTTCCTTGATTTTGTCAATTATACTGACCGTTCTTCAGGGCTTCCTTTTGACCAGGTTCTTTATTCAGACGACAGGCCATCTTTTGAAAATATCAATGAATTTTTTATCCTTTCAGGGTCAAAGAATTCAAGTTTTAATATTGTAGGTCACATCTTATTTGTTTTTGCATTGTATTATGCCTATAGGAAAAAAAGCATAAAGATATGGTTTTTGGGAATTGTATATATTGCCTATGTGCTTGTAGCCGGTGGATTTATGGCGAGATTTTTCTATGATAATCTTCCTTTTTTCAAGAGCCAAAAAGCCATAATAAGAATTTTTTCTACAGGACTTATATTTGGAGCTATTGCGGCAGGTTATGGTTTTAAGGGATTATGTGATTTGGTTTCTAAGAAAATTTCATCCCACAGAAATCTGCTTAAGTTATCAATGAAATATGCGATACTTATTTTGGCAATTGGAATGTTTATTTTTCTGAAAGGAGGAATATCCTTAAGGCATGGGGGAATAAATCATGATCTGGTAAGGAATTTTGATCTTCCTTCTGTATTGGATGATGAATCTATATACAGGATACATATGATTGAGATAAGAGGTGTTGATTATCATGAGATAACACCCCCGTTGATATATCACGATCTTGAATCTCCTTATGGAGCATTGGCTGCTGTCTGGGATTCCAGGTATTTTCATAATTTTTTGGGCGTAATTCTTTCAAGGCCAGAGCTTATGGGCATGTTTAATATTAAATATATTCTTTCATCTCAGGAGTTGAATTTATCATATGTTGAGTATGTAGGCAATTTTACAAATGGAGGAAAAGATGGCCTTCGTGTTACTCCTGATTATGGTGAAGAAGGCATGGTATATAGACATAAGTTCAGTATGCCAAGAGCTGTTTACTACAAAAATCCTGTTTTGATTATAGGAAATTACGATAATGTTTTGCAGTTTGGTTATTATTCCATGATGCAGAGCTATTTTGATTTTAACAAAACCGCTATTGTTTTTGCAGCAGATAAAAGTATAAGTGATTTTACTTTGCAGGAATTATCTACTTTTTATGGTATTGTCCTTCTCCCTGGATCTCTTGATGCCCAATCAGATATTTCTTTACTTGGAATGTATTCAGACAAGGGAGGAAGAGTGTTGCCTGATATTACTTCAGGAGAGGGTAGTCTTGATGTTGCTTTGGTTGAAGATATGTTCAATGAAATCAACTCTCTTAATGAGAGCAGGTATGAAAAAGTTGAGATAACAAAATATTATGATTCAGATCCCAATACTCTTGAAGTTTCTTTACAGGATAAAAAAGGATTGTTGTTTTTGTCTGAGAAATATACACTATATGAGGGATGGACAGGTATTGATCAGGATGGAGGAAAGATTGATTATTATGCAGCTAATGGAGTTCTCACCGGAGTCATACTGGATGGAAGTGAAGAAAGCATTAGGTTTGATTTCATGCCTAAGTCATGGAAACGGGGCATGGTTGTTGCCAAGATTGTATTTGTATTGATTATTATTTATTTTATTGGGTTGATACTTTACAAGAAAACAGATATCATCAAAAATAAATTTTTGAGAAGAATATATGAAAGTTCTTAAGATTAATCATGAAAGCTTTTAGAAATATCAGAAATTTCAAGGGATTTTTTGGAACCTCCCAAATTTTCCATTTCATGTAAGCCTTTGGAGGGATATGAAAATCTTAGATTTTCATGCTAGAAATTTGTGTTATCAAATTTCTTTGGTTGAACCTTTAATTTTGGTTATAAGACAGGTCAAGTCCTTAGAATACAAGAAGCGAAATAGAATATTAAGCCTTTGGAGGGAATATAATATTCGGTTTAATTCTCTTACTACTTCTAATTATTAAGTAGGTTTAGTTGTATATAAATGGGGATGTATAATATATTAAAATTTATG
>JBKHIF010000084.1:0-4432 GCA_046538795.1 Candidatus Woesearchaeota archaeon | reverse complement strand
AGCTCAACGGCGAGCAGTTTGATTCTACATTTGGAAAAAAACCTCTTCAGATAAACTTAGGCAAAGGAGAAGTCATAAAAGGATTTGAGAGTGCCATAATAGGCATGAAACTTGGAGAATCAAAACGTATAAAAATTCCAAAAGAAGAAGCATACGGTGAAAGGATGCCAAATCTAGTTACAAAAGTTCCAAGAGAACAGCTTCTTGGAAAAATTGTTCCACAAGTAGGAAAGATCCTGGCTGTTAAAGCACCATATGGTGGCATAATGCCTGCAAGGATAACAGATGTTGGAGAAACCCATATAACACTTGATCTTAACAAGCCTCTTGCAGGACACGATCTTATATTTGAGATTAAGCTTGAAGAGATCGTTAATAAAGGAGATATCAGGTAATTTTTTATAGAGAACATTTTTTCTTAGGTCTTATGACTGATCTAATAGCATGCGTATCCATTGGAAAAGGCACTTGGAATGAGGTTTATTCTCTCATAGATTCAGGAGAATTCGAAAATATATATCTTGTAGTGAACTCAATAGTAAGAGACAGATTTTCTACAAATAAAGCTGTAAAGATGATAATTATTGACCCCAATTCAGATATAAACCTGATAATCGATGAAATTAATTCTTCTCTTCAAGGAAGGATAAATGATCTTGAAGTAGCACTTAACCTTGCATCAGGAACAGGAAAAGAACACATGGCAATACTTTCAGCAGCACTTAAGCTGGGAATTGGCATACGGCTTGTTTCATGGAAAAATAAGCAGCTAAAAGAATTATAGAAAAACCTAACTGACAAGCCTTATTACTTCTTTTATCTTTTTTTTGGCAGCGATCTCTCCACGCTCAACAAATCTTCTTGATTTTCCAAAATGTATGAGTCTCATCCCTCTCAAGTCAGGTGTTATAAGAACTGTTTTTGGTTTTTTTGGAACCTTGAGTAGATTTTGATGATAAAGCATCATTACCTGTTCAAACATCTCACCTAATCCAGGTTTTATTTTAAGATCATTAAGATAATAATTCACATCAGATAGAATTATTGCATTGAAATTCGCAGGAACAAGCGATGTGCCTGCAGGATTGAGCATACCGCCATCAATAAGAAGCATATCTCCATGCTTAACCGGAGCAAAAACAAGAGGTATGCTTATACTGGAACGGACTGCGTGTATCAGATTGCCTGAATCAAAAACAACTTCTTTTCCGCTTCTTATGTCAACTGCATTAACTATTAGAGGGATCTTAAGCTCTTCAAAAGAAAAGGGAGCGCCGAATATCTTTGAAAGGATGTATGAAACTTTTGTGCCCTTAAGAAACCCGCCTGACTTAAAGCCAAAATCACCCATAGATATAAGATCTTTTAATTCATAATTAAGATATTTATCAAAGACAGAAGAATCTCCTGACATGGCATACATGGCTCCAATTATAGAACCCATACTTGTCCCTACAATAAGATCAGGTATTATTCCTTCGCTTTCAAGAACCTTTATAACTCCTATATGCGCAAGACCCCTTGCAGCTCCTCCGCTCAATACCAAAGCTGTCTTTTTCTTTTTTCTAAAATATTCCTTAAAATATGGTGCGACCGATGAATTTTTTCTAACCTCAACAGTCTTTTTTTTCATAAATGGTACATCTGGATCATCCTGATCATCATAGATATCCTGATGTTCAGTCTCATCATCAGAATCATATGATTTGCAGTCAGATTTTTTTCTTTTTTTCATGGACAATCACTTATTGCTTTTTGCTTACATATACTCTATAACCCTTTTCCTTACAGATATCTTTTGCATTTCCATAAACTTCCTCCATCAGTTTCATGAAAGATGCTCCTCCTTTATTATGCCTTGCTACCAACTGAAGAAGTCCTCCTTTTTTAAGGTGCTCTTTTGCTTCCCGTACCATATCAAAACAGAGTTTTTTTCCTGCTGTCTGCGGAGGATTTAATAATATTGAATCAAATTCCACTTTCTGATCCACAGGACTAAATGAATTTCCCTGAGTTATCCTAAACCTTTTCTTATCAAGCTTATTTAAAACGATATTTTTTTTTGCAAGCATGACAGCTCTCTTGTTAATATCTGTCATATGGACCTTTATAGTGGCATCCGACTTTGCAATAGATATGCCTACAGGACCATATCCACACCCCAAATCAAGAATAGTCCAGTCAGGATTGAGAATAACATTATCTATAAGCACTTTTGTACCTTTATCAATCTTTGACTTAGAAAAAACTCCTGATGCTACATAAAATTCCAAGCGTTCTCCTCGCAAAAGGTCGGAAATCTGACTAAGATTAAGCTCACTTTCCTGTTCTTCTGAATAATAATGAGACATAATAACACCTTATGCTCTTTTAGTATAAAAAACTACTTACAAATCAATAAACTTAAAAAATTTTCAGATCATCATATAACGTAATACTTTTACAGGGACAACCTTTATAAACAGAAAAAACAAGATATGTGTTATTGAGTGATTTAGTGACGACAGAAGTGCTTCCTTTTTAAAGGAAGTGACTTTTAAAAATGCATGATAAACTATTATTCGAAGAGATTGCACCTGATAACCTTGATTCAAGAGTTGACGGGATAAGAGATTCTGAAAGCGGATTATACAGGCAAGGTCAGATTTCCAGAAAAACAATTACTCTTTTTGCTGATAGTGCTGATTCTCTTCTAAGACATTCTGACGAACTATACTCTGATTCTGAAAATGATCTTTCATACCTTGCAGATAATCACTATCTTAGGAGAGGACTTGAAGAGATTGCTGAAAAGCCTTACTTCGTATCACCTGACTTTGATTCCATAAAAAGCCAGAATTATCTTATATTTTCAGGATATGATTGCGATAAAGAAGAGTCTCTTGAAATTGGTGATATTGACGATCTTAAAACTGCTGAATTTGCAAGAAAAAAATCAAGAGATTTTGAAGACGGAAATTATGAAATGTGCGCCTCAGGATATATCACTACGTTCATCAAAGATGAAACACCATATCTTGGAATATTTGCAGCCATCAAAATTAATGAGTCAAGAGATACACAGGATACTCAAAGGCCTGAAAGAATTGAATTCTACCGCATAATAAAAGATCCAGGAAATACTATATCATATGTTTCAGGAGAATTTGATGATGTGCTTTTGGAATCAGGAGAAGATGAATATGAACCTGAAAGAAAAAAGATATGCACAGATATAAGATGCGCAAAAAATCTGCTTGAAAAAGAATTCACAGAATTCATAAATAATCCTGAATCAGCTATAAAAAAATATAAAGAAGCAAAAAAACAAAACAGTTATCATTCAGAGTAATATTCTTTTCTCATAATACCCAACACAGTATATGCAAGGCGGTCAGCAGCTCTTATGACATCATCTGCTGTTTTTCCTGCAACAATATAGCAGTTACCCTGCTTGCTAACAAAACTCTGATCTCCATAGCCAAAAAGCATTACTGCTGTTGAATTAGTAGCATTCTCGCAGTTAACTAAAGGTATGTCAGAGTCATTATATAATCCAGGATCTTCAACAGTTTCTGTTATTAGGGCTGATTTAGACTCTATATTGAATATGTCATATCTATCTCCCAAAAGCCTGCTTATCTCTATCGCTCCGATACCTATTTTTGCAAGTTCGATATTTGCTATATTTCCTGGTATTGCAAGATAGATAAATTTTGTCCTTGATATGTTTACAAGCTGGCTCACATTACCTGCTACTGGGATATCTTCAAGTTCCCAAGGAGGATTTCTAAATTGAAGATCATATTCTTTCAAGGGTCCAAGCACAAGTTCTCCATCAACTACATCCTGTTTCTGGACAGCTATTCTGCAATAAGTAAAATTGCCATATTCCTGGCAGTCAAAACCATTATATTTTCCATCATCTGGTTCAGGGAGAAACATCCTGATAGCAAATAATCCTCCTAGTATTACTATAATAAGCATTAGAAAATATATAAGCACCCTTGAGCTCATCTTTTGCTGTTTTCTCACGACCTTATGATCTTCCTTGTGATCTATATCTCTTTTATGACGAGATGTATGATGCTTGTTGCTTTCTGCTTTTTTGTCTGCACCAGATTTTTCATAATCAAAATCACTAACCTTTTGGACATGATGCCTGTATTTTTTTTCATCCATTATAATCAACCTTTATCTTTTGTATAAGATCATAAAAGTAAAAAAACAATCATTTTTAACTCTTTGCTTATTTGCTGGCTGAAAGCTAAATGAAGACAGCAAATTAAAAAGGACTATTGAAAAATAATAAAGACTCGCCTTTTTTTATTTGCTGGCTGAAAGCTAAATGAAGACAGCAAATTAAAAAGGACTAATTAAAAATAATAAAGACTCGCCTTTTTTTTATTTGCTGGCTGAAAGCTAAATGAAGACAGCAAATTAAAAAGGACTA
>JBKHIF010000023.1:0-19401 GCA_046538795.1 Candidatus Woesearchaeota archaeon | reverse complement strand
GTTTTTCAGGCACTTGTGAAGAAGACGTTTCAGATGAATCTTGTTATGCTGCTGAACGTGATTTCCAGAATGTTGCGATAACATCTCAGGATGGTTTTTTTAGCATAGCATTTAATGCAACTCCTGAAATTGATGAGCTTGATTCAGTCATTGGACTATCCTCTTTTGAGGGGACACACTGGAGCGAATATGCAGTTTTGGTAAGATTCAGCCCTGACGGATTAATTGATGTCCGTGACGGAGATTCATATTCTTATGAAACAGAGGTTCAATATTCAGGATTTTCTAGTTATTATTTTATGATCAATGTAAATGTAACATCAGGAAATTATGATGTATATGTAACTCCTGAATCAGGTGCTGAAATAATGATTGCAAAAGATTATTCTTTTAGGACAGAACAGGCAAATACTATTGAGATTAACTTTATGGGTTTTCAGGCTTATGATCCTGTCAATATATGTAATGTTGAAATATTAGATGATGTTATTTCTGAACACATCCATGAAGCTGACCTTAATTCTGACATGGATATAGATATTTCTGAACTTAATAATTATATTGAATTATGGAAATCATCATCAAGTATATCTCTTGCACAGATTATATCTGCAATAGAAATTTGGAAGAATAATTAAACATATTTTTTAATTGTTTTTTTTACTTCTTTTTCATCAAGACCAAGCCTTCTTGCAAATGGTCTTAACCTGTCGAATATAAGGTAATCAATTGCGCCTAATAGATGTTTATATTCATGGACATTGATTGCTCCTGATTCAATATTTTCATTGATCTCATCAACAATAGTATTAACTTTTTCTACTCTTTCTCTGTTTTCATCTGTTACAAGATCAGGATATCTTTCATCATATCTTTTTAATGGAGTTAACTTTTTGATAAGATCTTCTCTTCCAAGTTCATATAGCTGTATTGCTGAATCAAGTGAACAGTATTCGTTGACATAATCATCAGATAATCCTGTCTTTGTAAGTGTTTTTTCAATTTCAGTATCAAGACATCCTTCAAATGCTTGGTCTTCTAAATTCATCTTATTGCCTCTTGTAATCCAATCCATATTTGTCCATGATCTCTTTCATGTGTTCATTTGGTCTGAAATTTGAGATATAATCAACTGTTACAGGATCGCTTATTCTTATGGGGATATCGGTTTCAACGATCTCTGATAATTCTTTGATAAGTTCATCTGTTGAATCATAGCATGCTTTCTTAAGAACACTTTCAGGTATGTGTCCTATGTGAGCATAAGCAAACCTATCTATATCTGCTGTTCCGAACGGGACATATTCAGGCTCATTGCCTGGATCTTTGAAATGGTCTGGATTTCTTACATAACAGATTTTATGGTGAGAATTATCTTCATCTCCATAAGGAATGTATAGTGCGCCTTTATCTGGAAATCTTACAGAAACTGTTCTTGAGCCGTCAAAAAGTGTTGGCATATGTTTGTAGTACATCCTAAGAGTTGAATCTACTAAAACCTCCATGCCACCTGTCATAGAATGGATATCATTGATTATATCGTCTATGGACTCTGCTTTTCCATATATCTTAAAATACACATCATTCATAACCATTAGTCAGTGAGAACTCGCTTATAAAACCATTGGTTTTGTACTCTTTTTTTGTAAAGAAATTAAAAAAATCTGTTTAATTTTGACTGGTTTTTCATGTTGTTTAAAAGCTTGCTTTTTTCAAGTATCCTTTTAATATCAACATCAAATTTCTTTTTTACAAGCTTTTTTGCATATTCTATCATAAGCTCTTTTGAAGAAAAGGTTATGCCTTTTGTTTTAAGAGTTTTTTTAACAGATTCGCGCACCACCCAAACACCTAAAGGAGCCCAGTATTCGCTTGTTATGAATCTTAGGAGAATTACTGAAGACTGGCGTTTTTTTTCTTTGAGAAAATCTATGACAGGAAGTCTTGCTGCATAATAACCTCCTGCTGTCTCATAGGCATACTCTTTTCTTCCTGAAAATGATTCGTAATCTGTTGAATAAGGTGTTTCATTTCCCTGATTATAGACTGATTTAGGAAGATATGATTCAAAAAGCTCATAACTCCAGCAGTCAGGAAAGAACATTGCAATGTAGTAATTTCCCATATGGCCTCCAAAATAGGCTGTATAGTCCATATTGTTGGAAAAATCCCTGATTTCTTTTATTCCGTCTTTTCCTAATGTATCATCGACAGCAGTTATTGCCCATCTTGTAGGTACAAGTTTTCTTTGTGTTTTTATTCCCAGATTTCCGACACTAAGTATTTTTGTTAAGTAATGCTCGTCGAATCGCTTATACAGGGTTGATAGGGCTGATCCTGCTTTATAGTCATAATCAGATACTGCCTTGTCTATTTTTGTTGGAATTCTTATATTTTCTGTCGCTTCTGCCTTTTCGAGTTTTGAGTTAGGTCCATGAGGAGCTGCCTCCTGATTGAAAGAAAGCCTGAACTGTGGTTTTTGCTTAAGATGGAGTTCTGTATCAACAGGTTTTTTTGAGAGCGATAATTCTTTTGAAAGCTCTTCAAACCTGTTTCTTGTAATTTGTCTTGGAATATTAATGTTTGAAGAAAATGAGCTGTTAACAAGTTCAGATCTTAGATCAACAACTTTTCCGACTGAATAATTGTTTTTGCTCCATAAAAGAGGATTATCATTTTCTTTGTATGCTTCCTGCTCTGTCGATAATAATCCTACATTCACATTAGGGTAGCCAAATTTTCCTACAAAGACATTAGGTGTTTTTCCATAGAAATCCTGCTTGAAATTGAGATTTACCTTTTTCTGGACTTTAAGCTTTTCAAAAATAGTGCACTTATGTCCGCAAAATCCCCTTCCTTTGCACCTGTAGCATAGGTTCATGTATTTTTGAGAATTGTTTTTTGGTTAAAAAGTTTGGGTTTGAAAAGATTATTTTTTAAGAAATTGCTTTATTTGTGATTTTAATTGAGGAAGATGATTCTGGACTTTTGGTTTTGATTGATCATTTTCCATGCCAAACTGATTTTTTAGGGGATTATTCTGAGCCTCAGCACAGAATATATCTGCTAGGTCTTGTTACACAAGATGAGGCAAGAGAACATGCAATAAACACTATTATGTCAGAAGTTATGTATCTTGATATAACAAGAGATAATCCTCTGCCCCGTTTCAAATTAAAGGATGATTCATTTCCACTCTAAAAGTGATAAGAAAATATTTGCCTTTTCATTGGCTTTTTTGAAAAGGATTATGAAAACGAATAAGAATATCATCTTTTACCTCTAAAAGATTTCATCAATTCTTTCTTTGGAATATCTTGCTGTTTCTTTTAAAGATTCAACACCCTCATTATGTCCTGAAGCAAGCCTTCTTGGATAATTGACAGCAACTGCTGCACCCATTTCGTCACCAGGCCAAAGCATCCTTTCTCCAATATGTTCATTATGATAATCTTCCATCATGTCTGCTGTAAGTTCAATCCTGTTTCCATCAATGCATAAAGCACCGATATCATGAGCTGTACCCCAAAATGAATCTCCTTCTTGAGCAATTTTCAAATTATCAACATATTCTGTTCTTGTGTTGTATTCTGTAGGATTTATGGTTCCTGTGACAAAACCCTTAGCATAAGAAAGTGCTGCAAGTGCAAGAGTTGAATAAAATGCAGTTGTTACTGGAAAACTTACAATACTTTCAGCATATTTTCTTGCTGTTGATTTCTCAGTATCTTTTTTGCCAAATATCCTTGAAACTAATCTTGCAGGCTGTCTTGCGATTTTCATGAAAGATCCATCTGCAAAATCATCTATCGATTTCTTAAATTTAGCTTTTTTTTCTTCTCTTTTTGCTTTTCTTTCTGGTCTATTCATTTTGATTACCTGATTTTATTCGTATTTTGCAGGAACTACTTCAATATTTCCATCTTCATACAACCTGAACGTGTATGGATGATCTTTTTGAAGGAATTCATAATCTGTCTGTTCATTAAAAGCATTTCCAATAACATCGCTTATTGTTGCACCAGATGCATCTATTGGATCATAGGCATTTTGTCCCAAACCAAATGCAATATCTGCAAAACCATAATCATCATTATCCTGAGTATATTCAGCAACAACCTGTGTTCCATATTCAGATTCAACAGGAACTGGTTCTTCATTATTTTTTATGTTTGAATATACGCTAAGTGCTGCTGCTATTCCAAGGCCTGTAAGAATAGCACCCCTTGTCAATGTTCTCCTAAGACCATTTTTGTTCACAGGTTTTTCAACAATCTTTTCGAGATCTTTTGTTGCTTCAGCCATTTTTCCACCCCTTTTAGTCCTTAGACTAAATTATGACTATTATACAGTAATAATGGTGTTTTTCCTTTATAAATGTTTCGCTTTTTGACTACTTCAAAGTGAAAAAAGAGTTTATTTAATTTAATCAAACAAATATGCGTCCATGTGAGAGAGATAATCATTTATCTTTGAAAGAAATATCCTTGTCTCTTCTATGGGCATATTTTCTATTGTTCTTCCGTCCCAGTCTCCTGATGCAATCAGATTATTAATTCTTGCAGGACCTGCATTGTAGGATGCAAATGTCCTAAGAAGCGCAATCTGATCAGAATCAGTTGCTTCTCTTATATTTTCATACATATCTTTGAAATAACCAAGGGCATATTCTATATTTTCCCTGTAATTGTCAGAAACAGCATGAACTTGAGGATTTATCTGCATGATTCCCTGTCCTGTTACTATAAATCTTCCATCGGAATTATAATATCCTGCTCTTGCGTTCTCATTAAATTCACTTTCTTTCCAAGAAATAGCCAGGGAGATTCTTGGATCAATACCAATATTTTTTGAGATTTCTACAAAATCTTCAATATAATTGTTTGCCTGAACAGGTGTTCTTCGTTCTAAGAATCTTATCCTTTCTTCTTTATCCATGTTTTCATACAAAATACTGTCGATAGGATCATTAGATTCTTTTGGTATTGTAAGAAGTGAAAATACACTTAATGAGTTTATGTTTGGGATAGAATTGATATCTTCTATACCTCTTACCATCATGTATACTTCGTTTGCTGAGGCATTTGGGCCTGCATATTCTCTTGCTATTTGATTGAGCATATCCCCATATTCTACTAGATGTCTTGTTCTTCCATCCTGAGAATTCCTGTTTGGCAAGTTTTCTAAATATGATCTTTCGATCTCTTCTTCAAGAATATTATTTTCAATTGTTTTTTCTTCAGGAATCATATAAGAAACTTCAGACGCAAATTCTTGATTATTTTCTGAAGGAATTATCTGTGATTCATAGAAATAATCTGTGTAAACAATAGAATCAAGAGATATTGGTTCTAAAGCTCCTATATTATTGTTATTAATAGCGAAAGTACCATATGATGCTAAAGCTAAACTTAATGTTCCAAGTCCTAAAAAGATCTTGTTTTTTAGCCTCATAACGCGACCAAAATATAGTTAGTTTATAAATGTTTTGTTTGTTGTTACTTGGTAGTGGTTTATTATGCGCTTTTAAGAAGATAATTTTCAATATTTTCTTCAAGTTCTCCTACCATCATAGGTGCAACCTTTTTTCCAAGCGGGATATAGAACCCGTTTGATTCTTTGATCTTTTTTTCTATTCCTGAATCAGAAAGGGCTTCAAGTGTTTTTGTATTATCGATCATGTCTGCTATTTTTACTCTTTGGACGCGCGGCCATGAATAAAGAATCCTGTCCATATACTGCTTATCATTTAGTTTTTCTCCTGAAAGAGTCTCTCCTTTATTTCTCGAAAGCTGGAAAACTGCAAGAGAAATAGTAGGGCCAAATACAGTTCTTATCTCTTTAAGACGCAGTGGTGTATCTTCAATGGTATCATGAAGATATGCTATTATTTGTGTTTCTTCATCAGAATAACCATAGTTTTTTAGAATGTCTGCGACTGCAAATGGATGAGTATAATAAGGCGTGACATTATCTTTTCTGAATATGCCTTCATGAAATATTTTGCAATATTCTTGTGCTAATTCAATCTGCGACATATTTTTCATAAGTCTTTTTTATTTAAATAATTTTTCTTGAATTTGTATATGGGACAATAAATCTCTTAAGATCATTGAGATAATCATAAAAGGTGTGTGATATTTGGTTCTGTATTATAGCTGCAATCTTTTATCTCTTTGAAAATATCTAAAGCCAGATCTGAAATCATAAAAGTTAAAGAATGAAGGACAGGAAAATCCTGTCCTCTCGTGATGTGATGTGCCATGTTTGGTTTTAAGATTTTAAGTTAAAAAAAGAAAAGGAAGAGCTCCTCGTTGTGTGTGTTGTGAGTGTGTGAGGGGTAAGAAAGTAGGGTATGAGGAGCCCTTTACCATGAATATGAAAAAAAAGAAAGATTCCCTATTGTGGTTGGTTAGTGGGGTGGTTGGTTTGGTAGAAGATAGAATAGTGGTATAGGGAATCTTCTTTATCGTGAATGAAGCATTGATAAATAGCTATCAATGCGAGTTTTTGAATAATAGTTGGGGGCGATTGATTTTTGTTTTCTCACTCAAACTCAATTTTTATTATCTAAATATCTCTATGATGCAACTAGTATATAAATGTTGTGTTTTTTTGAACTAGTATACTATTTTGTATACTAAAATACATTATGGTTGCTAAAATGTTTTTGACACTTGTTGTTTTTTAGAAAATAATTGATGATTTGGTTTCATTTCTTTATTATATGATTGAAGATCTTGTTGTGCCTGAGAACTGCAAAAAATACCTGAGTCCTTGTTTTATCCTCTTGAATCCTGTTTAATCCACTTGAGTCTTTTGAAGATACTTTTTTATACAATAAGTCTATTCTTTTCAAATATGTTTGGACGGAAAAGTCAGATGAAACTAGACGAATCTGGTTTAGATCTTGATGATGTTGTATTTTTTTCAGGCAGGGTTTTGCTGGAATATCTGCTGCCTGGTAGGTTAAAAAAGTCTTGGGATTCTTATATCTTAATCTCAGACCGAGACAGAGACGGCAATGAGATTGCTTTCAACTTATCGATAGAAGATATATCAAAGATTTTTTTTGACAATAGATCTGAACATAGAAAGGGTTTGTCATGGAGACGTTTAGGTAATCCATATCATGTATTGGAAACCTGTCAATGGATGGCCAATATGCATTATGATGATCGACCTGAATTCTTTGTAAGACATGATGATTCGTCCAGGTTTGCATTATCTACTTATAAGATCACCTGGCCCCATCAAAGAAATAGTGGTGACAATGATTTACTATGTATAATCAATAACTATACTAATGAATGGAATATCTTTAATGCAGGACCTTTTCAGTTAGATAAAATTGGGGGAAGATGTAAGGTTATATCTTCAGATGTTTCATCTGAACAGATGGATGCAATGATAAGAGACTTATATGAAGGACATATCACAGAATATAATCATGATAATTTATGATCACGCTCTGGGCTTTGGCCGCCACACACGAGAAATCTTCTCTTTCTGTCTTTTTTTATCTATGAAATCACGAACTCTTCCTGGTATGATTTTTTCAAGAAAATCTGCTTTTTTCACAAGCTCATTGAAGCTTTTCTGAAGTCTTCTGTTGAGCTTTGTATAAAGGTTGAAATCAGAATATATAAGTCCTTGTTTTATCCTGTTGTATGCTCTTGAATCTTTAGGTGCTAGAACTATGTATCCGCGCTTTCCTCCTATAAGTTCAGAATATGTGTCCATTCCACGTTCAATCTTTTTATAGTCTGCAAGGAAAACACCGCCTTTTTTTGAGCTTGGATCAAGAACTACAAGCTCTTCTCCCTCAACAGCTAATGCAATTGAGTAATGAGCGCCCTTGCTTTCAGGAAAAAGCACGTTTTTCTTGTAATCTATTATTATAAGAGCATCATCGTCAAGCCAAGACATTACCTCTTCACGAAGATTATTGATCATATCTATATTGATCCATGTTCCGATAACGTTCTTTTTCGTGAGCTTCTCTACAGCTTTTATGAGCATGTCTGGTTTTGTACCTTTACCTACTTCTGCTCCTGCTTCTTTGCCTATCTGCTCTTGTGTGAATCCATAACCGAATATATCAAGAACCATGGCGGCAGATGCAGGTCCGCAGAAACTTGGAGTCTGTGCAACATAATTTTCCTTGATCTCTTCAAGAGTCGGGATATCAGTATCAACTTCCTTGAAAGATATTATGTGCTTTAAAAAATACTGGTTAGGTATGTAATGGTTATATCCTGATTCAGTAGATATCATGACAGAGTCATTATTTACCTCTTCTATTGTTCCGACAATATCTTTGTATCTCATCCTTTGTCCCACCTGGAAATTAGGTGAGTTTTTGATATACATGCCTGCAAAAAAGTTTGCTACAAATTCCTTTGTGCCGTAGAATATTATAACCAAAAGAAAGACAAACATAGGATACAGCACATAGCTAAGCGTAGTTGAAACATTGCCTGCGATCCCCAAAGAGTTTAGGGCAAATATGCCTAAGACTGCATAAAGTATTATCCTGAGTATTCCTAAGAAAATGTTAAATATAAATCCATGATCGTATTCTTTTACAAGATTTGATAAACCTGACTTGTCCATTATCTTCTCGATTACGTTCATGAGTATGTTCACAATTATTATGATAAGTGAAATAAGAAGCACAAACGAAAGAACATCTGGAAGTATATTATATATGTTCAGGAAGAATTCTTCTGTTATGGTTATCTGGAGAAAGAAAAGCGCAACAAATATCGAAAGCGTGATTACCACATTTGAAAACAGGCTCGAAAAAGGATTTTTCTTGAATGTCTTAAGCTTGTTCCTCTTTCTATATGACCTGTTGAGTATCTTGCTTCCTACTTTTGATATTATGAAGCCTAAGAAAAGTATGCCTACTGCTCCGAGAAGCTTGATTGTAGTATCATCCATATTTATTGTAAATAGATATCTATTTAAAAGGGTTTTGCATTAAATAAATATAAAGATTGTTGTTGATTAAGGATTGTTGTTGATTAGGCATTTACCTTAATATAAAACAGCATTTAAATAAATCAATGATTAAAATATTCTTTAAAATATAAAAATTCATGTTGAGACCTGAGGTGAAATCCTATGGAAAACAAAAAAAATAATGCAAAGAGATCATCTGTAATGCTTTTTGCTATATTTCTTGCAACTTTACTTATTACAGGTTGCATGCAGGGAATATATACTCCACCTTATGGAAATGGTGATGAGTGGAATACAGATCTTTCTGAATTTGATGGTTCTTTGAAGAGATTTGAAAGTATTGAAGAATACACTGAATTTATCGAATCTTCTTCGTCAGGAGACTCAAGTAGTAACAACCTGATGGGAGGAGCAAAATCTTCAGGTGTTGCAATGGATGTTATGGAAGAAAGCGTTCAAGCACCTAGGGCATCTGATAGCGATGATGGATCTGCATCAAGCACGTCAGCAAGCGGTACATCTGATTATTCAGGAACAAATATCCAGGTAGAAGGTGTCGATGAGGCAGACATTGTAAAGACTGATGGTGAATACATATATTATGTTGCAAATTCTAAGCTATATATTGTTAAAGCATATCCTGCAGATGATGCTGAGATCATTTCAGAACTCAATATAGATGATGTTAATCCGAACGAGATATTCATAAATGATGACAAGCTTGTTATGATGGGCTATGAATACAAAAGAGACGAATCCGATAGCAGTGGTGCTTCTTCTGATGTTGCAAGAATTATGCCTTACCCATATTACCCGAGAACATCATACACTTTCATAAGGATATTTGACATAAGCGATAAAGAAGATCCTATTGAAGAAGAGAATATCCTTGTAGAAGGAAGCTATTATGATTCAAGGATGATTGGAGATTATGCATATATCATAATAAATCAGTGGACAGGATCTACATTTGAACCGCCTGTGATATATTACAAGGGTGGAGAAAGGACAATACCTGTTACAGATATATATTATTTTGACATGCCTGATACATCAAGACAGCTTTCAACCATAATGGCAGTAGATCTTAACGACAACAGTTTTACAGAAAAGACGATCCTTAAGGGATACAGTCAGAATGTTTATGTGTCAGAAGACAACATATATCTTACAAATCAAAAGCAGATACCTTACTACCATGAAGAAAAGCGGATAATAGAAGAGGTAATGATGGATATCCTTCCTTCTGATGTACAGGATGAGATACAGAAAATACAAGGTTATGATCTGAGAGAATCCACAAAAATAAATGAGATACAATATATAATTGCAGAGTACGCAGAATCTCTTGATCCTGAAGACCTTGAAGAACTTACTGAAGAAATAGAGTCTGAAGTTCAGGAAATACAGGAAGAAATAGCAAGAGAAAGGCAAAAAACAATAATACACAGAATATCTATTGATGGTTCTGAGATAGAACATGAAGCTCAGGGAGAGGTTCAGGGAACTCCGTTGAACCAGTTTTCCATAGATGAGGATGGAGATTATTTCAGGATTGCGACAACAATCAATAACTGGTGGAGCGATGAAGAATCTGCAAACAATCTTTATGTCCTTGATATGGATCTTGATATAGTAGGCGAGATAGAAGATATAGCGCCCGGCGAGAGAATATATTCTGTAAGGTTTATGCAGGATAGGGCCTATATGGTTACATTCAGGACAATAGATCCATTGTTTGTCATAGGACTTGAAGATCCTGAAGATCCCGAGATACTAGGCCAGCTTAAGATACCTGGATATTCGGATTATCTGCATCCTTATGATGAGAATCATATAATCGGAATAGGAAAATCAACAGAAGAAGACAAGGAAAATGATCGTGCCTGGCAGCAGGGAATAAAGATGTCTTTATTTGATGTCTCTGATGTTGAAAATCCAAAAGAGATCGCAAATGTCGAGATAGGCGACAGGGGGACTGATTCAGATGCCCTTTATAACCATAAGGCATTTCTTTTCGACAGAGAAAAGAATCTTCTTGTGCTTCCTATAAGGGTGGCTGAGATTGATTCAGAGAAATATGTTGATGAGGAAGAGATGAGGTGGGCTTACGGCGACTTTATCTTTCAGGGTGCTTATGTCTATGGGCTTACTCCTGAAGACGGTTTTGATCTTAGAGGAAAGATAACTCATCTTGATTCAGATGATGACCTTCTTAAGAGCGGATATTATTTCTACTCTGATAAAAGCATTGTAAGAAGCCTCTACATAGATGATGTCTTATATACGCTTTCAGAAACAAGGATCATGGCAAATGATCTGTCAGATGACCTTGAGGAGATTGAAACAATCGATCTTCCTGTTTCTGAGAAAGACGATGAGATATATCCTGTTGTCTATGAAGAAGATGTTGCAGTAAGAAAAGAAACAACTTCATCTGGTGCTTCAATTGATGTAGATGATGCAGAAGTCCTTGGATAGATATATTTTTTATTTTTCTTTTTTTTTAAATTTCTTTTTCTAGAATATTAATGACAACCCGAATCCAAAAAAAGATACGGCTGCGATTATAGCAAACAGCAAAAATACAAATACTATCTGTATGAACCAGACAAGAAGCGCATTGAGCCATTTAAGTCTGAAGGCTTCTCTATATACCCAGATGAGTATGATGAATGAGACAATACCTCCTATGCTTCTAAAGTAAAGATTTATGAGAGAAACAATGATGCCTGAAAGAATTGTTATAAGCATAACCCTTCCGAAAGAGATTTTTTTCCTGAATATCTTTACAGCAAAATATAATGGAAGAGATGATACGACTATAGAAAGGAATGTGAATATTCCAAGAATTATCAAAGATCTAGCTAATGCCATATTATAAATAATTATTTCTGTTTTTTATAAAACCTGTCCCTTTAAATTCACCTAATTTTAAATATTCAGCTGTATTTCTTTTCTAAAGGTGATAATATGTACGATTTTTTCACAAGATATAATCTTAATGAACGAAAGATTTCAGATCCATTATATTGGAGTCCATCATTAAACTACATAGGCTCACATGAAGTTACTGGTTTTGACATGGCAGAAGAGTCAGGGCTTGGAGCAATAATAGAAACCGAACTAAGATCTGAAAAAAACGAGTCTACTGAAAAAAACGATTAATTTACAAAGAATTTTTTAATCTCGTCTTCATATTTTTTCGTGATCTTCAGGTTAAGGTCATTTGGAAATAATGAGACATATCTTGGCCAGGCATATCTTTCATCTAAAAAGACTACGATTCCCTTGTCGTTTTCACTTCTTATGCATCTTCCTGCATTTTGAAGTGTCTTATTGAATGCAGGAAAAATGTAACCATAGTCCCAGCCTTTGCCAAATTTCTTGTCAAAATATTCTATAAGCTGTTTTGTCTCAAGATCTGGCTGGTTAAGAGGAAGACCGACAACAACAACGCATTTCAGCAAGTCTCCTGGAAGATCCACTCCTTCGCCGAAACTTCCTGAAGATGCTCCCAAAAGCACTGCTCCCATGTCTTTGTACTTCATGAAGTTTTCAAGCATCTCCTGCTTTTCCTGTTTGTTCATACCCGCTATCTCCTGAAATGTTGTTTTTTCAGAAAGGCTAGTGAATGTTTCATAGACCCTGTCTCTTAAGAAATAGCTTGGGAAAAATATAGCTGAATTGCCCGGAACTGCATTGGTTATCTTTGCGCATGCTTCTCCTATTCTTTTGAACTGGTCGTCTGATCTCATCGAGTACTTTGTTGTTGTTTCAGGTATTATGAGATTTAGCCGATTGTTTTTTGGAAATGGACTTTCAAAGATCTTTGATTCAGGAAGTTCGACACCCAAAAGATCTCGGTACATCTCAACAGGTATCAATGTACCTGACATGATTATTGAGGAATGAGTATTATTTATTACATCCTTGCAGATTATGCTGGGATCAAGGCATCTGTAGGAAAGTATTGTTATAGGGTCTTTATTTCCAGGTTTTACTGTAAGTATTCTTGTGAATCCTTCTGATTCATCCTGCCAGAATTCAAGAAAAGAGGCGATCGAGCCAAGATATGATATCTTCTGCTTTTCCCGTATCTCATCTGCCACAAATTCAAGATCAGCAATCAGCTGTTCGTAGTTTTCTATGTATTTTTTGATCTTTATCATGAACTCTTCTTTTGATACTAGCTTTTCATTTTCTTTAATCTTTATGCTGCTTTCTATTTTGCTTGAGAAAAAATCCAGCTTTTTTTCAGGAGTTGTTTCAGGTTCACTCTTTTCCATCATGCTTTTTGAAATATCCCTAAGAGAATTTTCTATCACAAGAAGATGCTCAACCATGTCATCATACTGATATTTTTTTGCTTCCTTTATCGCTCTTTTTACAAGAATATTGGAAAGCCTCTGAGTCATCAGATCACGCACCCTAAAAGGGAGATTGTGAGCCTCATCGACGATAAGAATTACATCTTCTAAGCTTATGCCTGTTTTTGAAAAAAACATCTCTCTTATTGCCGGGTTGAATATATAGTAATAATCAGTTATTATTATGTTTGCTCTAACTGCAAGTGCCAATGACATTTCATAAGGACAAAGCTCTTCTTCTGTGCAATATTTAATCAGCTTGTCAAGATCAAAATGTTTTATTTCGTGAAGTTCTGCCTGTGCTTTAACTGTTAGTTTTCCTTGTTTGTTTTTAGTATTAAGATAGAACTGGCATTTTCCGTCTTCCCGTACAGCTTTGCAGTATTCTGAGAACTCGTTTGAGTAAAGCGTATCTGTTCCTGGCTGAGGACACATCCATTTTTTTCCGATTATGTCAACAACTGAAAAATCTATATCATATCTTTTCCTGATAAGCTTGAGAGTCTCTACAGCTATCCTATGCTGGGTATGCCTGCTTGTAAGGAAAAAGACTTTTTTGTTATTCTTTATTGCATATGTGAGCGCAGGTGCAATCGTTGCAGCAGTCTTTCCAAGACCTGTAGGTGCATGTACTATCAGATTTTTCTTGTGTTCGACTGCATATATCACTCTTTCTACAAGCTTGTCCTGAATAGGTCTAAACGCATTATGAGGAAAATAGATCTCTTGCATCATTTTTGCGATACATGGATATTATAAATAATTATTGAAATTCTTGGATTTTCATCTCATGATATATTATATGAGTTTATGAAATCTGCCTGAAAAGCCTGTAAGTAATCACATTGTTGTTTCTTTCACCTGTTTTTTGACATATCTTTTCGAAAGGTTTTTATAGAAAACATTTTTCCTCGTTCTCGAGGTTGTGGAGTATATTTTTGTTTGGTTGTTTTAGATAAGAACCATAATAAAATATATTTTATAGATAATTAATTATGGGTGTTAATATGGTTGATGATAAGATTTTTAATGTAATATTCAGGGAAAAGCCAGCGATGATGCTTGTTACCCTAAAAAATTCTAAAAGTGCAATATATGCATCTTCTCTTGCAAAACAGATCGACTGCACATATTCTCATGTTGTAAAGATACTTCAGGAGATGGAAAAGGCAGAGCTTATCAACTTTGAGAAGCAAGGCAGGCTTAAGCTTCTTACTCTTACTAAGAAAGGAACTGATGTTGCTAATCATATAGATAATGTAAGGTCGCTTCTTTAGGACTTTCACATATGATATATGATTTTTTTTTATTTCTAAATTTTGGGTTTATTCTGAAAGGGTACTCCTTTGGAGCAATACCTCGCCTTTGAAGGCGAATTTTGAAATTAGAAAATCACCTCAGCTGCGAAAGCCCTAATACCCCACACTGAAGTGTGGGGATATCTAAAACTGTCAGTTTTAGGGATAGAAATTTTTTAAATTTCTAATAGGCTTGAGCAGTGATTTTCTTTATTTCTTAGATTTAAATTCTATTTTTGTCTCACACTATTATCTTAGATACAGCCATGAATCATATATTTCTTGATGAAAGAGATTGCATAGATTATATCTTTTTGGCAAATGGGCGTACTTTATTGTTTTTTCTTAGAGTTGGGCACTGGACACTGGACATATGTTGATGGAAGGTATTTAAATTCATATATCTTAAGATAGATGTATTCAAAGGGTGATTAAGTATGAAAAGATGCAGCGTAAGCTATGAAAATAGAAGATGTGAATTATATTCCAATATACTTATTGATCAGGAGCCAGAAGAGGTGATATTATGAATATAGAAGTATCTGAGATAAGAGATGATTTTAGCGAGGAAATAATCGCTGAGAGTTCTATAAATGAGACAATAGAAGATTTTTTCACATCCTCAAAGGGCATAAGAGAGAGAATATTTCTTAGGTTCTCTGATACAAAAGGATGGGATTGTGAGATCAGGGGGTAAGATTTTTTTTCTTTTTTTTATATTTTTTCTTAAGGCATTTACCTAACAAAAAAAAGACATATTTAAATAACCTTATTCTAGAAATAGGTAGGTGATATTCATGCTAAAAAAAAATTCATTTATCAGGATATTTGGATTATTGGTGATTTTAGTATCAATAATTTTCAGTACAGGTTGCACATCAAGAAATTTAGACGACCCAGATGATGGTTATGATGGTGGATCAAACAAAGAAGATTTTACGTCTTATGATTTCTCTATTGCTGATTTTACAGGTGAAAGCTGTACTTTAGATTCTGATTGCACAACTCCAGGAGATTATCTTATACTTTCACATTGTCCTTATGAATCAAGATGTATTGAAGGGGTGTGCGCAGTTGTATGTCCTGAACCATTTGAATCAGCAATACCTGAAGAGATTATTTCAGAGAATCTTGCTAAAGCCTATGTTCTCAAAATGCAGGATTACAAGGATTATGGTGGGCGAAATATCCTTGTTATAAGTACTGTTCCTGATGGAGATGAAGAATGCTATACTACAGAAATAAGATTTCTGATGGAATCTATAAAGGATTCTTCAAGAGTGGATGAAGCAGAAGTCTATGTTAATGTGTGTGGAGGCAAAATAGTTGATGTTAGCAAGGCATATGGTGAGATCAACGACATATCTATGTATAATATGACAGGAAGGCATTACTGCACAGAATCAGAAAAGACAGCAGAATTTTGCACTATGGAGTATGCACCTGTCTGTGGAAACGATGGAAAAACATATTCAAATGGCTGTGTTGCTTGCTCATCTGGAAGCATTGATTTCTGGGAAGAAGGTTCTTGCGAAGATGATGGCATGCCTGATTCTCCAGATAATGATGTGCCTTATGTTTCAGAACCTGTAGATAAGTATTATTTTAATTACGTGGACGGAAAGCTTATTTATAACATAACCCAGTCAAAGCCAACCCCATGCCATGAAGCTTATCTTGATGTTCAGGTCATGGAATCATATCCTGTTCAGATAAAATTTGACATACAGATAAAATCATCTGATGAAGATGGAACTGGCTGTGTTCAGATGATAGATCTGCAGAACTTTTCAGGAGAAGTTAAAACCGGGCATGAACCTGGAACTGTTTCTGTTTATGTTGATGGCATAAAGGTATATGCCAAAGAAGAGTTCTCAAAAGATGGAGATGAGGTTTTGGGTGCAAGTTGTGCAACAGTCTCTCCTGATTCAAGGGACGAATGCTGTGCTATAAAGAACAAGGATTCTATACATCCTATGTGCGTGGGCTCATGGGTATTTGATGACGGGTCTCAGGAATGCATGTATGAATGTGAAGAAAATTCTATTCAGTAGATGACTTTTCTTGTCTTTCCCGGGCTTAGCCTGATTTCTTTATTTTTTATTTTGATTTTTGATCTTTTGCTTGATCTTGCTTCTATCTTATCCTGGCTTATTGTGATATCATACCAGATCCCTCTGTGAAGCATCCTGAAACTTATGCACTTCCATTCTTTTGGCATCTTTGGATTAAGCTTAAGTATGTCTTCCCTATAGTTAAGGCCGGCAAATCTTCTGTATATGAAATCTATTGTCCCTGCCATGACGCCTGTGTGTATGCCCTCTTTTGTCGACAATCTTTCTCTTTCTGATATGTCGCTTCTAAGAGATTCATCAAAAAACATCCTGCTTTCTTTTTCTTTGTTCATGTAGCTTGAGATTATGCCGTGAACAATCTTTGAAAGCGTTGAGCCATGGCTTGTTCTTTTTTCATAGAATGAATAGTTCTTTTTCATGAAAGAAACCGGATCTTTGATATTTACACCAAGATTTCTCAATATATCTGTTACTGTATTGACTGGAAGATTGTAATATAGCATTAGAAAATCTGCCTGTTTTATGGCCTTGTAGCTGTCAGGTGATTTTCCTTCTGCTTTTAAGATACGGTCAAGCCTTTCTATGTTCCCATATTTCTTTCTGTATGCTTTCCAGTCAAGCTCTTTAAGACTAAAGAACTTATCGAATTGCTCTACAATGCTGTTTTTACAATTCACCTTGAGATTATTTGAAATCTCATTCCATTTTTTTATCTCTTCATATGGTGTCTGCATCTCATCTTTTGCTATTTCAGCGATCTCAGATGCCCTTTTCAGGAGCCAGGATACCATGACATTTGTGTATGCATTATCAGTAAATCCTGCTTTTTTTGATCTTGGAGGTTTTTCATGGAACTCATCAGGACCCATTACTCCTCTTATGTGGTATTTCTTGTCTTTTTTGTCATACTCTGTGATGCTTGTCCAGAACCTCGCAATCTCCATCATGACTTCAGCAGAAAACTCTTTAGTAGAATCCTCGTCTCCTGTTATGTGGTAATATAACCAAAAATCAAAGAAAATTGCTATTGATACATGCCTTTGATTTCTTGAGAGATCAGGCCCCCAGCTGTCGTTGTTAGGATTGTAATGTATCTCCTGAGTTTCTTCTTCTCCTGTGTCTGCTGTCTGCCAGGGAAACATTGCTCCTTCATATCCTGATGAATTTGCATATCTTTCAGCTCCTGGAAGTCTTCTGTACCGATACATAAGGTGTGATCTTGCAATCTCAGGGAAATGTGTCACAAAGAATGGTATTATATACAGTTCGTCCCAGAAGATATGTCCTCTGTAACCCTCTCCATGAAGTCCTCTTGCAGGAATTCCTGAATCAATATTCTGGCTGTGAGGTGAGGCAGTAGAAAGCAGATGATAGATATGGAGTCTTATAACTTTTTGTGAATATATGTCTCCTTTTATCTCTATATCTGCCTTTTTCCATATCGAACTCCATGAAACCTTGTGCATCACAAGACAAGACGAGAAATCTTTTGCCTGCTTTATTGTCAAAAGACCTTGTTTTTTTGGTTCTTTGCTTTCTCTTGATGTGTGTATGGAAACAAGTTTTTCTAAAGAATAGATGTTATTTTGTTTTGCTTTTATCGTCAACTCTTCTCCTATAGCTCCTTTTCTAAGCACGAGTTTTTTTGGAGTTTTCTTTGGTTTTCCATTCTCAGAATAATTATGTCTTGCATGATATATTATGTCGTGCTTCGAATACGTTGTCTTTGCATGCAGGAATAATGCTTCTTTTATTTTTTTCCTTGCAATTGTTTTAAGGTGCCTTGTCTTAAGCTGCCTGTATCGTGCTACATTATTGTTTTTTACATCAGAATCTATAAAAGAAGATATTTTTATCTTTGCATCGTAGTTTAGAGGAGTCACCTCAATTTTCTGGCATGCAAGGTGCATATTGTCCATGCTTGAGAATCTTTTTACAGAAATCCTTGTATCTCTTTTTTTTCGGTCTCTAATAGTTATGTCCTGTGAAAGGACTGCGTCTTTCATGTTTAATGACTGATGATAATCTATTATCTCGCAGTCATCCGGATTAAGTGGATCAAGCTTATCTCCTTCTATTTCGATTTCTGTAAGAAGCCAGTTAGGGTTATTGACAAGATCGTTGTTGTATATATTTTTTCCATGGACATCGCTTGGAGGTTTATTATATATCCCTGCGAGATATACTCCGGGATAATGCTCTTCAGGCCTGTCTTTTTCAGTAGCATGACATCCTCTTGTCGCTATGAATCCGTTGCCAACAGTGCTGATCGCTTCTCTTATGCCTTCAGTTTCAGGATTGTAATTATAATAATCTATGCTCCATGCATTTTTTTCTATGCCTTTTTCAAACCAGTTTTCTATCTTTTTTATACTTATATCTTTCAGGTCTTTTACGACGATATCAGCAGGGCTTAGTTTCTGGCTTCCTCTTTTAACTCCTACAACAAGTCCAAAATTGCCGTTTTTCCCGGCCTGCACTCCTGACAATGCATCTTCAAAAACTATTGATCTTGAGGGTCTTATATTCATGTTTTCGCAGGCTTTTACAAATATGTCTCCTTCAGGTTTTCCTTTAAGCCCTAGATCTGCTGAGACAACACCATCAACGATTGTATCAAAAAGTTTTGTCAAACCGGTTATCTTCAGGATAAGTTTTGTATTTTTGCTTGAGGATGCAAGCCCTATTCTT
>JBKHIF010000022.1:0-19815 GCA_046538795.1 Candidatus Woesearchaeota archaeon | reverse complement strand
GAAAATTGAATTATTACAATTTAAGACAAGTAACTTGAATTTATACGCAAAGCCGTTTTAAAGAGATTAAAATACATCAAATCTATATCATATATTCAGAATGACCCCATTGTATTAAAAGGTCAATATTCATGTGCTTTAATTCAATAGGAACATCACAAGCACCAAAACAACTCCCCATCCATATCATAATGTCTGCTTTTGTATTTTGTTCAAGATAATCCTGTATCTCCTGAGAAAGAGGTTTCAGACCATCAGGAAGCTGTATCACAACAGTCTTTGCATTATTTTTCTTAACAAGAGAAACTGCCTTTTCAAGCTCCAATTCATAATTTGATACCATAGAAGTGTTATTTAACCTAATGATTTATAATCTTATTGTTTGAGAAAACAAAACCATCTAAAAAAAGAAGAAAATGTTTAGAACCATGGGTCCTTCCATTTATCTGTTTTTTTCCACTTTTTACCCTTAGGATCCTCCTCATTGATATCCTGAAAGAGCCTTGTGTCTGTCTTAGATCTACGTGCCATTTTACCAATATACCCCCTAAGCTTTGTTTTTTAAACACCAATCATATATAAAAGTAACGTTTATTCAGCTAAAAAACGCCATTTTGAACCACAAATCAATAAAATCATGGTTCAAGGAACATCTCATCCATCTCTCTTGGATCAAGCTTTCCTCTGCTAAGAACAGTCTTAAGACTCTTCTTTGACTTTTCTGTGTTTTTCTTGATCTCATCAAGCTGGGTGTTATCATCGTCTTCTAATCCCATAAATACCATCTTAATAACCTCAACACCACTATTAAGTAACACTCATACTATGCATTATGTGAAAGCTCCTATTTAAATGTTTCGTTTTTAGGACTACTGTTAAGTAACACTTGGACGAAATCCACACTGCAAATATTTATTTTCTCCGCCAGAAATCCAATTTGTTTCAATAATTAGGACTTAAAAATAGCAAGCTTAATAAATAATGTGTAGTTTGTTACCTTGATGAGACGAAAAATAATACAGATTTCCGTGAATACCAACGTGGTTTCTCTTCCAAGCGAATGGTGCAAGAACCATGGACTCAAAAAAGGTGACGAGATAGAGCTAAGAGAAGAAGGCCCGGAGTTGGTTATAACTACTGAAAAAGCTATTGAAGAACCTATATATCATGTTGATATTTCAGGAAAGCCTGGGATGATCAAGAGAATTCTTGGAGCAATCTATAAGATCGGCTATGATCATGTGAAGATAAGTTATAACACATATGAAGAAAAAGCAACTTGCGAAGAAGTCATAGAGCAGGAATTTATAGGCTTTGAGATAGTTGATTTTGATTCTGAAAAAAAGATCATTATTGCAAAAAAGATTGCTGAAGAGAACATAGATGGTTTTGACAATGTGTTAAAAAGGCTATTTTTCCTGATAAAGTATATAGGTAATGAGGCGGTTTCTGCATTCAAGGATAAAAATGCATTTTCCCAGAGGATAGGTTCGCTTATTGCAAAAGACAATGAGGTAAACAAGCTTTCTGATTTCACAAGAAGGATGATAAACAAAAAGGGCTTTTCAAGGCTCAGGAGACTTCCGCCACTCTATTTTATAGCTGAGCAGCTTGAAAAGATAGGTGATGAATACAGGGACCTTCTAAAATATGCAAATAGTTTAAGTGAAGAAAATATTTCTGATCTTTCTTCAGTAAATTCATTTTTCAATATGATGTATGATTTGTTCTATTCATTTGATCTTGAAAAAGCAGAAAATATCTGCAATAAAAGAAAAGACCTAAGTTCAGTATTTCTCGAAAAGATAAAAAAAAGCGAAGATCCAGCGTTTTACATGCATCTAAGAAACATTGTCGAAAAAACATATGATCTAAACGGTGCTGTGCTTGCTTATAACAGCTAGCGAAACATTAATAAAGAAAGTTCTCAAATCAAGTTTGTATGAATTTCATAACATACCTGATCGCTGCAATAGTTTCTTATCTGGGCGTATTTGCAGGAAATTTGCTGATATTTATTGCTCCTGAAGAGCTTGCACCAGGAAGAAAGTACTTCAGGTATTTCTTTTTTATAATGCTTTCAGCATCAATATTCTTTTTTATCTATGTTAAGAATGGCGGGATTGCAATATCTCTTTTCATAGCGCTTCTGGTGCTTTTGTTCTCATCTTTCCTGTATAAGAGATTCCCTTTGCTCAAGTATGCCATATATCCTCTTTTGGGATTTTTTTTAGGTTTGAGTGCAAAAAGCGATATGTTCACGATCATGGCATCGCTTGTGTTTTTGACAGGATTTCCTTTCGGAAGTTACATAATAAAGGAATACAGAAAAAAAGACAGGAAGGTAATTCTTAAGAATACCTTTGTTGTTTCGGTAAGTTTCTTCGTGTTTGCAATAATATTTTGGTTTGTTTAGGCAAAACCAAATATTTTATTAATGAGTTATTCCAAAATATAGATTGATGTGGAACAAAGATAAAGTCACTGTAGTATTAGCTACAAAAAATAATGCGAATACAATAAAATACGTTATAGAAGATCTTTATCTGACAGGTTATGTTGACGACATTATCGTAATCGATACTCATTCTGAAGACAATACCATAAAAGAAGTAAGTTATACAAAAGCAAGGCTTCTTTCTGCAGACAGCATAAAAGAAAGCATAACTCTTGGAATCGAGAGAGCACAGGGAAATATTGTTATCTTCATGGATCCGGAAGGACGCTATGAGGCACAGGAGATCCAAAAACTTCTTGCTTATGCAGACAGCTATGATTTAGTGTTTGCATCAAGGACACAGGACATTGGATTCCGGAATGATATGGCGCATTTTTCTCATGCCGCACCAATAATTGCTATGAGTGAAAAAGTAAGCAGGATGTTTGGATGTCCTCTTATAACAGACATAGATTCAGGAGTTTTTCTTATAAACAGGAACTATTACTTAAGAAAAAGATTCTTTCTCGAGTATGAAGATGAATTTTTCTTTACAGAGATGCTTCTTAGAGCAATCAAGAACAACTCAAGATTCGTGCAAGTTCCGCTTGAATGGAGAGGAGATTTCAGGAACGAAGATAAGTATTCAAGCATGATCGGAAGGATGAAGTTCAGGATGGAGATTAACAGGATCATGCAGGACAAGCAAGCAAGGTCTCAGCCAACAAAAGAGACAGAACAAGAACAGAAACAAGAAGAGAAAAAAGAACAGCCAAAGGAAAGAAGACAGTTCTCTCCTGACAAGATCGTATTCAAGACATCTCTTAAGAAACCAAAACAAAAATCAAAGAAAAAATCAACCAAGACAAAAACCAAGAGCAGTCCTAAAAACAAAACAAATAAAAAAAGCAATGCATCTTCTTCTATCCTAAAAAAAGCAATCAACACGACTAACAGGTATAGTCCTGATGATTTTTCTTAAGTGAGGTAGATATTATGGATCAGAGGATAGAGAAGCTGGCAGATATATTAGTAAATCATTCTATAAAGGTTAAGAAAGGCGAAAAGGTAGCGATCGAAGGGCAAACTCAAGCAAAAGAACTTATGCTTGCAGTCTATGTAAAAGTATTAGAAGCAGGTGGATTCCCATATATAAACGCAGATTTTTCAGAGACAAGATATCTGCTTCTAAAAACTGCATCAGATGAACAGCTTGATCATTTCCCAGAGCATGATGAGTTCAATTCCAGGTATTTTGATTCATTCATAAAGATTGGCGCTCCTGAAAACACAAGACAGCTAAGTTCAATTGATTCCGGAAAGATTGCCAAAAGGATGGCTATTACAAGAAAGATAAGCAATTATATTGTTGATAACAAAAAATGGGTAATAACCATGTTTCCTACAAATGCTCAGGCAGTGGAAGCCGACATGTCTTTAGAAGAATATGAAGATTTTGTATATTCCTCGACAAACATAGATTGGAGCGAACAATCAAGATATCAGGACAAGATAAAGGATCTGTTTGACAATCATGATATTGTTGAGATAAAGGATAATGATACTGATCTTAGATTTTCGATCAAGGACAGGACAGGAAACAAATGTGACGGCGGATTCAACATGCCTGATGGCGAAGTATTCTATGCTCCTGTAAAAGATACTGTCGAAGGCCACATAAGATTCACATATCCTGGAATAAGAGATGGAAAAGAGATAACAAACATCTATCTTGAATTTGAAAAGGGAAGGGTTGTAAAAGCAACAGCTGACAAGAATGAAGAACTTCTAAAAAAGCTTATCGAGACAGATGAAGGATCACACTACATAGGAGAGTTTGGAATTGGAACTAATTTTGGCATCAAGAGATATGTAAAGAATCTTCTTTTTGATGAAAAGATAGGTGGAACTATTCATCTTGCATTAGGCAAGGCATACAAGGAAGGCGGTGGAAAAAATGAAAGCGCCCTTCATTATGATATTGTAAAAGATCTAAGAAACTCAGGAGAGATCATCGTTGATGGGAAAACAGTCCAAAAAAACGGAAAATGGGTGTTTGAATGAGATACCTTCTATTTGGCGCAAGCACAACCTTTGGAGAAACTGATTATGAGTTTGGCGGCTGGGCAGGACATATGAGAAAATATCTCGAAGAAAAAGAAAAACACAGGTATTTCTATAATTTAGCTGTTCCAGGAGATACATCAAGGAATCTTCTGAAAAGAATAGAATCAGAATCTCTTGCAAGAATCAAACATTATCCAAAAGACGAGATTACCATCTTCATCTGCATAGGAACAAACGATTCAAGGATCGAAAAAAAAGAGCCTCTTGTTCCTGAAGATGAATACAGGGAAAATCTAAAGAAGATTATATCTATTGCTAAGACTCTTGCAGGAAATGTTATCCTTATCAGAGGAAATCCTGTATTAGAAGACAAATGCAATCCTTGGAAAGGAAAAGACATTTTCTTTTATAATGATGGGATTAAAGAATATGGTAATATAATGAAAAATGTTGCAGAAGAAGAAAATATTTCAATAATAACAACATTTGAAGAATTTGAAAATCAGGATAACAGAGAAGAATTATATGACGACGGCCTTCATCCGAATGCAAAAGGACATAAAGTTTTGTTTGATATTATAAAAAGACAATTAGACTATCTCAACCTCTATGCTCCTTAGATTATGTTTTATAACCTTAACATTATAGAATTTTCTTGTCTCGACTCTTTTGCTGACACCAATTATTAGCGGATAGGTTCCAAACTGTCTTCCAAAGGTATGTTTTCCGTCGTATATTTCCATATAGACATCTTTAAGCACAGATCCTAGGGGAAGCATCTTTTCAAGGATTGGAAAATCTATTTCCTGCCTTATCTTGTTTCTCCATTTCCAGTAATATTTCTTGTTTTTCTTAAGAAATTTTGTTCCTGCTTCTTTAGAAAGCTGTGTACCTTCAAACAAAATCACCTGACGAATATTTATCCTTCTTAGAAGAAGATCAGAATCAAGGATTTCTTTTAATGCTGAAAAATCATAGTCAAAGGTTTTTTTTGATTCACCGATAAGACCAAAAAGGATATTTATTCCAGGTAAAAATAAAGGCATGCCGTTTTCTCCTTTTTCTTTTCCACATTTGTTTATAATCTCAACTGCTTTTCGAACTGTATCTGGATCTGAATTCAGATTATTTTTTTTGATGACCTCGGGATCAAAGGTTTCTGCACCAAATGCAGCTACATTTCCTGAAGTGCAGTATCTTGTGATAAGTTTTGTCCTTTCTTCATTAACCATAGAAGGATTTGCATTATCAATATGAAGAACGTTAGGTTTTAGGTCTGACAATGATTTCAGAAGTTTTTCGATCTCACTTAATTTTCCTCCCATATATGAAAAAAAACAGCTCTGTTTCCCCAGCCTAAAAAATGAAGTATATTTTCTTAAGATCTTTGCTTCTTTTATTATATCATCCTGTTTCCTGAATGCAAGACAGTTTTTCATAGGTTCAAGACAAAAAGAACAACCTGGACTTCGTGTGCAGCCATGCGCAGTCTCAAGTTCTGCTATAAAAGGCGTAAATGCCTGGGAAGCAACCTCTGCCCCTAAAATAGCAAAATCTCTTAATTTATCATAATCATTTTCAATTTTAAAGACAGAATCAAAGAAATCATCTTCAATCTTAGTTCGTTTTTTCCCACCGTGAAAACTTGACCCGAATTCTGTACTTTCAGGTCCTGCAATATGTATTCTTGCCTTTACATCTGAAAGGTATCTTTTTACTTCAGAAACCGAACCTGGTATTGCGCTTAGATATTTCCCTGAGGTGTGAGCACCAGAAATCACTATGATCTCATCAGAATTTTCAATAATTTTTGATGCTTCATTATAATTTTTTGAAAGATTATATACTGAAATATCAGTCTTTTGCGAAATCTTTGTTTCAGGTATAACAGAATCATATTTTTTCCAGAGCCTTACATCATCTATTGTAAGGTAATAGATATCTTCATCCTTATTTTGTTTTTTTAGTTGACCATAGACATATCTTGGATAGACTCCCAGATATGGAGGTACTCCTAAACCTGCAGGTTCATCTGTGTAACAGTCAAGTATTGCTTTCATAATTCTTACAAAAATATCGTTCTATAAATTGTTTTCCTAAATCTCCTAACAGAAAACTATTTATTCCAATAAGAAAAAAATAATAATATGATTATAGGTTCAGAGAATTACACAACGATAATATTTTATTCTGTAATAATCACTGCGATAATAAGTCAGCTCATAAAGTTCACTACAGAATCAATTATTGCAAAAAAAGCATTATACAAAGTTCTTGCAAGGAACGGAGGAATGCCATCTACGCATTCTGCTCTTGTATCTTCGCTTTCTTCATCTATATTCATATTTGAGGGATTAAGCACAGGTTTTATTATATCTTTGGTATTTGGTATAATAGTTATAGTAGATGCGATGGGCGTAAGACGCGAAGCCGGAGAAGAAGCAACACTCATCAACAAGATCATGAAAAAAGAGCACATGAGAGCTAAAAGCCTAAATGAACTCATGGGACATACACCTTTGCAGGTAGTAACTGGTATTGCTCTTGGGATAATTATTTCTTTGATAATTTCTTTATGATAACTTTTTGTTCTTATCCTAAACAAACCTTTAAAAAGAAAATTCGATTTTTTTAGATCATGTGCGGAATAATAGGTGTTTTTGGAAACAAAAACTCTGCTGAACTTGTAAAAACAGGTCTTTCTGTTTTGAAAAACAGGGGTAATGATAATTTTGGAATCATATCAGGAGATAATGATCCAGTATATTCAAAAAAAGTTGATGGCCTTAAGACAAAAAAGAGTGACAATTCAATAGGCCACTGTCTTCATTCGATAGTCGGTTTTGTAAAACAGCCTATAAGAACTAAAGAAGACTGTTTTGCTGTTAATTGTGAGATATATAACTGGAACGAGATCAAAAAAAAACATGATCTTAAGTCAAATAACGATTCTGAACTAATATTTGAATTTCTTAAAAAAAACAAAACAGAGAAAATTCTTGAAACAATTGCTAAACTTGACGGAGTATATGCCTTTTCATGGTGGCATCAGAACAAGGTTTATCTTGCACGCGACATAATGGGAATTAAACCATTGTGGTACTCGACAAATTCAGGACTTTCTTTTGCATCTGAAAAGAAGGCGCTTGAAGAGATGGGTTTTCTTGACATCCATGAGCTTAATCCACGAAAGGTTCTCGTCTATGACATAAAAAAAAATAAAATCAGTTTTCTTCAAAGAGAATTCTTTTCAATAACTCCTGAACTGAAAATATCAAAAAAGAAAATTGAAAAAGATGTTGAAGAACTACTCATCAAAGCTATAAAAAAGCGTATTCCTGAAAAAAAGTTCGGAATATTGTTTTCCGGAGGAATCGATTCTGTATTTATCGCATTTATTTTAAAAAAACTTGGATATGATTTTACTTGCTATACTGCTGCATTAGATGATCCTTCTCTAAAAGAACCAAAAGATATCTATTATGCAAAAAAGGCGGCAAAATTAATAGGCCTTGATCTAAAGATAAAAAAGATTACATTAGATGAGATGGAAAAGACGATTAAAAAAGTAATCCCCATAATCGAAGACACAAATGTCGTAAAAACAGGAGTTGCAGTACCATTTTATGTTGCCTGTGAAGAAGCTAAAAAAGACGGATGCAAGGTAATATTTTCAGGGCTTGGTTCTGAAGAAATTTTCGCAGGTTATGAGCGCCACAAGAACTCGATAAACATCAATAAGGAATGCGTCTCAGGACTTCTTAAGATGTATGAACGAGATCTGTACCGCGATGATGTTATTACAATGTATAATAGTATTGAACTTAGGCTTCCTCTTCTTGATCTTGATCTGGTAAAGTATGCACTAAGGATACCTCCAAAATACAAGCTTAATTCTGAACAATCCAAATTAATATTAAGAGATGTTGCAAAAAAGCTTGGTGTTCCTAAAGAGATATGTAAACGAAAAAAGACAGCAGCACAATACGGAAGCAATTTCCATAAAGGTCTTATCAAGCTTACCAAGAAAGCAAAAGAAAAATACATCTCTGCCTACTTAAGACAATTCTATAAGGATCATAACTTAAGGCTTGGCGCACTGTTCAGCTCAGGAAAAGACAGTTCTTATGCACTTTGGGTCATGAAAAACCAAAATTATGCGATAGATTGCCTGATATCACTTAGAAGCAAGAATCCTGACTCATACATGTTTCACACACCAAATATCGATCTTGTAGAACATCAGGCAAAATCAATGGGAATACCGCTTATTTCATATGAGACAGAAGGAATCAAGGAAACAGAATTAGAAGACCTTGAAAAAGCCCTTATTTTGGCAAAAAAGAAGCACAAGATACAAGGTGTTGTTACAGGAGCATTATTTTCAAATTATCAGCGTGAAAGGATCGAAAAGATACTCGACAAGCTTGAACTAAAGATATTTGCACCTCTTTGGCATGTGCCTCAAGAACAGGAACTAAAAGAGATAATCAATTCAGGATTTGAAGTTACGATGAGTTCTATCGCAGCAGATGGTCTTGACAAGAAGTGGCTTGGAAAGATAATAACACACGATGACCTGAAAAAACTTATCGATCTGAATGAAAAGATAGGATTTAATGTCGCAGGCGAAGGTGGAGAATATGAATCGTTAGTCCTTGACTCACCCATGTTTGAAAAAAAGATTAAGATAATTGAATCTGAAATTATTGCTGAAGACAAATATACAGGAAGGCTTATTGTAAAAAAGGCTGAACTTGTTGATAAAAAATAATAAAGCTCATCTTTTTTTCGATTTTCTCTTGCTCTGTAATGCTCTAAAATATCTTTCATTAAGTTCTTCGGCACTCTTTCGACGATCTTTTGATTCATTAACCTTCCTTATTCTCTCTTCAAGTGTTTCCAGATCACTATCAAGAAGGGCATCAACATTCCTAATTCTCTCTGACATAATATCCTGAAATCTCTTTCTTCTTTCACTCCCATAAGGCATGTATCTTAAAGCCTGTTCGTTTGCTTCTTCATATAATCCTCTAACAAACTCTTTAATACCTTCATTGGATTCTCTTACTATGTTGAGCCAGCTTTCATTTCTTTCAAGAGAAAACTCAATATCACTTATCTCAGGACCATTAAAAATCTTAATAAGATCTTTCTGAAAGTGATTTACTGTATCTTTATGATACTGAGTTCTTGTATTTTCATACCTGGGGTCTGAAAATCTTTTGCCATATGACCTTGAAAGCTTTTCGATCTTTCTTTTTTCTCTTCTTTCAAGGGAATCATATCTGTCTCCCAAAAAATCTTTTGCGACTGTGATTGCCCTTTCATAACCTATAACTTTATCATTTAAAACCATCTTAACCAAATCCTATAAAATAATAAAAATCATCTCCTAAAAATATTCTTTACCCTTGACCAAAAGGATCGTCTCGTGGTAACAGGTCTGTGTATCGCTTTATTATATCTCTCAGTAAGCTCAGCAGCTCTCCTGTGCAGCTGCTCGTTTTTTGATTGTGCAATACCTGTTATGTTGTCTTCAAGCGTATCCAGGTCATGATCAAGAAGAGCCTCAAGATTTTCTATTCTCTCTGATACAGTATGCTGAAATCTCGTTCTTCTTTCAGATCCAGAAGGCATGTATCTTAAAGCATATTCACTTGCTTCTTCATATAAACCTCTCACAAACTCTTTAATGCCTTCATTGGATTCTCTTACTATGTTGAGCCATCCATCATTTCTTGTGCAGGGATATTCAATCTCATCTCTCTTAAAACGATCAAGCTCATTTTCAAGCTGTGTTTTAGGCTCATCAAGAATTCCATGCACCCCACTATTGAATTCGTTAAGCGTATGCCTATGATAATTAGTTCTTCTGTTTTCATATCGGGAATCAGTAAATCTATCACTAAATGAACTTGAAAGCTTCTTTATCTTCCTCATCTGACGCCTTCTGATTGAACCTGCCGGAACCTCTCCTCCATACTGAGTGTTTATATATTCCATAGCAGCATTCAAAGCACGACTATAACCCAAATTTTCCTCACGACTCATTTTTACACCTCAAAAAGCATGATTTTTCAACAATAACCAGCTAATCATTTATAAAATTTTCTATTTATAACCACTTAAAAGTAATTACATGTGCGCAGAAAAGATTAAATACTTTCAGGGCAAAAAAATCATCATGGTAGATGATGTTGTAAAAAACTACATCAGAGAGCTTCTTGAAAGAGGATATGACACAAGAACTGTGAGAAAAATGTTTCTCAAACAGGGTTATTCATTCTCAGAGATAGATGATATAATAAAGACAATCTCAAACGAGATCTCGTTTGAAAAAGAATTCCTGGACAAAGGCCATAATAAATCACAGGAAAACTCAAGCCAGCTTGCACAATCAAACTCAACATCAATTCCTGAAAATGCAAATAAAGATTCAGAAGAGCTAAAGAACCTTGTAAAATCAAGTTTCAGCAGGCTAAAATCAAAAAACAATGATGACAGCTTATATGCAGGAAATGATGATTACAGCCAAACTGATGGCAAGGCTTCTTACAGGAATGGAAGACCTCCCAGAGAAATTATGCACCAGACTTTAAAGGACATGTCAGGACGATTCGATAACCATAACAGGATACTTATATTCGGAGCAGTGTTTTTGATAATTGTTCTTATTGCAGCTTTAGGAGCAGTGATTTTTATGTATCTTGAGCTTAAAGAAAATTTATCTAACGACAACACAAATAATAATAATAATAATAATAATATACAGCAAGACAATGAAAACGAAACAGTTTCAGATGATCAGCAATTTGTCCCTTTTTGCGGATATTGTGAATATTTTACAGGAGATGAATGCATAAAATATAATTGCTGCGATAATTCAGATTGTGATGATAATGATGATAATACCACAGACAGGTGCCTTTATCCTGCAACCAAAGACTCAAGATGCTCAAATATCCATATAAGACAGATAGAACCTGGTAAAACAGATGACGAAAAAAAAGAAAGCAATAATAGTAACAATAACAATATAACAAAAACAAGTGATGAACCTATCCGGGAAGACAACAGCTGTACTGAAAACAGCGACTGCGATGACAATAATCCGGCAACAAGCGACATGTGTCTTGGAAGCCCAAATAAAGTCTGCGTGTGGATACCAATAACCACATGCAAGCCTAATGACAATTATTGTCCTCCCAACTGCAATGAAAATAACGATCCTGACTGCGTGCAATAATCTGATGAATTCAAAAAGAGATTTAAAGAACAAAATCATAAGAGGCAAACCATGATAGATAAAATGCTGATTGATTATCTGAAAACCTACAAGCAAAAAGGATACAGTGATGAACAGCTCAAGAAGACGCTTCTTGCTCAGGGATATCCAGAGAAGAATATATCTGATTCTTTAAAAGAGGCAAACAAACAGCTAAAAAAATCTAAAGTAACTCAAAAAAATAACCAACCAGCTTCATTTAATCAAGAATTGCAAAAAGAAAACTCTAATTCTAAAAAGATAATCGTAACATCTCTGATTGTAGTTCTTGTAATACTTATAATAGCCGTTGTATTAGGCTCTTTGTTCCTTAATGATACTATCAGCTTTGAAAATGGTCTAAGCCTGAATTTCGGATCAAATTCCCAGGATGATCAGGAAACTAATCCCGAACAGGAGATCAACTGCGACACCTGCCAGTACAGAGCAGGAGATCTATGTATAGATTATATCTGCTGCGAAAACTCAGACTGTGATGATTCAAACCCATACACAGACAATATCTGCGAAAATCCTTCAACAGTTGATTCAAGATGCGTCCATCCAAAAAAACAGGCTGAAAAAGCAGATGCAGATGACACTTCAGATAATACAAGCCATGACATAGATACTGATCAGGTTATCAATGAAACCAAATCAACAGTTTCCCTATTAGACAACAATACAGATTCAATGATAGAACAAGATCAAGCCAATAACAACGACAGCAACATTACTAAAAAATTTCCTGTTTCCTGTGAAACAGACTCTGACTGCGACGATGAAAACATCATGACCAAAGATGTATGCAGGACAGATAAAACATGCTCAGTCACAATAATCAAAGATTGCATAGATGATGACAACTATTGTCCAATAGGATGCAGGTATGATGATGACAATGATTGTGACCCATTATCTGATGGAAAATGCATGGAAGATAAAGACTGTGATGATGATAATTCATCAACAAAAGATATCTGTCTTATCAATTTTCCTGAAAAAATAGGCATGTGTGAAAATTCAGTGATAGAAAAATGCGAACACCATGATGGTGAATGCCCTTCTCATTGCACAACTGAATCTGATACAGACTGCGTAGCAGGAGATCTTGATGACTGTAGCAAAGATTACGACTGCTTTATAGAGGCGTCCCTTGACTGCAGTCCTGCAAAAAAGATCAACATCTTGTCTGAGATTAATTCAGGAGTAAACACCACAACAGAGACATATTCTGAGATCCGGGGCAATCATTCAGGACAATGCGTATATTACGAAGAAATAATTAAAATCAACCTAACCTACACAGAAGAATCAAGAACAGAGCTTCTAAACCAGGGCTTCACAGAAGAAGAAATAGATTCAATGGAAGCAGAAAACAATGAAGCAGCAGGAAATTCCATAGGAGCAAAATTTGTCTGCCTATATGAACATAATGAACTTTCCAGTCTTCTGGAAAACTGGAAAGATGGCAATTTCTCAATAGAAATACAGGATGAAGGTGACTGCGAAAAAATTGATTATTAATAAAGTACATAAATACAAATATACACATATGCTTAAAAAAACATAACAGGAAAGTTTAAATACCAGTTCTATCAAGATTATTATTGTTTGTTCGTGGTGAATATTGTATTCAATAGAGGTTTGATGTATTAGGATGGGTGTTCAGGAGATTGTATATCTGGATCTGAATGAAGAAGAGAAAAAGCTTAACAATTCATATTCTGAAATGAAACATAGAAAATCAACATTTGATTATGAACGATATCTTTCTGAAGAAGATGATCTGGTGATAGAAACAATAAATGAAAACCAGATAAGGAGCATAGAATCCTATGAAACCAGGATGTGTGCAGGAAAAAGCAATTTTTATGAAAAAAAAGTAAGGCTGCCCTGCCATATAACTGAAACAGTGGAATTTTGCAAAAATGTATGCAATTTCAGGAAATTCTGCAGCCATAAAAAATAAATAAAGAAAATCACTGCTCAAGCCTATCCTCACACTGAAGTGTGGGATATTACTCCAAAGGAGTACCCTTTCAGGGCAAACCCAAAATTTAGAAATAAAGATATCGCAACAGATATAACGTATTCTCTTAAGACAACCATGTTTTTTGACAGGCAAAAAACACACAGTTTAAATACAAGATCAGATTTTTTTTACAAAAAAACTGCATCTGCAAAAATAACAGAGACAAACTAAATACTCTTTCTATACGGAGACCACATGGATAAAAAATCACTTAGATTCAAATGTCAGAAGACAGGAGAATGCCAAAAATGCGGCGAATGCTGCTCTTTCAAGGAAAAAAGATTTCTTAGAAAAGACGAGGATCTTTATTTCAGAGAAAAAATATATGAAAAAACAGGCCTGGTATATATAGATCCATTGTATTCTTTTACAATAACAGTTACTCCTGAAGAGAAAATAATTCTTGAAAAAAAGGCAAAAGCTCTAAAACTTGAACTAAAATTAAAGCCAAAAAGACTTTCTTATAATCCGGAAAAAGATAATTTCAACGTTCTTGATTATACTTTAGTTCATGACAGATGCCCTTTCCAGAAAGAAGATAATAGCTGCATGATATATAAGTTCAGGCCGATACACTGCAGAGAATTTCCTCATATAAATTTCAACAACATGGTGCTTGAATATCCAAAAAATGATAAATCTGATTTTGGAGAAATAATTAAGATAGCTAAAAAAAATATTAGAAAAGAGAAAATTTAATCAAAAAAATCAGTTAACATCAATAAGCTCGATTTCGATATTCAATCCTTCAGGAATATGTATTCTCATAACAAGCCTTAAAGCACGTTCATCTATTCCAAGATCAATAAGCCTTTTATGGATCCTCATCTCATATCGCTCATAAGTTGATGTTCCTCTACCGCAAGGACACTTCATTGTTGTAACCTTAAGCTTTTTTGTCGGAAGAGGAATAGGACCTCTCATCTCTACTCCGGTCTTTTCTGCAATCTCTTTGATATTTTCGCAGACCGAATTGATCTTATCGATTTCTGTGCTTGCTAATTTTATTCTTGCTTTCTGCATTTTCGTCCTCAGGTATTAGCCATGATAATTTGTAAGTTCATCATGACCTATTTATAAAAGTTTCTATAATTTAAAGATAAATAAAAAAAATAAAAAAGCAAAAACTTAGTTCTTCTTGACTAAGTCGATGCACATTCCTGCTGCAACAGTTGTACCAGAATCTCTGATAGCAAATCTTGACATCTGAGGAATCTCTTTCTGCTTCTCTATAACAAGAGGCTGGACAGGCTGTATCTTGACGATAGCCGCATCTCCATTCTTGATAAAGTCAGGATTCTCTTCAAGTGTCTCTCCAGTTGCTGGATTTAGCTTTTTCTGTATCTCAACAATCCTACATGCGATCTGTGCAGTATGGATGTGGAAAACAGGTGTGTAGCCAACAGTTATAACGCTTGGATGATTCAGAACAACAAGCTGTGCTGTAAATTCTGAAGCTACTGTTGGAACATTATCAGCTGAACCGATAACATCTCCACGAGCAACATCTTTCTTACCGAATCCTCTTATGTTGAATCCTATGTTGTCTCCTGGTTCTGCCTGCTGAAGCTGTTCGTGATGCATCTCCATGCTCTTTACTTCTCCAGGAACACCTTTACCTTCTCTTCCAGGAACAGCCATCACTTTCTGTCCTACTTTCATAACACCAGTCTCAACCTTTCCAACAGGAACTACACCGATACCTGTTATGTTATAGACATCCTGTATAGGCAGTCTTAAAGGAAGCTCTGTAGGTTTACTTGGAACCTCAAGCCCATTTATAGCTTCAAGAAGAGTCTCTCCTGTGTACCAAGACATATTCTCTGATTTATTTACAACATTGTCTCCCTTAAGCGAAGCTATAGGGATGAACTTTGTAGTATCAGGTTTGTAACCGACAGTCTTTATCAGATTTCCGACCTCTTCCTTTACTTTGTTGTACTTGTCTTCTGAATATTCCACACCAGAGATATCCATCTTATTGATAGCTATTATTATCTGATTGACTCCAAGAGTTTTGGATAGGAATACGTGTTCCTTTGTCTGCGCATTGACACCATCATTTGCTGCAACAACAAGAACTGCTGCATCAGCTTGTGATGCTCCTGTTATCATGTTCTTGACAAAGTCCCTGTGTCCTGGTGCGTCGATTATCGTAAAATAATACTTGTCTGTCTCAAATTTCTTATGAGCAAGATCGATAGTTACTCCTCTTTCTCTCTCTTCCTTTAGGTTATCCATAACGAAAGCGAATTCAAAGCCGCCCTTACCAAGCTCTTCTGCTTTGTCTTTAAGCTTTCTCATAGCCTGCTCATCTATGTTACCTGAATCAAACAGTAGTCTTCCAACAGTTGTTGACTTACCATGGTCAACGTGACCGATGAAGACCAAATTTAAATGTTCCTTTTCTTTTGCCATCTAAAACCAACCTCCAAATAGGCTTTTTTATCATTAAAAATCAAGTCCATCTTAGCAAAAACTTGACCTTATTTAAAAAGATTTCCTTCTTGGAATCTTTTTAAGACATTTGAGGTTCCCTCAAACATATTTAAAAATGTTTCTTTATGAAACATCTGTACTTTGCTAAAAAAAATAAAAAAACAAAAATGAATCTTATTCTTCATCCTCAGTTGCATTAAGCCCTTTCCTGCTTCTGATCTGTGACTGGATCTTTGCCTGAAGCTCTTCAGGAAGCCTTTCGAATTCCTGATCTACAACAAAGAAGTTTCCACGTCCGCCTGTAGCGCTTCTGAGTTCGTTAGTAAGTCCGAACATCTCTGCAACAGGAAGCTTTCCTTTAACTGTCACGTGAGCTCCTTCCTGCTTCATGTCAAGTAGCTGTCCTCTCTTGTTTGAGATAACTTTTGAAATCTCTCCCATGTATTCTTCCGGAGCTTCAAACTGCAAAGTCTGGACCGGCTCGAAAAGAAGAGGATTTGCCATTCTCATAGCTTCTCTTATACCGTCTCTTACAGCAGGATAAAGCTGCGCAGGGCCTCTGTGGATTGCGTCTTCGTGAAGTTTACAGTCTGTAAGTGTCACCTTGACATTGATACAAGGCTCTTTTGCTATAGGACCTTTTTTCATGACGTCTTCAAACATGTCAAGTACAAGCTCTATTATCTCACCTATGTGGACAATACCTCTTGTTCCATCAACAAAGATGTTTCCGTCAAATACATCCTTTACTTTCTTTGATTCCTTGTTGTCCATGCCGTATTTCTCAAGCGCCTCATAAAGCTGGTCGTCTTTCTTCTTGACTCTTCCTTCAGGGACATCCTTGTTCTTGATACCATTTGTAAGCTCAGGTGAAAGAGGTTCAACCTTGAAATAAAGCTTGTTGTGCTTGTTTGGAGACTTACCTTCTGCATCAGCAGGGTTAAATTTAGTTATAGCTTCCCTGTATACGACAATAGGAGGCGAACTTTTTACTTCGACACCTTTCTCTTTCTTGATCCTGTTCTCGATGACTTCAAGGTGAAGCTCTCCCATACCACTCATAAGATGCTCTCCTGTCTCTTCATTGATGTTGATCACGATTGTTGGATCCTCTTTACCTACCTGTCTCAATACTTCGATAAGTTTAGGAAGATCTCCTGGCTTTGTAGCTTCTATAGCCTTTGTAACAACTGGATCAAAGAGATGCTGTATCTCTACAAAAGGATCCGACTCCTTAATTGTTACAGTCTCTCCGGGATATACATTCCTAAGCCCTACAACACCAATAATATTTCCTGCAGGGACTGATTCCACAAGCTCTCTTTTAGCACCATTGTAGATGCTTACCTGCTGGATCCTTGAAGGTATCTTAGCCCTGTTAAGATATACATCAGCACCTTTTTTCATGGTTCCTGAAAATATTCTTCCGGCAGCGACTTCTCCAGCATTAGGATCGATAACTATCTTTGTAGTTACAAAGTAAAGCGGTCCGTTAGGGTCACAACCCTTAAGGGATTTAGCATCGGCTGAATCCATTTCTCCAGTCCATAGCCTGGGAATCCTGTATGCCTGTGAATCAGCAGGTCCGGGAAGATGTCTTATTACTGCATTAAGCAATACAACGTGCAAAGGGCATTTTTTTCTGAGTTCTTTGTAATTTTCAGAACCTGCCTCATAAGCATCAATTATATCCTTGAAACTTATATTATGAGCCTGCATGTATTTAAGAGAAAGCGCCCAGTTATGAAATCCAGAACCAAAACATACGCTTCCATCCTGTACATTAACCTGCCATTTCTCGCCAAAACCATCAGGAGCAGTGCTCATAATGAACTTATTGACATTTGTAATTATCTTCATGAATGTCTCCTGCATCTTGTCCGGAGTAAGCTTAAGCTCTTTTATCAGCCTGTCACACTTATTTATGAAAAGTATCGGCTTGACCCTTTCTCGCAGGGCCTGCTTAAGTACTGTCTCTGTCTGTGGCATCATTCCTTCAACTGCATCTACAAGCACAACAGCGCCATCAACAGCTCTCATAGCTCTTGTAACGTCTCCGCCAAAATCTACGTGTCCTGGTGTATCTATAAGATTTATCAGATATTCTCCTCCTTCCTCAGGAAGATTATGAACCATAGATACTGCTGCTGAATCAATCGTAATTCCACGCTCCTGCTCATCTTCATGGAAATCTAGCTGACATGCTTTACCTGCAAGTTCTTCAGACATCATCCCTGCTCCTGCAAGTAGGTTGTCTGAGAGAGTTGTCTTTCCATGATCTATGTGAGCGCAGATAGCGATATTTCTGATCTTTTCAGGATTTTTCATAATCCTTATAACCTTATCGACCATCTTTTCTCCCATGATTAATCACCTAAATTATCTGGTTTTTCCAGTTTATTTTTATTTTAATTTTTATCTTAATCTTGTTTATTCTGATATGTGCATATCATGAACTGTTTTGTAGCTATGTATCTCTTGATCCTCAAACCAAAGAGCAATCTCCTTTTTTGCGTCAGACTCGTTTGCTGATGCATGTATGAGATTCTTGATCCCAATACCTTTCTCATCAGCATGACCATAACTCACATGAGCATAATCTCCTCTGATTGTTCCGGGAGCAGCACTTTTTGGTTCTGTTGAACCAACCATCTTTCTGATTGTTGCAATAGCCTCGACACCTTCAACAGTCATCGCAAGGATAGGGCCCATAGTTATCAGGGATTCCAGCCCTGGATAGAATGGTTTTTCAACATGTTCAGCGTAATGTTTCTTTGCAAAGTCTGAATCTACCCAGACCATCTTCATCGCAACTATCTTAAGGCCTGCTTTTTCAAGCCTCTGTATGATCTCACCCATCAATGCTCTTTGTACTGCATCGGGTTTAAGTAATACAAGCGTTCTTTCAACAGCCATCAACCACACCTCATATATCGTGTCAAATTTATTTATAATATATATAATATATATAGACAATTAAAATAATAAATAAAAAAATCAAGCCTTTGAAGACTCTTTCAACGAACGGGATTCTTCAGTCCAGTTCACTCTTCTTGCCTTTCTTCCAAGAGAAAGCTGATTTTTCTCACATTTGGAAGAACAGTATCTAAATACTTTCCCGTCTTTTTTGATATACATTTTGCCAGTACCCCTTGGGATACCTTTTCCACAAAAACTGCAATCTACCATCTTATCTGCCACCCCTACTTAGCGGACGAGCTTCAAACTCAGTCTCACGCAACATCAAAACATCTCCTAACTTGACTGGACCCTTGACATTTCTGCGTAAAATCTTATTCTTATCTCTACCATCAAGCACCTTGCAACGGACTTGGATCGCCTCACCCCTGGTACCTGTGCGACCTATTATCTCCTCAATGCTTGCTGGTACAGCTGTTGAGAACTGTACACCAGATGAGGAGCTTTTCTTTTCTTTCTTCTCTGCTGCCATTCTTAATCACTCACTTTTCTGCAGCAAATGCTTTTAGCTTATCCTTGGCTTCTCCAGCCTCAACAACAACCACCGCAGTAGTTGCAACCTGTAGACCAGCTGCAGTGCCTAATTCTTCT
>JBKHIF010000021.1:0-20141 GCA_046538795.1 Candidatus Woesearchaeota archaeon | reverse complement strand
ATTTAGCATAATATTTATAAATAGTTTCTAAAAGAACTCATCAGAAAATGTCAATAGTCGAAGATATGCAGGAATTTGAAAAGAAATACATCTCAAAAGATAATGAACAGGAGATGGGAGACTGGACCAGATTAAAGTCAGGACTAGAAGATATACTAAAAGAAAGAAAATCACCATATCAGCATAAAGGCATAGGTCTTCCGGTAATCCTTCTTGCAACGCCTGAAATTGTCGGGCTTCCTAAGAATATGGGAAATCTTGCTAACATAATCACTACAGGAGATGGCGGAGGGTTGGCAGACATATCTGCTGCACTTGTAGCAGAACTTGACAAGCAAGGGCTCAATGTCCACGTAACACTTCCTGAATATAAGAACATATATAGGGCGTTTGCAGACATAAGCCATTCAGAATATGAAAAAATCAGGCATGACATCTCTGATACTGCAAGAATACACCTGATAAGCGATGACATGTTTAGTTCTGCAAGAAAAGTTTACAGCAAAGATGAACACCAGAACCTTAAGAATGCAGCAGCTTTCATGAGAGGAATAAATACAAGGGTTCTTCCTCAACTAAACGCAAAAAATGATCATGTGCTTGTTCACTGCAATGACTGGATGACAGGACTTGTACCTGCAGCTGCAAAAGAGATGGGCGTAAAAAGCCTTATGACCTTCCATAATATTTTCACCCAGTATATGACCCCGGAAAGGCTTTATGATCTCGGCATAGACGTAGAACCATACTGGAGCAATCTTTATTTTCAAGAACATCCTGATTATCGCGAAGGAACATTTGAAGGCAACTATTACACAAACCCAGTAGATCTCACGACGACAGGTCTTCATGCAGCAGATTTCATAAACACTGTAAGCCCGACATTCCTTAAAGAGATAGTTAATGGATATTTCATGGAGCACAATATCATACCTGATAACATGCGGGAAGTCATAACAACCAGACAATCTCTTGGTGATGCAAAAGGCATATTGAATGCTCCGGTAGAAACAGCTGATCCAAGAACCGATCCTCTTATACCACAAAGATTCTGGTACGAACAAAATGGGATACCTGATGTATCTATTGGAAAAAGGATAAATAAAGAGCAATTCCAAAAAAATATGGAACTTGAGAACAATCTTGAAAATCCAATTTTTTTCTGGCCTTCAAGAATCGCATATCCTCAAAAAGGCTTTGATATTTTGCTTTCTGCTGTTCCTGAAATAATACACAAATATCCTTCAGCACAAATTGCTGTAGTTGCAAACGGAAATTCAGATCTTATCAGGGAATTTAAGAAACTTGAAAAAATTTTTCCAGGAAAAATCGCATATAAGCCTTTTACAAGAGCCTTAAGCCAAACCGGAAAAGCGGCTTCTGATTTCATAATGATGCCATCTTTATATGAACCCTGCGGAACACCTCAGGTAGAAGGTCCAAGATACGGAACACTCCCTATTGTCAGGACCACTGGCGGACTTGCTGATACTGTAAATTCGTTATCAGGAAATGGTCTTATAGGAAATGGCTTCAAGTTTGATGATTTTGACAAGGATGGTTTCATGTACGGAATAACAGAAGCAATGAGATTCTATGAAAAAAGCCCTGAGTTCAGGGACATGGTAAAAAAACGCATCATGAAAGAAAGTTTTGCAAAATTCAATATTGAAAACACTGCAAAAAACTACATTGATGTTTATGAAACTATCTTAAGAAGAGATAATCCCGATATAAGAGTAAGATAAATAACTCAAACAGATGGCTATTCCCCGACCTGCTCGAAGAGTACCCTTTCAGGGCAAATCCCACAAAAAGGCAAGAAATTTTTTAAATTTCTGGCACATTGAAACAAGGTTTCAATCGTGTTTCATACGAAATTTTCAATAAAAAATCAAAGATAAGATCAAAGTTCGCACTGCGTAAGCGATGATATCTTTTCAAGCGATTGCACACCAGAATATTTCTGACCGTTTATAGTCCAGGTAGGATAACCATTTACAGAATTGGCATCGCAAACCTGCTTATTGTAATCACAGTCAACATAATCCACATATTCAAAAGATGATCCGAACAACTCTTTTTGCTGATGGCAGTAACTGCACCATTCTGTTCCATACATAGTCACATCTTGTTCTGCTACGCATTTTGCAAACTCATCATACTTTGAAGGCATTGCAATCCCTGCAATTAAAATACCGACAAGAACAATCCCTATCCCATAAAATATCCATTTTGTTTTCATGACGATAAAAATGTATATTTTTATTTATTAAAATGATATTTAAGTGTTAAATTATCAGTTCAAACGAAAACTTAAAAAAGCCCGAAAGTAAAAATCAATACATGAACAAATACAAGGAACTTGAAAAACACGTAAAAAAGATAGGAATTCTTGGATCAATAACAGAAGTTCTCTCCTGGGATCAGGAAGTTAACATGCCTGAAAATGCTTCGTTTGCAAGGGCGATGGAGATGGGAACCATAGCTGAAATATCCCATAATCTTTTCACATCAAAAAAAATCGGAACACTTCTGAAAACTATTGATCAGGATAAGCTAAACAGCCACGAAAAAGCAAATGTAAACGAGATCGAGTTTTCTTACAAGAGAACAAAAAAACTTCCTGAAGGATTAGTAAAAGAAAATGCAGAAACAAGCGTCTCTGCAATGGAAGTCTGGAGAAAGGCAAGAAAAAATGATGATTTCAAAAGTTTTGCTCCCTGGCTAAAAAAAATAATTGATCTTAATAGAAAAAAAGCAGATTTCATCGATTCCAAAAGAGATCCTTATGAAGTCATATTTGATGATTATGAAAAAAGCATATCGATTACTGAAGTAAAGGATTTTTTTGAAAGACTCAAAACAGATCTTATCCCATTGATAAAAGCCATAAATAAAAAAAAACAGCCTGATTCAAAACTTCTTGAAAAAAAGATAAATCCTGATTTACAGAAGAAATTTTCTATTGAGCTTGCTAAAGCCATAGGATATGATTTTTCAAAAGGACGCCTTGATGTATCAACACATCCTTTTACTGCCTGTTATGGAAGGATAACTACAAGATTCAACGAAGGCTGGCTGTCTGCAATCCTTTCAACAATTCATGAATCTGGACATGGCATGTATGAACATAACCTTCCAAAAAAGTATTATGGTCTTCCTATGGGCACCGCAAGATCTTATTCAGTGCATGAATCTCAGTCAAGATTCTGGGAAAACCACATAGGAAGAAGCAGAGAATTCTGGAAATTCATGCTTCCGAATCTAAGAAAAGAATATGGCTTCAAGAACCTTGATATTGACAAGTTCTATAGCCTGATCAATATCTCAAAACCTGGATTTATAAGAGTAAATGCAGATGAGCTTACATATCCTATGCATATCATAATAAGGTTTGAGATCGAGCAGGACCTGATTAACAAAAAATTAACTGTTGAAAATCTTCCATCTGCCTGGAATGAAAAGATGAAAAAATATCTTGGAATAATCCCAAAAAATAACAAAGAAGGATGTCTTCAGGATATGCACTGGGCGTCAGGCGGTTTAGGATATTTTGCGACATATGCTCTTGGAAGCATGATCTCTGCACAACTCTATAAAGCGATTGCAAAAAATGATCCAAAACTTAAAGATAAGATAAGCAAAGGTGATTTTTCAGATATCCATGATTTTCTGGAAAAGAATATCCACAGCAAGGGACAGCTTTATACAACAAAAGAGCTTATCAAAAAAGCCACAGGTAAAGATATAAGTCCTGATGATTATGTGGAATATCTTAAGGAAAAGTTTTCAGGATTATATTCACTTTAACCAGACAAATTCATAAGGGTTTAGAACAATATCTTCAAGCAGATTGAAATTATTTTCTGTAATGATATCTGTTGAAGAATCTTTTTTTATTGCTTCTTTTATCATCTTGCCTGCAACAGAGGCTTCTTCTGAAGATAGATTAAATAGGCAGACGATAGATTCATTGTTATGAAATCTTACCAGACCAAATATATTTTTTCCCAGATCAAGTATGACCTGATCTATTTTAGGATCAAACAATCTTTCATTTATCCTTGCATCAAGGATCTTTTTGTATATATTGTAAACCTTGTTCTTTAATGACGATTGATCCTGAAGTTCTGAATCAAGTTCTGAAATATTAAATTTTTTCCTGTTTATCGCGCGATTATATTTTAGTTTTTCAACTCCTTCTGTCCAGTTCTGTGCACCTATAAGGCTGTTGAAATATATCCCGGGAACTCCCTTAAGAGCCAATGAAATTGCCTGTGAGCAAAGGAATGCTTTTGGATTATCAAATGCATCGAGATAAACAATATTAAGTTCATAAGGCTTTTTTTCGTTGCCGGATACTATCCTGTAATTGACTTTGCCTCCTTTTTTATCGGCGTATAAAGCGATTTGTTCAATCTCTTCATCAGGAACAATGTTCTTAAGAGGCGTTAATCCTATTCCATCGTGAGATGCTGTAAAATTGAAAAAGGCAGTCTCTTTTGATGGTTCTTCAAGTTCTCTTGCCCATTCAGAAAGAATTTTTGAATCCTGCTTAATAAAGGAATAAATAAGGATGGGTGGAAGTGAAAAATTATATACCATGTGTGCTTCATCGTTGCCGTCTCCAAAGTATGAAATGTTGTCTTTATGTGGAACATTTGTTTCTGTGAGTATCCTAACTGAAGGCGCAACTTCATCTACTACGTCCCTTAATAATCTTACAAACTCATGGGTCTGCGGCAAATGTATGCAACTTGTGCCTAATTCTTTCCATAGATATGCAATCGCATCAAGCCTTATTATCCTTGCTCCTTTTTCAATATAAAATAGAAGCACTTTTATCATCTCAAGCATGACTTCAGGATTCCTGAAATTAAGATCTATCTGATCTTCTGAAAATGTTGTCCAGACATATCTTTTTCCTTCACTTGTATTGAATTGTGTAAGAAGAGGATGAGTTCTTGGCCTGAATACTTCAGCTGTGTCAGGTTTTGTTTCATAGTAGATGAAATAATCTTGGTATTTTTCATTTCCTTTAAGAAATTCCTGGAACCATTCGCTTTTTGAAGATACATGGTTTATCACAAGATCAAACATAAGGTTGAAGTTTTTTGAAATGTTTTGCACATCATCCCATGAGCCAAACTCAGGATTAACCTGATAGTAATCTATGACAGAAAAACCATCATCAGATGAGTATGGTGAAAATGGAAGAAAATGTACTGTGTTTATGTCTTTTGCATATCTTGACAGAAAATTTCCCATTGTCTGGAATGTCTTTTTACCTTCTTCTTTAACATGATCTGCATATGTTATCAGGATAATATCCTTTTCTGAAAAAAGCTCCTGTTTCTGTCTTAGTTCAGGATGCTTTTTCTTGAAGTTTTCTAAAATTCCTGTAAGTTTTTCATATGTCTCTTCACTTGTTTCAGGGTAGAGAAATGTTATTTTTGATTTCGTGTCTGACATGGACTAATTGGATTAAATGAAAGAATAAATAGTTTTTGTTTTATGGAATTAAGCTATCCAATGATTTTCTTGAAGAAATTTATTTGGGGAGAATTAAATCTCTTCACTTCTTTTGGTAAAATTTCAAGTATTTCTTTTACTGTGTAATTATATCCATATTTGCTGAATAATTTATCTCCTGTCTTTCCAAGAACATAGACACCGGTTTTTGCTGACTGATACAATGAATTTCCCTGGGCTATGAATGATCCTATCATACCTGCGAGAGTGTCTCCTGTCCCTCCGACTGTTAATCCGGCATTTCCTGATTTGTTTATATAGATGTGTTTTTCATCTGTAACATAATCTTCTTTTCCTTTAAGGCATATGACAATATTTTTTTCAAAGGAAGCTCTTTCTCTGCACCTTTTTATGTTTGCTTCCTGCTTGAATAATTTCATGAACTCTTTCTTGTGAGGTGTTAGCATTACATTTTTCATCTTTGAAAGTTGTGAAAGAGAGATTAGTTTCAAAGCGTCAGCATCTATAACTACAGGAAGCTTGTTTCTTATTAAAAATTCTGATATAAAGGTCTTGACTCCTGAACTTTCAGTAATTCCCGGACCTATTACAACAGAGTCGATATTTTTAGATATTTCTGAAAATTTTACAATATGCTTTCTTTCAAGATGATCTCCCTGCAAAGGTACAGGTATTATTGAAGGATTAATTATCTTGTCTGTAACAAACCTAGGTGCCATGAGATAAACAAGGTCAGCTCCGGATCTTAATCCAGCTTCAGATGCTATCAGGCCTGCTCCGGGATATTTTTTGCTGCCTGCAATAACAAGCACGCGGCCATTTTCTCCTTTATGGCTTTCTGAATTTCTTATGTTCAGTTTATAAAAATTATTCATATCTCACTTTTTGGAAGAAATCTTATATAAATTTTAGCTTAGAAAAATCATTCATCCTGAAATTGTTTGGTCATCTTTTTCTTTTGTTCCATGGTTTTTTGAAAAGCAAGCCTGTTCACATACATTATGAATTCAAACAGCATAAGGATCCAAAGCACTAAAAGAAGTCCAACTCTCAAAAATAAATCTTTTATTATCTTCCAGAAAAAATTATTGAAAAACTGGTATGGATAAAGTTTTATCAAAAGACTGTTTTCTGAAAAGATCCAAGAACCATCTCTAAATAATAGTTCGTGGAGCTTGTCAAAAATAAAATCATAGCTGAAATAAGCTCCAAGTCCCAATATTCCAAAAACAAGGATTACAAGTATTCCTGAATACCCAAGGCTTTTCAGAAAGAATTTCCTCAAAAAATAACCCTGTTTCTCTTTTTTGCCGTGGAAAAATATCATGAAGAGAGCAAGCCCTAAGGTGATTATGGAAACAATAAGGCTCACATCATATGCAAAAGAGATTACAAAAAAGACAAGTTTCACATCTTTTAGATGCTCAATCTCACCAGATTCAAATTTTTCATCAAGAAAAACGACTGATGACTGGTCTATATACTCATTGTCATTTTCAAAATAACAAAGTACCATGAGAGTTTTTTCAAAGGGATTTACAGCTCTCACTTTTTCCAGAGAATCAAACTGTTTTTCATAGAAGGAAAGATCATATACTGAATTGAGTATAGATGAAGTTACCAAAAGTACAGAAAATGAGATTACAAGAACAAAAAAGCAGATGTTCGTTATCGTCTTTTTCTTCATGCAAAAAAGAATGATCAATCTATTTAAAAATTATTTGGCATTTTAAAATATGAGGCTTAGCATTCCTGCAACAATGAATCCTATAAGGACTGTCGCTATAACAGGATTTATGGGAACAACGTATTCAGGTTTTCTTTTTCCCAATTTTTGCGCACGAAGAGCAGTAAGGATTACGATTATAGCCTGAGCTCCGCCAAATATTATTGCGCTGAATGCCAACACGTCTGTAAATGATGCCCATAATCTCACTAAAAAATATGCAATAAATGGAACGATACATACTATTGACCAAGACTTTATATTGCTGAATTTCTTATCAAAGTAATAATATTCCTTTAGGCCAAATCCCAATGCCAAAAAAGAAGTAGATATTGCAAAAAGCATGAAAAGATTTCCGATAATTATCCCCTTTGCGCCAATCAGAGCCTCAATTCCTATAGTGCCTAACTCTTGAGTGTTTGCTCCCATCATACCTATGATTGTAAATGCAAAAATAAGATATATTACCAAAGGTACAAATATCCCCAGCAGTATTGCAAACTTAAGTTTTTTCTTCTTTCTACCTAGTATCTCTGAAGCTTCTGGAATACCTACAAAACCCAAGAATGCAAAAAGCACAACACCATAAGGCAAAAAGAAATTCTTGACATCAAAACCAGTGTAATTTGAAGGATTTATATGTCCTGCTGAAAAAAGGAATATTACAAGTACAGCTATGATCAAAAGCGAAGATACAGATATTTCTGATTCAGACAGCGTATTTATATCAAAGAAAATTATGGCTGACAGCACCATGAAAAAAGCTATGCTGAATGCCCATGATGGAATATCTATTATTCCTCCTAAAAGGCTTCTTAGGGATTCTCCTCCTGCAAAGATATATGCAACTAACGAACCATAAATGCTTAGCGTGAGAGCTACAGACATCCCTCTCTGACCCCATTTTCCTAAGTATATTCCTGCATATCCGGGAAGCTGGTGTTTTCCTTTTGTCCTTAATACAATCTCTCCTGTATAAAGATAAATTATGTAGAGAAGAAAAGCAACAAAAAAGATTACCATTATGCCCAGCCAGAATCCAGACTGAGCTATTACATATGGTATTCCCAAAACCCCTGCACCTATTATTGTCCCAACTAATGTAAACATTGCCCCAAGAAGCTTAAATCGAGAGAGGCTGTACCATGGAGGAGCATTTTTTGATTTCATTTTCTAAATGTCAGATTTGTTTTATGGAATCCAGAATAAAAAGGCAGTTTTCATTTTTTTGCCTTTCTGGCGAAGGACTTCTTCTTGGATTTAGGTGATCTCTTAGTTGTTTTTTTCGATGCTTTCTTATCTTTTGCTTTTTTTACTGATGTCTTGCCAGAATCATCATAATCAACATATTTATTGAAACCTGAATTATTTGAAAAGAATTTGAAAAACCTGTTTGTCTTTACAGTAGAGGACGAAACTTTGGCAATTCTTGATACCTTGCTTCCTCTTGAAAGAATCTTTACTATCCTTACTGCTCTTATGACTTTTGCAACCCTGAATAAAGAACCAAGAGGTATGACTGCGATTACATCTATCCAGTTTATTTTTAGAAAATCAACAAACCCTCTTGACTTCCTATAAAGAACAACCAGGTCTATCACAAATATTATGTTTATCACAAAATCAGTAGTATCTATGAACTCTCTTATATTAGACACATCAAAGAAACTCGAGTCAAGTATAAGTATTATGAATACAAAAGATATTGATACTAGAAGAACAATATCCCAAAACTGCTCAAGCTTATTCTTTTCAATCTTTTTAGGCGGATCTATTCTTAGATCAACATCAGATTCTGAAGCGAACATAAAAATTTTCTTAAGGCCGATTATGACTGCGGCAGGAGATATGAATATCATTAGATTTGTAAGCATTATCCCTAAATTATTCAAGAGATGTAGGTTTTGCATGACTGATATAATGGCCTGAGATCCTATTATGAATGCGATGCAGGCTATAAGAAAATCTGTTTCCTGATCTTCATTAACATTAAGAAGTCCTATTATCACGCCAAGGAATATAAGAAATACGACCTTTACAACCCGCATATCCTGCACTATTTCAAAAGAACCTGAAAAGACAGATATAAGTACTCCGATTATGAAAAGCAACATGCTAAATTTTTTCAGATTCAATCAAGTGCACCTCTTTTAAAAGTAATTTATGAGAAAAGCCATATTTATATCTTTCGATTAAAAAACATAAAGAAATTTCAGTTACTCTTCCAGATCTCAACTGCTGTAATAAGTTCATGCAAAGAAATTTCATAACTGGTTTTCCATGATACAATGTATGCAGTTATCTCTTGAGTACTTATTATGCCATTTTCATCAATATCGGCATCATGTATTTTTTGGTTTGCAGGAATAGACAAATTAATATAATCTACTCCTGAGATAAATTTTTCTTGTGTATCATACTCAAACATATATATTCCTGAAAAATTGTATTCTTCGTGATTGCATCTTATAGAATAATTGTAACTGGTATTTGAGGCATTCTCTATTACCACCCATTTTACATGCATCTCCTGAGTAAGATCACCTGACGTATTCATGATCTGGCATGGATATGTTTCATCTATAGAATAAAAAGTTTCCTGATTATCTATGCTTACATTCAGAAATACAGTAAGATTATTTTCATTTTCCACAATTGTCCTAGTAACATCTGAACCTAAGACAGGAACTGCCAAAAGCAGCAAGATAAACAACAGCCTTTTCATAATAAATCATCTTAATTAGCTTGACATAAAAAAAACAAAAACCTAATCAGTATTGCTATTATTAACTTTCTTATATAATAATATTCCTGCAAGAACAATACCTAATATCAACGCACTTATTACAAAAATAAAATTATAATTCTTGATTTCATAATGATTCTGGTCAATGACAGAATTATTATGACCATACCCATTATTTTTAGAAGAATTTACATCTTCTGTCACATCACCTGTTATTCGGTCTTTTTTTTCACCAAAATCATCTTTGAAAGCATTTTTTTCTTTTTCAGATATGAGCACGAACTCAGTGAATCTGGCAGATTCTGCTTTATAATATTTATAATCATCATCTTTTCTTGTAATCTCTGAATTTAGATTTATCCACTTATCTTCAATATTTGCCTTGAGTACATGCTTTTCTCCAGTATTATGTCCATAAAAATGAATATCAAGACCACCTACCAAAGAATCATCAATGTTTGATTTAATCTTAAAAAAATACAAAACATATTCATTTTCATCTGTATCATAAGAATTTTCATTAAATATTATGATTTCAAGATCAATATTCTTAACTTCATCCAACACTTTAATGTTTACTGAATTAAGGGGAATCTTATTTGAAAATATACTTTTATTATAACTTGATCGGATAGAGGGAATAAAATAGCTCAGGATATCGGCTGAGTCGGGATAATCATCATCTGTTTGTGAAATATATATATCTCCTCCCGAACCCCCTCCTGTATTAGATCTTTTTCTTGATGATCCTGTATCATCAGAGCCATCATCTTGATTATCATCTCCTGAACTTGAATCATTATCATAAGTTTCATAGATATACTCCTTCACAGCAGAATGCTTGAGTCCTTTGACCTTGAAACGGCTACCTTGTTTTGTACAAGTATATCCTTCACTTTCAACACCATTGCATATTAAAGATTTTTCTTGTTCAGAGGAACAATTTTCAGTAAAATCAGAAAGAGTTACATGATTTTTGTCTATTATGCATACTCTGTTTCCATTTATGTTATCCAGATAAATTGTTTTTTCAGAATTTTTAATATCCAGATTTGAGATTATCAGGAATCCAAAATCTTCATCGTCCTGCTTTTCCAAAGAGATATTTTCCAATGAAAGGTTGTATCTTGAAAAATCAAACGTGAATTCAACTATTACTTCATCTTCTTGGCGAAACATTATTTCTGTCGGTTCACTTAAATTTTCAGAAATATTTGCAATTTCCATCGAGAGGTTAATGTTTGTTGTAATGTTTGATATGTTGCCTTTTACTTTGTTTTTTATCTCAGGAGATTCTGCAGGTTTTTTTAAAGCAACAGATGAATTACCCTGAATAATGTTTTCTTCTATGTCAAACTCAAACATATATATTCCTGAAAAATTATGTTTTCCAAGTCCACAGTCAAGGGTGTAGTTATATGTTACATTAACAATTTCTAAAGATGATTTTGAAAAAAATAGCCACTTCACATGGCTTTCTTCAGTAATGTCGCCATGATGAGAAACATCTTTAATTTCACAAGGATAAGTTTCATCAATAGAATAAAATGTCTCATTATTTTCGATAGAAACTTCAAGAAAAACAGTAAGGTCATTTCCATCTCTTAAGATTGTTCTTGTAACATCTGAACCATATACAGAAACTGCCATGAGCAACAATAAAAATATTATTATCTGTTTCACTTTTATTCCCACACAACAGGATCAATCCCTTTCAAAGGATCCTCCCCAATACATTTTGAATATGAACAATCTTCAGGTACAATTTCGATTGTGCCAAAAAGTGTGCTGCTTTCTGAATCTGATCCGAACATGTATTTGCCATTGAATTCATGAATTCCAAAATTATTACAAGGTGCATTTAATCTATACTTATAGTTTATATCTTCTGCTCCTGAAAGCACAAGCCATTTAAGATGATTTTCTTGTGTCTCATCTGCCAAGCCAGGATCATCAATATCCCACCCAGAAGGAATTTCTTCATCAATTGCATAAAAGGTATCTTCATCCACAGAAACTATGATTTCAATTTCTACATTAGAACATCTTTCTGCCTGAGCAGGCATTATCCTTTCTATGCCTGAATCAGCCATAACAGCAGAAACAAGCAACACTGCAAACAAACTCAACAAAAACGTTTTCATACTAACACCCCACCCCTGCTTTCCAGAATGCTATTGCTCTCATCAAATCAGGCATAGAAATATTTCCTTGTTTCCAAAGGATTATGTATGCCATAAGTTCTTCCATATCGATCTTATTATTTCCATCTGTATCTGCACTTGTTTCACAAACAACTTCATAATCAGTAAGAGGAAGATAATCCAATTCATATGAGCTATCACAAATTCCATCTTCATTAATATCATCACACGTTTCTGAGAATCCTTCCCAGTAATTTCCACCTAGCCACCCTCCTGTTATGCTTCTTTCTGAAGGATCAAGAGTAGTATTCCAGTATATATCTGAATTTGAATGTGATGAATAAGTTTCTTCGATATTTCCTATCCTGTTGTTGAATATTTTTATCTCATCCGAAGCACTGAAAAAAAATCCAAGGTCATTGTCTGTAATTTCTGAATCCCTTATCACTATGTCTGTACATGTGTTAAGTCTTATACCAGCCCATTGGTTATTGCTTAGTACTGTATTTGAAATCAAGACATTATCTGAATCGCTTATGAAAATACCATATCCAGAGTTCACAGATTCTATATTATCAAGAACAATGTTTGCTGAATGAGATATCGACATTCCGTTTGTTGTTATGCCGGATAGATCAGAATTATCTGTATAGTATATGCTTAGCAAGTTAGTTTCTATGGAAGATAAATAAGCTCCATCAGCATCACATAATATCAACGAAGAAAATTCTTGTTCTATAATTGTTTCTGTTTCGGTTATGAATTCAAAAGGCTTATTTTCAGTATCAAGCACATTTTCAATGATATTGCTGCAATGTATTTCTTGCGATAAGCCTAATTTGAGATTATCAAGTACTGAATTTTCAATAGTATTTCCTGATCCTTGATTAAGAAATAAAGATGTCTCGCTTCCTGTTGATGTTATAGATGTTATAGTGTTGTCATCAGCACCTTCGAGATTTACTCCTGTAAGAAAACCTTCAATATTGCAGTTTTGTATGGTATTGTCATTTCCTGTCACATGTATCCCTTCATGACGATAGTTCTGGTTTCCCAGCCCACCTATTGTGTGATCATGGCAGTCAAGAGTTATCCCAGAAAGACCAATTTCAATACATCTACCAAAAGCCTTACTGATATCCTGCGTCAAGGATATCACATCTCCTGAAACAGCTTCTTGTATAGTGCTGTTACAGTCATCACAGCTTGAGCAATCATATTCTGCTGCGTATGCAGCAGATAATAACAATACAAAAATTCCCATAAAAATAATCTTTTTCACGTTATCACTGACTATTATATATGTCGCATGCAATTACCAGATTTGCAAGCGTCACTTCTCCATCTTGAAAATCATCTATGTATGATCGCATCTCATCTGCTGAAACATAACGACTTTGATCAGTATCAACCGGATGGAACATCCTTACAACATACCATGAACCCAAACCTATGTGTTCACCCCTAGATGCATCTGGATCCAGAGACGAATGGATTTCTGATTCCACATTCAATGAATTAACAGAGGAAACACCAAAGATGTATATACCTTGAGGAACTTCAGGTAAAGTATAACTTTTCATGGATGATCTGTTCATCCTTGACCACGCATAAGGGTTATCTTTTTCTTCCAACGGCTTATAATATATATTATAAATAAATGCGGGTTCATCGTCATCCCAGGCAAGTTTAATTTCATCTTCAGGAATATAATGAGCATAATGACCTGAAACATTGGCATCAAGTACCTCCTGATATTCCTCTGGTTGAAGTACTGCTCTTGCAGGATAATCTGGCTGATTTGTGCCTGGCTCTTCCTGCGTAATCTGATCATTATCTTTATAATTCAAAGGATTACTACATGTTGAAAGAGACAATGCAGCTGCTGCAACCAATACTATATCCACTAAAGATTTCTTCAAATTTCCCCCAACCATGCAAAATAATAACTTAAATATATATAAAAAACTTGTTAAAAATATTAAATAATTGAATTAAATAGAAATGCTTTCAGCGAGATATCTGTCAAAACAACCTGAATCCAGAACTATGCTCAAGTTCAAGCATCTTTCTTTTAAGAGAAAGCCCGGAAGAAAATCCTCCAAGGTTGTCATTTCCTATCACCCGATGACATGGCACGATAGGAGCTACAGGATTTTTTCCAAGAGCATTTCCTACAGCACGAGATGCCTTCTTCCTGTTTATCTTTTCAGCAATCCAGCCATAGCTTCTCACTTCTCCATAAGGTATTGCAAGACAAGCTGCCCAGACATTCTTTTCAAAATCTGTGCCAGTTACATCCACAGGAAGGTTGGTAAGGTCAACTTTTTTTCCTGAAAAATAATTTTGAAATATCTTTTCCATCTTAGGTTCTGGCTTTTTCTGGACAAGATATTCTTCTTTGCTGTTCTTGAACATTTTTGCAAGTTCCATCTGCACCTCCATCTTTTCTGGTTTGGGAAGAACAGTTCCGATAATACCATTATCATTGAAAGCAAGTCCAAAAAATCCAAGTTTTGTTTTTATTATAGAATAATTGATCGACATGTCAATCACCTATGGTTCAAGTGTGTAATAAACTCTTCGGTTTTTCGCTCCTTTGTTTTCTGCCTTAAGATATACTATATTTCCTACGTCTTTGAGGCTTTTTACATGGCAGCCTCCATCTGGCTGGGCATCATAGCCTGAGATATCAACTATCCTCAAAACATCTATATTAGGAGGAAGGCCTTTTGCAAGTTTCACAAGCTCTGGCTTTTTTTCAACTTCGCTTCTGTCCATGTTATAAATTTTTACAGGATAGTCTTTTTGTATGATCTCGTTTGCTTTGTCAAAATATTGCCCAAGCTTTTCCTTATCAAATTCTTCCAGGCTGAAATCAATGCGGCCTTTTTCAGTATTTAGGCTGTTTCCTGTTATAAGAGCTCCTGCATCTTTTGCAAATACTGCGCTTAATACATGAGCAGAAGTGTGGTATCTCATAAGTCTGTATCTTCTTTCCCAGTCAAGTGTGCAGTGGACTTTGTCTCCTTGTTTAAGTCCTTGCTTGTCAACTTCATGGCTTATTTCGCCATTGAATTTTCCGACAAAAACAACATCATACTCTTTTCCGTCTTCTGTTTTGATCTTTCCTGTATCATGATCCACTCCTCCTGCACGTGGATAAAAAGCGGTCTGGTCAAGAATTATATATTTTCCATCGCTTACAAATCTGACCACTGCATCAAATTCTTTCAGAAACATGTCGTCCATGTAAAGAGACTTTGTCATAATACATACCCCCTCATAATAATTTGTAATATTTAAAAAATGATAAAAAGTGATAAAAAAATCACATGCATCTTCCAAGCCAGCAAAAGCGATCACAGGAAGCAACATCTTTTCTTATCTCATCACCTTCACACCAAAATTCTTCAGTATGGGTATTGTTGACACAATTTTCATAGTATTCTTCTCCCTGATATGTGACCTTTGATCTTATTTTAGGATTTGGACTAGATTCTGTATCCTCACATCCAGTTTTTATGTCTTTTGAACTGCATATCTTTGTCATGTAAGGAGAATCATCTTTTGTGGAAAAACCTAATACTTCACTGTATGATATATCGTTAAACCTGTCAATCTTAAGCCTTACTGAATAATCATTTCCTGCCAATATCTGAACTTCATCACCAACAGGGCACTCGTTGCAAACATAAAAATAAGTGTATTTTTTGAGTTCTCCGCGTTCTTCAACCAAATCTTCAAATTCTGACCCATGTTCTGAATCATTCCTTACCTGTATTGTGACATAGCTTGGAAGATCGCTGAATTCATAATATACTTCTGCAAGATGATATCCCTTGCTGCATGCAGGCCTTAATGAGTATCCTGCAATGTCTTCATCAAGCGGACCTAAGAGTTCTTCTTCCTCAAGGTTTTCAGTATCAGCCGGATTGCCTGTTTCTTCATCAGATTCATCCATGCTCGTCTTAGGATCAACTTTAGAAGAATCAATTTCATCTGGAGAGTTAATATTGCTTTCATGAACATCAACTATCTTTCCTGAAGAGCCTTCAATATTCTCATCTCCAGAATCATCCTGAACAGAACCATCTAGGTCATAAGCATCAGAATCTCCGACGACAGCACCAGAAAGTTCAGATGCATCATCTTTTGGAACAATATAACTTCTTGCAAGCACTATTATAAGTATAAGGCTTATGGCAACAATTACGCCTCCTACCAAAAGTTTCTCTTTCCTGCTTGAGTTGATAGCATTCATCTCTTCATTATAACGGTTATCATCATCTATTATGTCTCTTGTTGATGTAATATCTTCTGCTTTTTGGATTTGTATGTTCTTATTTTTTTTATCGAGCTTAGCAGCCTTTCCGGATTTCTGAAAAGTCTCAGAAACAGGATTATTATTTCTTTTCTTAGATGCAGCACTATTTTTAGAAGATTTTACTTTATTAGAACCTGACTTCTTCCCACTCATGAGTATGCTTAGAATAAGCATATATTTAAGCTTTATCTATCATTCGGATAAAAATTGTTGTTCTCCCTGTTGATTAGTCAAAAGAATTTCATTGTGTAAAAGTAATGATAAAAGTTTTTATAAGAAATAGACTTGTTACTTCTATGGGTGGTATAATGAAGACATTTATTGAACTTCACCAAAACGGGAGATATAACAAAATATTCGTCGAGAGAGATACTATTAATTCTGTAAGTCTGAAAAATAACTTTCTCGTCCATAAACAGATTGAAAGAAGAAATGGCTTTACATACATGAGAATAAAAAAAAGAGGCCTTGAAGCACTTAACTGATATTCTTGAAATGCTTTTTGCTTCATATTTTTTAACTCTTTTTGATAATCAAAGCTTTTTATGTAGATAAATTCAAAAATATTAAAAATAAAAGAGGGTGAGCTCTCTAAAAATGGCAACTTTCGCACTTAAGGATTGGATCACGCAAAGGATAAAACATCAGGATCTTTTTACTGGCAAATTAAAAAAGATAAATGAGAAAACCGAGTTTCATCTGGTTGCAGAATACAAGGACAAAGATTCTGAAATTATAATAACATCAAAACTTGATCCCAAGGAACTTAAGAGCATAAAAGACAAACAAGCTATCATAGAGATAATCACGTTTAATACCAAAGCTAATTTCAACCATCTTCTAAAAGAATGGAAAGAATATATAAAACATGATAACCTGAAGATCTTTTTTGTAAATACAAAGATTCATCATGACAATTTTTGGGTAATAAAACCAAAAGTACATGATATGATAACAGAAAAAACAAATCTGAAAAAAGGGCTTGAATCATTATTTAATTCTGTTGAAGCTTACGATTGATAGCAGAAATCTCTTTTTAGCCTTTTGAATTATAAGCAAGTTTCATGACCATCTATTTAATTGTAGAGCTCTTTTAGTAAAATCAAATACACAAGCAGGATTACAAAATCAACACAAATTAATCTATTTAATTTATTTTTAATTAAATCAAGAATTGGATTAATAATAACCTCTTATTCTTCATCTTCAGGATTATAGCTTGGAACTGCTGATTTCGAAATTATCATTATGTCGCCTATCGCTTTTACAAGCTGATGAGGAACAATCACTCCTTTAGCTGAACCCAGAACCTTGTTAAGATAAGAATTTCTAGTGCTTTTAACTCTCCATCCGAAAATCCTGTTCTTGGTGACGATAGACTCCTCAATATCTCCAAAATAGTCACCACCATCAGTGAAGACCTTCATATCATATACTTCTGAAATTCTCTTCATCTTAAGCATGTAAACACACTCCCATTATCAAATGGTAAAGGAAAGAACCCGGGTCTTTAAATAGTTTTCGGAAATATGTGTTTGCTGTGTTGTTTCTAAAATATTTCTTCATACATATTGATAATATTTTTAAAAAAAAACATTTTCATAAAAAGCATGGATCAGATAAAAAAATTCTATATCACATCATTTCTTAAGAACCAGACATATTTTACACCTATACTCATAGTATTTCTTCAGGCCCAGAACCTTGATTATCAGCAGATTTTCTGGGTTTTTACCATTGGAAGCATCGCAAGCTTTCTTCTTGAAATACCAACAGGGATAATAGCAGACCTATACGGAAAGAAGAAAAGCGTGATAATCTCAAAATTTGGCATATTCCTCTCATTTATCATATTTGGTTTTGCAAAAAGCTTCTGGCTATTTGTTCTTGCACAGTTTATGTTTGAAATAGGCAATTCGTTCAGATCAGGAACTGAAACTGCTTTTGTATTTGATTATCTTGAACAAAACAAAGAGCGTAAAGGGGTTCCAAAATACACAGAAGTAAAAGGAAAACAGAAATTCTGGGCTCGTGCAGGAGAATCGATAGCAACAGCAGCAGGAGGCATGATCGCTTCCCGGCTTGGCTATTCATGGGTGTTTTTTATCGCAGCAGTTCCTGCATTTATAAATTTCATTCTGGCCATTTCATGGGAAGACATAAAAGAACGAAAAGAAAAAATAAATCTCAAAAGTTCTATTAACCATGCAAAGGAATCATTAATAGAGATTGCAACAAACAAGTCTCTTCGAAGAATAACAATCAACATAATGATCTTTACAAGCGTTCTTGCTGCACTCAATAAGTTTATACAGCCTTACATGACAAATGCAAATATCCCCATAGAATGGTTCGGCTTCATATATGCCGGATCTCTTGCGTTGACTGCGCTTGCTGTCAGGTATTCATATCTTATCGAAGATCGATTCGGAAAAAGAAAGACAATAAATGTCTTGTCACTTCTCGCAGTTATCCCTGCTGTAATAATAGGCCTTGGGTTTGTATCAATAATAGGAGTAATATTGTTCTTTGCAATTCTTATAATAGAAAATATAAGAAGCCCGATTGCAAACAATTATTTTCATACAAGAATAAAGAGTTTCAACAGGGCGACATTAGGCTCCATACTTGAACAGCTGAAATCTATAGGAAAGATAATAATACTTCCTGTGGCAGGATTTTTTGCAGAATCATATTCATTATACACCGCAGTTCTTATAATGGGAGGCATATTGCTCATAAACAGCTTTTTCTTTTATGTGAAAAAAAGACGACACGATAATATGAAATCTGCCTGAAACTAAATTTAAGGCAAAGATTATTATAGTCTTGTGCAAACCAGCGGATTTATAGACGTGAAAATTATTAGATAAATAAAAATGACATCTGTAAATAATGTGCATTTCATAGGAACATCGCATATTGCCCGGGAAAGCGTAAAAAATATCAAAGAATTCATAGAGACAGAAAAACCTGATATTGTTGCAGTTGAGCTTGATTTTCAAAGATTAAAAACTCTTCTTGAAAAAAGACAAGACAGAATTTCAATAAAAAACATCGGACTTGTAAAAGAGATTGGAATTACAGGGTTTGTTTTTGCATATATTGCATCAATGGTCCAGAAAAGAATAGGAAAGGCAGTAAACACACAGGCAGGAAGCGATATGCTGACTGCGGTGAAGCTTGCAAAAAAGAACAATCTCCAGGTTGCACTTATAGATCAGGATGTCAATATCACCCTGAAAAAAATATCCAAAGAGATGAAATTCAAGGAAAAAATGAGAATTCTTTGGGATATAATCAGAGGGGTTTTCACAAAAAATTCTGATGCAAAAGAACTTGGCATCGAAAACATGGACCTAAACAAGGTTCCTGCACCGGAAATCGTAGAAAAGCTCCTTAAAAAAACAAAAAATCGCTATCCTACTTTTCATAAGGTTCTTGTAGAAGACAGAAACAAGTACATGATAAAAAAACTTCTTATGCTCTCACAGAAATTCTCTGAAAAAAAGATACTTGCTGTAGTTGGAGCAGGACATAAAAAAGAGATGGAAGATCTTCTTTCAATAAAGCTTTCGAAGATCAATTCAGGAAAAGCCGATTATGTCTTTTCGCACTCTATTGATATATGATTGCGCTTTCTTAAAGTCGGTTCATCAAAAGCTTTAAATATAACTTACACAACCTAAAAGACCATCATAA
>JBKHIF010000083.1:0-4931 GCA_046538795.1 Candidatus Woesearchaeota archaeon | reverse complement strand
TAGAAATATAATGGGCCCGGCCAGAGTTGAACTGGCGACCACTGCCGTGTCGAGGCAGCATCATAGCCACTAGACCACGAGCCCGTTTTCTCTGAAAAAATAAGGATTATTATTTTAATCTTTCTCTTTTAGATAATAAATGTGCAGAATAACCCCTTCTGAGTAATAAATGTGGAAAGATTTAAAAACAGATCATTAATTTCATGGACTATGTTGTTTGCTAAAAGGCAAAAGAGGAAATTTAACAGGTCAAATGATGATGTCTATGCTAGTTTTCCTTCAAGGATGTCTTCTGAAAATGATGAATTTGCAGTTAACAATAATTTTAGTGAGTTTAAAGATCATATTAAAATAAATATAACTGTTCCATCTTCTTATGCAAGCAGCAGATATGAGTTTGCAAATGATAACGAATTGTTGAGGCTTTGCTTAGAACATGAAGATGCCTATGAAAAGCCAAAAAAAGCAAACCAAACAGTTATGCTTACACATCCATTCTATCTTCAGTTAACACATAAGGATTGTCTTTTGGGACAATTTGTAAAACAAGAATCAGATGATTATGTTCAAAAACTTATTGAATTTCTTGAAATGGAACGTGATCCTGAAAAAACAGGAATTGTTGTTCTTGACACAGTGCATCACTATGCAGCTTCAAGCAGTCTTCTTTTAGAAAAGGGTCTTCTTGACAGGGTCATATTTACACAATATAATAGAGGAGATCCTTTGTATGAAAACCAGCTTATGGATTTTTCTTCAGATGATCTTTATTTTGGCGGAGCATATAATAGAAAATGCTTGACAGCGTCCATAAAAAGGACAAGGGAAAAAGCAAAACCTGAAAACATCTTTGCAATAAGAGATTTAATTGTCAATTCACCAGAAGAAAATTCATTTTGCATTGTTCCTAATGAAATCGAAGCTGTAGATGAATCTAATGTCATAAGCTTGGAAGAAGCTGTACAAAAACTGAATCTTGGTTGATTTTGGATTAATTTATTAAATAATTTCTCACTACCTATATATGAAATGAACCTGACAACTCAAGATGAGAGAGAAATAATTCTTGAAGACATGGTAAATAGAGACTTATATAATCATCCAGAAAGATCGTATCAGGAGCCTGAGCTTAAACCATCTGTCTTTGTTAAAGAACCTGATGAATTCTATGATATGGATTCCCTGAAATCTTTTGCAGTCTTGGGTCTTGATATAAAAGTCACTCCTGATAACTATGCAAAGATAATAGAAATAAACGGGATTAATTCAGGAACAAGAGGCTTTGGACTTACCAGCCCTCCTTCAGAAAATACACCTGATGACAATTATTGTGATAAGGCTTTAAGAGATTATCTCAAAGGGCTTGGCAATGCTCCTTTGGCATATGTTTCTGCACGGCTTAAGGATGCAGGAAAACCTAACTCAAGGATGGAAGGATCAGATATTATCCTTGATAAGATCTCAAAAGACAAGATTCCTTACATACAGCGAAAATTTGGAAACAATAAAGAGAATTATTCAGACCTTCATCCAGAATGGGAAGAACGATTTGGAAATATTGCAGACAACCTTGTTGGATTAGAGGATGTTCTTGAAGATAAGAGCTGTACAGATGAAATTTTTAGCGACCAGAGATATCTCAAGGCAAAAAGCTATGAATATACTGAAAACGGCATAAAAGACCTGATAGATGAATATAATCCACAGTATATAGTTGTAAAGCCTTCAAAAGGCGCAAGGGGAGAAGATGTAACTATACTTGATTTGGATAACATAGATCCTGAAAAACTTGATTATTCTCCTGGATTAATAGCAGAGCCTTTTGTTCCATCAAAACCTATCTATTCAGAAAAAGACAATGATTTTCATGATGGATGCATGAGATATGTAGTTGCATTGGAAGAGACAAAAGACGGCAGAATCAACATACATCATTTCGGAGGATATTGGAGGCTTTCTCCAAAACCTATATCTGAGACTGGTGATATAGATGCAATGAGAGCTAATCTTTCACAGGACGCGATTGCTAAGGAGGCTTCTTTCGGAGAGCTTTTATCTCTTAAAGGCATAATAGATCAGGAACTGCCTTATCTTTACAAAAAGCTGGTTAAGAAGGGACAAGAAAATTTATCAGGACCGCTTCTTGATGAACAGGAATATAAGACAACACAGGTTGAGCTGCCTGTAAAAGATTATGTAGTTGATCTTTAAAAAATAAAAGATGGAAATGTAAAAATGAATGAATTGCCTGATTTTCAAATAATAGATATTTTTGATCAAGTTAAAGACGAAATTGATCATTACAAAGAATTTTCTGAAGAAGAACTTTTTGGTAAAGGTGAATCTGCCATAAGATGTCAAAATTATATAGACTCATTTAAAATTTTTTCATATATCAATTCTATGAATCCTTCAAACCAACTTGCCGGAATATACAGGGAAATTTCAAAAGTATTTATCAGTATCAGGGAAAGTGAAACAAGCCAACTAAACAATAGAAGAATTAAGGACATAATCTCAAAAACAAAATTATTTCACATGAAAAAAATGATATCTTCTGACAAGCTTTCTGATATTGAGATGCTAATAGATAGGATTTATGAAAATTCAAGCCTGGACGATGATACCCGGAAATATTACTGCGATATAAAGGAATATCTCTTGGCATTTTATCAATAATCAATAGCTTAAACAAAAGTTATATAAATGAATAAGCCTAAAAATATGTTTTAGCGAGGGGGAAATCTGAGTTATCTAATCTTATCCATGTATGCTGATTTTAGTTAAATTTGTTCAAAACTACTCATAAATAGCAACAAAAATCAAAACATTTATATACTAGTAATTTCAATATTATACTTATAACAAATCGGGGGATGTGTTGTGAAAATGCGATTGACAAACAAGATGATACATGATACTATCGTGCAGGTGGTAGGCGAAGATGTCATACCTGTGGTCGAGTATCTAAAGGGGAAAAGCAATATTTCAGAATTCAAGATAGCTGAAGCTCTTAATGAAGAGGTAAACAGGGTAAGAAACATGCTTTACAGGCTTCATACTTTTAACCTTGTGACCTATATAAGGAAAAAAGACAAGATCAAGGGATGGTATATAAGCTATTGGACTCTTAATCTTAAAACTGTAAAGTATCTTATCAATAAGATTAAGATCGATCAGGTTGATGTCCTTAAAGAAAGGCTAAATAAAGAGGTTGCAAATCTTAATTCATACTTCATATGTCCAAACATGTGTACAAGGCTGAACTTTGATTCTGCAATGGAATTTGAGTTCAGATGCCCTGAGTGCGGATCAATGATGAAGCAGCAGGACAACACAAGGACAATTGACAACCTTAAAAGAAGGATTAAGGAGATTGAAGCGACTATAGAAACGCCTTGAAAAGGCTTACTATAGTATCTTTATATCCTTTTATCATTTCTATTATTGTGTTTTTGCATTCTCTTTCTACGCAAGTTTTTCCTGCCGGACATTCCTTATCTTCATATTCAAGTTCGTCATAACAGCACTCAAACTCGCTTGGGCATGGTGAAAGAAGGCACTGGTTGTTTACACAGCTTCCCTGATTTTCACATTCTTTTAATGCATATCCATCTCCTTGGGTGCAGCATTCAAAAGGACAGTCTTTTCTTATGCATGTGTTGTTTTCGCAAAAAAAGGAATCTTCTTCGCATGATTTTTCTTCATGCATGATACCTTCACAGCATTCAGAATCGCAGGCAGGAAGCACGCATTCATTGTTTTCGCATGATGCATACTCATTTAAACATGCTTTTGCAGTATAATTGTCAGTATTTTCTGATAGGCAGCATTCAAAAGGGCAGTTTTTAGGCTCTTGCGTCTCATCAGATCCTGTGAAAAGCTCTCTTCCAAGCCCGTAAAGGGTAAGTAGTACAGCGATTATTATTATTCCTATAAGAGCATAGTAGAATAATTTTGCTTTTTTTGTTCTTGAAGAACTGTGGTAAACTTCAGTCATCTCTTCTATCTCGAAAGGGTCTTGTTTTTTCTTGATCGGCTTGACTGTGTTATCCTTTTTTTCAGATTCATGTTTTATCTCTTCAGGTTCATCAAAAGAAACTGGTTTTCCTGAGACAGGATTTCCGCACTTGCCGCAGAAGACATCCTGATCCCCAACCTCTGCGCCGCAGTTCTTGCATCTTGGCATGATAAATTAAGGTATAAGGATGCTTTATATATTTTTTGCAACTTTAAAACATTTCCGTAAAACCCACCGACAGAAATATAAATCATCTATTATCCTATATTTTGATGGATATCGAGTTTGATGAAGATGGTTCTCTTAAGCTTCCGGAGGGTATAAAAAAAGAGCTTTCTGTGCTGGACAATCAGATTCCTGACCATGTACATGTGTTAAGGCTGATTGATGAACTGGATTATCCTGTGGGAAGAAAGCTTCTTGCAGAGGTCTTGAGAGGTGAGAGTACATCAAGGATAAAGCGTCTTTCACTTGACAGCTCTCTTGGTTTTGGAGCGCTTGATCTTTATGATTATAGGGACATCTATGATCTTGTAGATAAGATGGTATTAAACGGACTTATTGAGATATCAAAGCTTCCGCAGAACAAGTTTATGCCTGTGATTATGCTTACTGCAAAAGGCAGAACTGAGCTTTCAAATCCTGATGAGACTGGTTCTACACTTGAGACTTTTAGCACCTGCATAAAAAAAATAACTGAGATCACTGAAGAAGATAAAAAGATATTTTCTAATCTTGATTTTTTTTTGGGAAAATATAATGATGAGCAGAAAAAAGCCATAATTGATAATTCTCAAAGGATACTCTGCATAGCAGGAGCAGGCTCAGGAAAAACAACTGTCCTTACGAAAAGAATAGAATTCCTAATTAAATACCGCTCAGTACCAATAAATAAGATACTTGCAATAAC
>JBKHIF010000020.1:0-20984 GCA_046538795.1 Candidatus Woesearchaeota archaeon | reverse complement strand
TCAATCTTATCATTTAAATATTTAATTGTTAAAAAAAATTAAGTTATCATTGATAGTTGGATAACAGCCATATTTCAAGCAAAGATATTTAAAGCAATCTCAATTATATCTTCTCAGAGGGTTTGGTAAAATGATTGAAAATCAAATAAAGACAGTAATACTTCTGGGAGCATTGTCCGGGCTTTTGCTTTGGGTGGGTGATCTTCTCGGAGGTATGCAAGGACTAAGTATTGCGATCGTATTTGTATTAGGTATGAATCTGGCATCCTATTTTTTCTCTGATAAGATCGTCCTTAAGATGTATAGGGCACAAGAGGTTCCAAAATCTCACAAACTTTATTCAATGGTAACCGAACTTGCAAGAAGCGCAAAACTTCCAACGCCAAAAGTATACATAATACCTTCAGGAAACCCTAATGCTTTTGCCACAGGCAGAAATCCTAAACATTCAGCAGTCGCATGCACAGAAGGCATACTTGATCTTCTTACAGATGCAGAGCTGAAAGGAGTTTTAGCACACGAACTTTCACATATAAAAAATAGAGATACATTAATACAGACAATAGCAGCATCTATCGCAGGGATAATATCTTATGTTGCGATGATGGCAAGATGGGCCGCATTATTTGGAGGATTTGGAGGACGTGATGACAGAGGCGGAAATGGGATAGAACTTCTTGTGCTTGCTATAGTCACACCTCTTGTCGCTACGATAATCCAGCTTGCAATATCAAGATCAAGAGAATACATGGCTGATGAAAGCGGAGCAAAAATTTCACATAACCCTCATGGACTTGCATCTGCTCTTGAAAAGATACATCACGAATCATCAAGAAACCCCATGAGGTTTGGAAATCCATCAACAAGCTCACTTTTCATAACAAATCCTTTCAAGGCAAATACTCTTGTAAGGCTTCTTTCTACACATCCACCTATGGAAGAAAGGGTCAAGAGATTAAGAGCTATGCATTAGATCAAGAAATTTCCCTTTCTCCATAATCTTTTTTCCATCCACAACTATCGTCGTATCTGGAATGACACAATCAAGATGAGCATCGCTATTCCATCCTGAACCAGTCTTTTCGGGATAACCATGACCTATCGCGATATGCACTCCTGGAAATTTTTCATCCTGCAGCAGATTACCTATAAGTTTCTTAAGGTCAAGGTTTGTTCCTATTGCAAACTCACCGATGCGACTTGCATTTTCATCTTGTTTTGAATATTTTTTCACTTCGTTTTCAAGTTCTTTATTGTCACAGATAATCTCAGTTACAAATCCGTTTTCAAAAATGAGAGTCAAGGGAGTCTGATCTAAAATTCCAAAGTGCGTAAAATAATCGCCTAACACACCATTAATAACAGCTTTTCCGTTGATATTTTTAACACATGTAAAGACCTCGCCATCAGGAAAGTTTGTCCATTTCTTTTTTGTAAGATCACCATCAGAAATGATCCACTTGAATCCAAGCTCAACAGTAAAGTCCGTTCCTTTATCTGTTGTTACATGAACTTCTTTTGCATCATTTACAAAATCAAATATCTTTTTTGACATTTCCTGAATTTTAGCATAATCAGATGCCATGCCATCCTTCATTATTTCTTCAGTAATACCAGGCATGTGCGCATGCCTTAGTTTTTCATTTTTTTCAACAGCTTCAAGCATTGGTTTTCTAAAACTCTTAAGTTCATTTTTCATTGAACCTGCACAATAGATGCTGACTGTAGAAGAAAGTATTGCATCTTTCATCTCATCAGGAAACCTTAATGGATTTATGCCTTTGGAATCTCTTTTGCCATAATCTTCCATGACAAATACAGAAATATTACTTGTGATGTTTTCTGCCTCTACAAACAAAACATCTGCAATCTCTTTGGAATTTTCATCAGTTATGATACATAACTTATCATATTTCTTAAGATCTATGCAGTTGACTATCGCTTGTCTTGCACCAAATTCAATAGAAGTTTCCATATCACTCACCTTTGTATTCTGAATCAAGAACAGTTCTTATTTCTTTTGCTTTTTTGTCTCCAATTTTTTCAACCTTTTTTAGTTCTTCTTCTGAGGCATTCACTATATTTTTTATCGAACCTAATTTTTCAAGAAGCGGCTTGTTGAGAGTTGATCCAATACCTGGAAATGATGCAACAATATATTCCTGCTGCTCTTTTATGCTTAATGGCTTTATAGCATGAAGCTGAAGCGGTTTCTGGACATTTTCCTGCTCACGCCTTGCGATAAGGAAAATAAGCCCCGCAGTCTCTTTTGATGTCCTTGTATTTATTATCGGAACACCAAAACTTACTGCAATTGTTGATATCATACCCCATATTGCATTAGGATGTATTCTTCTTACAGCATACATATTTTCTGTACCTTCTACAATTATTATAGGTCTTGAGTATTTTTCCTTCATGAACTTTACTTGCTGCAAAAGCCTTCCATCAATTATCGAATCAACAAAATCAGGAACATTCTTGAACTCAACTGCAACACGTTCACTTAATACATAATCTCCTACATCGATCCTTTTCAGTTCAAGTTTTGCACCCTTGTCTACAAGTTCTTTTATAACAGCAGAACCTTTCTCTCTTGCATCTGCCAATATTACCACTTGACGAGCCTCTTTTTCCTGAGATGATTGCGAATAACGTTCATCTTCCATGTGCTTGGAAAGATCAGATATGTCTTTTGATACAACACCTATAGAATCAAATCCCTTGTCACGCCGTATCTCATCTATTATCTTATACATGCGTTTTTCCTTTCTCTGGGCGATCCACATGTATGCTTCATCTCGTGTACTCTTTGCATAAAGGATTATTACTTTTCCTTTTTCAAGACGGCCTGTTCTGCCCCTTCTCTGGACAGTCCTTATCGCAGAAGGTATGGGCTCATAAAATACAACGACATCAACCTGCGGGATGTCAAGGCCTTCCTCTCCAACTGATGTCATGACAATCACATTAAACTCAGTCTTCCTGAAAGAATCAAGAAGCTCAATCTGCTTTTTCTGCGAAAGTCCTGTCTCTCCTTTCTTGGTCTGGCCCACAAATAATCTAGCATCCACATTTTTTATGTTATTTACTGTTTCAACTATCCTTGAACCAGAATCCCTATATTGTGTGAATATGATCATCTTCTTTTTGTTATCAATCACATCGCCTGAAATTGTTGTCTGTTTTGAGTCTTCATCTCCCAACTCACGTTTGACCAATTCAATCAATTTAGAGAGTTTTGGATGTTCAATCTTGTCATCATTCATATTTTTAGTTAATATAAATGCACTTCTGAAATTAAGGTCCATGACAAGATTCTTTACAGCCCTCACTTTTGTTGTTCTTGATTCTCTCATCAATTTTTCAAAATATGCGTTTAGCGCCCAAATACCTTGTGTCTCAAGAAGCTCAAGCGCATGCTGGGCTTTCATTGCCTCTGCTGCAAGAGACACTCCCTTAAGTATCGAGAATTCCTTGTTTCCAGAAGCGATCTCTTTGTGAAGTTCAGACATGACACCAAGAAGTTCTCTTTTGGTTATCGAATTAACCTGTGACGAATTAAGAAAGCCAATCTCTTTTATTCCGTCAAGCTTTGATTTATAGCACGCCTCCAGATATTTTTTTATCTGAAGAAATTTTTCAGGAAGATCTACCTTTACCCACTCAAGATCGACCTTCTGTATGTAAGGTTTCACATCAGGATCGTCTTCTGTTCTCACTTCTATCGCTTCAACATAAAGATTCTTTATGACCTCATCTATGCGTTCCTTGTCAGAACCAGGAGATGCAGTGAGAGCAAGTATCTTTGGATAAGATGCCTTTTTGTTGTATTGTTTGGCGATAAATGTATATGAGTAATCTCCTGTCGCCCGATGAGCCTCATCAAATACGATAAGAGATACATCAGAAAGATCTGCTTTTCCAGAAATTATATCATTTTCAATAGTCTGCGGAGTGCTGAATATGACCTGAGAATTTTTCCATAGCTTTTCTCTTTTTTCAGGAGATATGGCTCCTGTGAAAAGCTCAAACTTATCCTCAGAAATATCGAGATGTTTTATGAATGAGTTAAGATGCTGTTCGACAAGAGGTTTTGTCGGAGCAAGAACCAGTATCTTGGAATTTGGATAATGGTTCAGTCTTTGGGCTGCAAGAAGAAAAGCAACAGCAGTTTTCCCCATACCTGTCGGAAGTACAACAAGACAGTTGTTCTGGACACAGCTTGCAAGTATTGTTTCCTGATATAACCTGGGAGTGAAATCTTTTATCATGCAAACGTGATTTTTCAAAGGTTTATATAACTTTTCTGCAATTTGGCGAATGATTTTTAATAAGTTCGTAATTATTTTGAAAATAAGATGATAATTAAATTATTCGGACTTATGGATCTTGCAACTGCAACTGTTTTTTTACTGGTTCATTTCAATATACTTGTTCCTTCAGCAAGCCTGCCTTTCCTGATATATCTTGGAATAAAGATCGTGGGATTCTGGGGGGACATAAATGCATATATAGAAATCGCATGTATAATCTACATGTTTCTTATGCTCTTGGGATTAAGAAGCGTAGTTGTGTTTGCTGTTGCAATCTATTTTCTGCAGAAATCAGTTTTGAGTCTTATGGCATAAATCTCACTTCATTCTTGATTATTAATAAATCATCCGCCTGTAAGATTTTCCCTGAATATTCCATAAACAATACTCGTAAATATCGCAATTATGATTCCAAGTATCACAGATATCAGGATTCCGGTGTTAAACAAAAGCATGGCAGTTGTAACAATAGCCGCAATGCAGAATACATAAAATACCCGGGAAGCATAAAGCATATATGTTCCGTCAAGAGGAGCAGGATGTTTTCTCAGATCAGCCTTCTCAAACCTGAAAAGCACAAATATTATGTCAAAGGGAAGGAGATTGAATATTGCATACCAGATACTTAACTGCATAAGTAAAACTATCATCTCCTGATTAGGAAGAAATGAAAATGTCTTAAGAAGCATCGCAACAGCTATATTGGCGTAGCAGCCTGCAAGAGCAATAAATGCATTATCAAAATAATGATGACCATAAAAAAATTTTCCTATCCTCATGCGCTCATGGTGAGTGATGAAAACACCTGTTGCCGGAAGAAGCAAAGCTATATTTCCTTTGCTAAGCATCCCCAGAAAAAATGCTATTCCGATAAGTATCCAGTTTGGCCTGAATTCAGCAGTATAACCAAGCTTTATGGCAATAACTTTTCTTCCAAGCTCATGAGTCATGATTATTATAGCCGCCATAAGTATAGACGAAAACAGGTTAAAGAACCATCTGGAAGCCACAAATTCAACATAACCATCATTATAACCTAAAATAAAGCCGTATAATAGAATTATATATAGCATAGATCTTATCTCCTCACCGGAAAATGTGAGATATTTCTTCAGGTTATATAGGAATTCGCTCATCTATGTTATTTTTAATTCATACGTATTTATATTTTTCTGATTTAGGTTAAAGCATTAAAGAAAAACAAAACATATGTCAAAATATGAATCTGCATAAAAATTAGGCACTAGGTCAAGACATTCACAAAAACACAAAATAAATGATTTTTCTAGACGAGAATATAAGAAAACCTAAAATCGCTTGGAAAGCAATATTTGCTTCATGTTTTCAGGAACAAAATATCTTTTAATGTTGCCGTCATCGCTGTATTCTTTCAGAGGAAAATCCTTGTTCTTTATGTTGCATATATGATTCTTTACTGTGTTTACAGATATATTGCAGAGCATGGATAGATCCTTGTAGCTTAGTTTCTGGTCTGACTTTATCAGGTGAGCTATAAGCTTTTTCTCTGCCCTTGTAAGTTTATCAGACATATTCATAAGAGGGCCCTTGTCAGAACTTTCTGCTTTATCTGAAGCAATATTAGATATCTCTAAAGAAGTGTACGGTTCTTCTTGAGATAATTCTGTTTCCCGTACATAAGAACCAGAAATACGCTGTTCTGCCAGCTTATTTGCAGATCCAGCCTCATAAGTTCCTGATGTTATGAGATTTGATCCATTGTTTATAGTGTGATTGTGCTTGTTTACACCACCATCCAAACTCACTAAAGTCTCAACTTTTTTGGCATCTTCTTTTTCATGTTTTTCATAGTGATCTTTCATCTCTTCTTTAAGACCATGAACTATACGATATATATCTATAAGATATTTATTGTAAGATTGAAAAGAACTACGGACAGAATCTTCAAGCCGTCTCAGGGTTTCTTCGTTGTGTCTGTGATTTGTATGAAGATTGCTTATCAATGAATGTAAATGTTCAATATCTTTAGCATGTATCTCCTTATGGCCTTCATGCAAGCTATTCAGGTTCTTGTGGCTACTGTGAAGATGATTTATCCATTGGGATTGTTTATCCATGTCAGCCTTGAACCTTTTGAAACTAGACATTATATTTTTCTTTATAGAAGAAAGTTCCCGTTTCACATATGTTGATTTTTGCCCACTATTGTTTCTTAACAATGCCTTGAAAAACCCCACCATAATAAAATATGTGAACCAGGGCATATATATATTTTTTCATTTTTGATGTAAACACAACAAAAAACAAACCAAACAAAAAAGAGAAAAAAATCAACGCGTTGAGAAACGTTGAATAAAACTTCAACGCCGTCTAGACGCCGTTGAAAAATTTTTCTCGTCTGAAAACGTCCAAAACTTCAACGCACGTCTAAACGCGTCACGTAGTCGTTGATAAACGTTTGCAAACGTTGATAAACGCAGTCTAATGACAAAAAGCAAAAAAAACAGAAAAAGAAAACCTCAAATAACTCAAACAGATGGCTATTCCCAAAACTAAAGAGCCGGGTGTTTTGCCTTCTGTTTGAGGGATTGAAAATTTCGCCATGCTTGAAGAGTACTCCTCTGGAGCAAATGACAGGGTATTTAACCCCACAAAAAAGAAAAGAAATTTTTTAAATTTCTGCGCACATTGAAACAAGGTTTCAATCGTGTTTCATGCGAAATTTTCAATAAAAGGAGGGCCATAAAAATGATTAAAGCAAAACTTTAAAAAAAACATTCAGATTAGTATTAATTAAACATAAAATAGTAGTTTTCTGAGACATCTATATAAATCAAGTTAATTCAAAAAGGTTTATATATGATTGTCAATCTCATACGTGATTAAAATGACAACAAAAGAAGATGAGCTGGACAAATTAATGTATGGATACAGTACTGATGCAAACCAGTACGAGGAAGAGAATAAGATACTAAAAGAAACTGTGACCCAATTAAAGATGGAGCTTGACAGATTTAAGCAGGTTCCATACATGGTCTGTGAATTTATTGATCACGTAGGTGATAATGGTATAATAAGAGCACCAAATTCTAATCAGTTTGTTGTAGGCATATCAAAAGATGCAACAGAAATTCATCCTGGAGATACTGTTCTTTGTGAACAAAAGAACCTTACTATAATCAAAAAAATTCCTAAGATGAAGAACTTTAACGTAGAGAAGTTCGTAATAATTGAAAAGCCAAAAGTGAGCTGGAAAGAAGTTGGTGGGCTGAAAAATCAGGAACAAGAACTAAGAGAAGTCATAGAAATGCCTCTCATAAAGCCAGAATTATTCAAAAAAGTAGGAATACAGCCTCCAAAAGGAGTGCTATTATATGGCCCTCCTGGAACAGGAAAAACTCTTTTGGCCAAAGCAGTTGCTGCTTCAACCAACTCAACATTTATAGAAGTTGTAGGTTCAGAACTCGTACAGAAATTTATTGGAGAAGGAGCAAAACTTGTCAAAGAGATGTTTGAACTTGCAAGAGAGAAAGCTCCAAGCATAATATTTATTGATGAGATTGATGCACTCGCAGCAAACAGGATAGAAGTGGGAACCTCAGGAGAAAGAGAGGTTCAAAGAACATTCATGCAACTTCTTGCAGAAATCGATGGTTTCTCAACACTTGGAAATGTAAAGATTGTTGGATGTACAAATAGAAAAGATATCCTTGATCCTGCAATAACAAGACCAGGAAGACTTGATCGTCTTATAAAAGTTGATACACCTAGTGCTGAAGCAAGAAAAGAGATATTCCAAATCCATTCTTCTAATATGTCATTAGGAAATGATCTTGATATCGATGCAATAGTTAAGAATATGGATGAATTTTCAGGAGCTGAAATCAGGGCTGTATGCACTGAAGCTGGATATTTTGCAATTAGAGAAGACAGAATCAGAGTAGATAAAAAAGATTTCATTAATGCGATTGCAAAAGTCAAGGCAGAAGAGGAGCTTGAAGGAAAAGACTACATGGGAATGTTCGGATAGAGATTTTTACCTTTTTTTATTTTAATTAATCAATTTCTTAAAAAGATTTATAAAATCAAATAGATTAAATTTCAATGCTATGATGAAGTGAACACCCGCTGACCAATGATGAACGGAAGTAACTGCTGAGCTTTTAATTTTTTTCAGAGAAATATCAGAAAAAAATGGAAACCATAAATATAAACACGCAAAGAAAAGAAGAAATTATCGACATAACTCATCTCATAGAGAAAAAAATAAAAGATCAAGATATAAAACAAGGTTTTGTCTATATCTACTGCCCGCACACAACTGCAGGACTTATGATAAATGAAAATGCAGACCCTGATGTGAAAGATGATATAATCATGAGTCTGAAAAATATTGTAAAAGAGCTTGATTTCAGACACAAAGAAGGCAATTCTTCTGCACACATAAAATCAGCACTCATGGGAAAATTCCTGCAGGTTGCTTTAGAAGACAATAAACTTGTGCTTGGCACATGGGATGGAATCTGCTTCTGCGAATTTGACGGCCCCAGAAACAGAAAGGTTTATTTCAGAGTATCTTGAAATCAACGCAGATTCTATATGTTCTCGGAGAATGCTGCCCACATTTCACAGTGTTAATTATCTTATATTTCATCTTATGTTTTTTGCAGGCATTATCGATTTTTTCATGAGCTTCATGAAAATTATCTTCATTCAAAAAATCATAGAAATGTATTACAGTTCCTTTTCTTGATGCAACAAGCGCACTGTCAAGAAAATCTTCTGCTGATTTGGGAAGCGGCATAAGTATCCTGTCAAACTTTTTCTGAAAATCTTTCAGATACTTAAAAGAAGATATCATCTCTTTTGGCTTTTCATGATTTTTGCTTCTTATTTCGACTATGCCTTTTGTAACCAAAGGCAATATTTTCTCAATCTCAATATTTGAGCCTGAATATAACGGCTGTGAATCAGTGCCATTATAATCGTTCAGATGAAAGTAAGTATTGCATCTTTTTTGTATCTCTTTAATGATACTTATGCATTCACTATTGCTGTAATTGCCTAAAAAATGAGACACATCAATACAAAAATTCTTTATCTTTGCTTTTTCTATTATGTTTAGTATTTGCTCTTTTTTATTGAAATTGGAATGAAGTCCGTTTTCAAAATAGATGTTATCATAATATTTCCTGAATGTTTTCATGTTTTTTATTATTGTTTCATCTTTTATTTCTGGAGGCGCATCTCTTGAAGGATGTATGGTTAGATTGATATCCAGATCATCAACAAGCATAAGCATTTTCTTAAATATGGGATTTGAAGAACCACATCTTGCAACATCTATCTCAACATCCAACGGCTGATGCACCCAGACCTTGATACCTTTTTTCTTAAATTCTTTAATCTTCTTCTTAAGAAAAGTATAGTCTTTTTTAAAATCAGACTCAAAAGTGTGCAATTCCAGTATGCTTAACTCTTGTTTTAAAATAGGCTCTAACTGCTCTTTAATATTTGCACATTTTAGACCTATAATTTTTTGATAAAAAAGAGGAACTGCTTTATTGACATCATCATTTATCAGAAATACATTATCCAGATGATTAAGTTTTATATTCTGTTCTCCATAACTATGGCCGTCAGGATTAAGCTCTATACCGTATATTTGTCTTGCTTTTGTATTCTTTGAAAGCACAACCGGATAGGGAGCGCATCCTGAAAACATCACAAGAATATCTTCACTTTCTTTAACAAGACCAGATATTCTTTTTCTCTCAGTAGAAAGCCTTACTGAAAAATAGACTTTTTCTACATCAAGCTTAAGCTTCACGTTATTTTCCTTGTGAATCGTCTCCTTCTTTTTTTCACCTGCAAGGTATTTCATCTTTTGTGTCCTGAAAGTGCCTCCATGAGATCCATGTTTCCTCAGGACAGTATTCACATTCTTATTTGTTTTAAGAAGTGTTTCTGCGATGAATTTTTCATGTTTTCTTATATCTTCATCTATCTCAAGGATCGCAATATCACCAACTGTATCAAAAGCAGTTTTTATCTTATCATATTCATCTGAAGAAAGCTTTGTCTTAAGTATATCCCTGAAACTTTTTTCTTTAATATTTTTTTTAAAATTTATGCTTTCATAATCATATACAAGAGAACCATCTTTTTTTTTCACAGGAAAATATATGTAAGAATCTTTTTTTTTAAAAGAATGATCAAAGTCAAGATTTTTAGTTTTTATAAGATGTTTTTTTACTTTTTCAGCATCTTTTAAAGGCACTTTTATCGCTATCATGAGCTATTTTGATCTGAATTTATATTTAAAAGTATGCTAAAAGAAATCACCAAGACCTTTTTGCCTGGTATCCATTTTGGTTTTCAGCTCTTCTAAAACAGAATCAACACGCTCTTCTGAAAAGTCGTGTTTCTCTACAAGAAGCTCTTTTATAGCTTTGGTGTCTGGAGAGTTCCACTTTAACTCATAGTCATCTGTTGCAGGCATTTTCTTTATGACGTCATACACATTTGACCAGGGATAGTCAAAATATTCATCCCAACAAACTTCTTTGAATAGTTCATCATATCGATCCCTATATTCTTTTACAAGCTTTATTGCGGTTTTGGGGCCTATGCCTTTTACACCACCGCTATTGTAATCAGTACCTACTAATATAGCATATATTATCAGCTGATCAATGTTTATCTGCATAGAATTAAGAGTATCATTTAAGGATATTATCTCAGGCGATGTCTTTTCATAGGACAATTTATTTTGTGATTTTTTTCTTTGGGTCAAGGAAAGGTTTCTTACAAATCTCGGAGCGCCAAAGATAAGTGAATCTCCATCCTGAGAAACTGTTCCGAAAATATCATTTTTCTTTGCCATATAAGCTGCCTGAGCTTCTCCCTCTGAAGGCGCCTGGATTATGGGCATTCCCAAAGCTCTTATAAGAATTTTTGCTTCGTCTATTATCTCTTTTGTCAAAACAGTTGTTCTTGAAGCATATTTTTTCATTGCCTCAATATCTTGTTTTTCCATCGCTATTTTGTATTTTTCTTGTGCTTCTTCTTTGGCCTGTTTTCGTCTTTTCTGTTCCTTTGATTTTAGCTCAGGTGTCTTGCCATCAAAAACAAAAGCAAGTTTTATATTGTTCATCATAAGTTTCGTTGTCCTTGAAAAAAGCCCTACAAGATGAGAGGTTATCATATTGTTCTTATCCATAAGAGGAGTTCCGTCAGGCTGTCTTATTGTAGTTAGAAATTGATACAATATATTAAAAGAATCAACAGCCAGAGATTTGCCAGATAAGTCTGAAATGGATATCTTTTTGGGTTCAACAATATCCTTTATCTTTATTCCCATATATCTAAAGAGAAAGATCTGGATATTATAAAATTTTCTTATGAAATATAAGCAAACTTACAAAAGAAACCCTTTTATACCTAAAGAGATTAGCTTGTTTTGGGGTGTTTATTAAATGAAATTCAAAAAAATAAATGATCAGACATATATCCTAAGAATAGAACTCGGAGAAGAGATTGCAGAGGAAATCACTTCTTTTTGCAAAGATCTTGATATAGTAAGTGCTGAGGTTTATGGGATCGGTGCTGTAAGAGATTCAGAAATAATGCACTATTCTGTAGATCGCAAAGATTATTCTTCAAAAGCATTTCCTGGAGAGATGGAAATAACATCAATGTTTGGTTTCATAACAAGCGCAGGACTTCACTGTCATGTAACTCTTGCCAACAATAAGATGCAGGCTTTCGGAGGGCATCTTAAATCAGCGATTGTCTCAGGAACTGTAGAACTTATGCTGAAAATAATACCTGAAAAACTTGACAGAATATATGAAGAAGAGACAGGCCTTAAGGTTCTTGATATCTAGAATCACACTTATTTATCATTATTTTTTATTATTCTACATCAATACTATCGCTAAAAAATCTCTGGTATATCTCTACAAATAATTCTTTTTCTATATCAATGCCTGCATTCACAAATAATGCTGCAAATTTATAGGGAATCTTTTTTTCATTCTGACCAAGGATTTTATCATATTTTTCTATCTCTTTGAGGGTTGCTTTGTTCATGTATCCTTCATTCAACGAAAATACTTTTGATACATAAGGAAGTCTTAATTCTATAACTCCATTTGTCATCTTTTCAGGAGATTTTTTTGTAAAACCATGCCTGTACAATTCAATTTCAACAAGGTCTCTTATAAGCTGTTTTATAGAAACTGTGTTAAGGTAATCATCTTTGTCAAGGTCATTATAGTAGTCAAAAAAATCAACATCTTTAACCTTATCAAGTTTTATTATTGGACCAAGATATTTGGAGACTTTTTGTTTGACTGTCTTTGATCTCTTGTCCCATTTGGTCCTTACAAGATATGCATATTCTTTTCCAGAGATTGTTTTTGACCTTATGAACATAACTTATTAGACGCGCCTAGACGCGTTTAAAAAACTTTCGTTCTCGACGAGAAATTAGTCGTTGATAGACGACCATCAACGCGTTTAGACGTTGAAAGTCGACTAAAATAACTATTTTAATTATTCTTAAAAATTCAAAAAAAGGTTTTATTAATTAAATTTCTATTGATTAGTTGAAAGGGGGTAATATAACATGAAAATAACAAGCGATAATTTTGAAGAAGGAGCAAATATTCCTTATGAACATACTTGTGATGGAAACGATAAGCCGCCTATTCTTACTATTTCAGATATACCTGAAAGTTCAGAAAGCCTGGCACTAATCGTATCTGATCCAGATGCACCATCAGGAACTTTTATACATTGGGTACTTTGGAACATACCATCAAATTCAAACAAGATAAGCGAAGGAGATGTTGGACAAAATAGTTTCGGAAACAAAAAATACAATGGACCATGCCCTCCATCAGGAACCCACAGATATTATTTCACAGTATATGCACTGGATTCAATGCTTGATCTTCCAGGAGATACATCTAAAGATGATCTTGAAGAAGCGATGACAGGACATATAATAGAAGAAGCAAAATTAATGGGAAAATATACTAAAGCATGAATCTATATGTTCTTGAACGTAACTGTCTTGAGTTCTGTATCAAGTACTTCCTGACCTTTTTTTGAAAGTTCGCCAGGACACAGGAATAGTACAGGCAGATTTTTTTTCTGGGATTTGACATAGGCTAAGCTTAGATCACTATCTGAGCATTTTTTCTTATTTCTTGCAACACAAAAATAATTCAGTTTTCCAATAGCTGAAGGAACTTTTATGAGAAATTCAGATTCTGAATCTTTTTTTATCACATTTGTCTCGACAATAGTTATATTATGTTCAAGAAAGAACTTTTTGACTTCTTTTACAAACGGATCATCATTATTATCTTCATATTCAAGAAAGGACTGCTTTTCTTCTTTTTTTTCTTTTTCAGATCGATCTTTTTTCTCGTCTTTATCGTCTTTTCTATCTTCAGAAGATCCACTTTTTTGAGAAGATGATTCCCCTATAAATTCTTCTTTTTTATTTTCGTCAATCTTTTTTGCAGATAGATCTTTTTCTTCAGGATCTTGTTTTTTTTCCTGATATGATGATGAATCCTGATTAGATCCATTTCTTTCTGCAAGTTCTCTTGCTGTCGGAGTTCCCACATCATTTCTGCTTGCTTCAGGTTGTCTGTTTTCTGAAAATTGGTTGGCTTCTTTTTTCTGTTCCTCCTGTCGTGATCGTCCTATATCTTCTTTGAGCATGTCTTTTATGATAGGCTCAGCGTCCCTGTTTGAGAAAAGATACCATTTCCAGAAAAGCTCTTTTTCTTTCAATGAAACTTCAAGAGGTTTTGCAAAATCCCTTATATTCCTTAAGCACACTCTTTCGACAGGTGTAAGTATTTTGTCTCTGAGTATCTTTTCGCTTTTCAGCTTTTCATATACTCTTCTTTCTTTTTCATGAAGATATTTAGAATAATCCTGAAGTTTTTCTTCCTGTCCTGGTGCATAATAAAGGGGCGAACCTCCTACTTTTACATGAGACAGCCTAAGCCTCCCTGCAGTAACAAGCTCTGAAAGCATAGCTCCAACAAAAAAAGTATTTGTCTGAGAACTGCCACCCATCTCCTTTACAATCTGTACAGGAAGCATGGGACCTTTGTACTTGACTATCTCAAAGATCTTATCATTTTTAGACATAAAAAACGTAATTCTCAATGCCTTTAAAAGCTTTATTGTGGGTGAGTAAATGTCTCATTTCCTAAGTGCAATTTCAAGCTTTGTAAGAGCAAAGGCAGAAAATCCTCCTGCTAAAGCCGTATGTAGCTGGAATAGTCCCATAGTAGTCAGAAAAATAGCAGGAAAAGAAAATATGTTTACCATCACAAGGGCACCTGCAAAAAGAACTGCTGATTTGATTAAAGAAGATATCACTACATTAAGACCAAAAGTTTTCTTATATCTATGGTTTATATACTTTGACGAAAGAACATATACCCCATTGCCAATCCATATAAAAGGTATGAAAAATATAACATAATTTGTAAGACTTCCAAAAAGAACTCCGGCTGTAAAAATTCCCATGCTGGGAAGAAGAATTACAGGAAGTGCTCTTTTGAAATCCATTGTCAAAGAAGCACGGAACAAGAGAAAGTTTATTATCGCACCTATAAGAAACTGGGGATGTCCTATAAATATGGGAAGTATGAAACTTAGGCCTGAAAGCAGGATCATCTCAATTGTAAGATATAATTTAGAATAATCATGCATCTGAAAATTAAAAAACTTATTTTTATTTGTAGTTTCCATAAATCTTATTTTGGAAATAGATATATAAAAATATTTCGTAAAAAAACATATGTCTATGGTCTTATCCATTCAACCTCATAATAGGTTACGTCTGCTTCTGCATCGACTATGCCTATCATGAGATTTTTTCTTGTAGAATGTGCAACACGTGATTTTGCAGCAAAATCAAACCAGGTCTGCTTCTGCGATTCATGAACTGCATAAACAACCCATCTTGCATGATCTTCTCCAGGTTTTATTCCCCTATTATATACCCTGAAATCTGCTCCAAACTTAAGGGCAGTCTTCACTATGTAGCCTCGTTCTCTTAGGTCCCTGAATACAGGATATCTTACATTGAGATCAGAGTCATGCTTTTTTGATGTCCTGAAAAGAGAATCAAACGTAAATTCCTTGTTTTTCTTGTTATATACGACAATCCTTTCTTTTTCCAAAAGATATAGTCCTTCGAGTATAGATAACTTTACCTTATTATTTTCTACAATTCCATATCTGCTTTTATTGTAAAGTTCTCTTGCCTGGTTTGAATCATCTGTTATTATGCTTGTATCTGAAAACCAGGTTTTGATTGGCGTTCTTTTTGGCATAACATGATTTAGTTTGATTCTGTATAAAAAGGTTTTTGTTTGTTTGATATTCAATCAACAAAACACTAGTTTTATAAATTATCTTTCACAAGTCTGAATTTGTTAAAGATGAAATTTGAGATAATATTCCTTGGAACAAGCTGTATGGTTCCGACCAAAGACAGGAATCATCCGGCAACATTTCTAAGTTATAACGGAGAAGGCATACTTATCGATTGCGGAGAAAATACACAGCGCCAGCTAAAGATCGCAAAGATAAAGCCGACGCAGATAAAAAAGATTCTCATATCCCACTGGCATGGCGATCATGTACTGGGACTTCCCGGACTTCTTCAGACGATTTCTTCGTCAGATTACAGCGGAGTTCTTGAAATATATGGACCAAAAGGGACAAAGACATTCTTTGAGCACATGTTCAAGGCTTTTATCTTTGACAAAAAGGTTGAGCTTAAGATAACTGAGATCAAAAAAAGCGGAAAACTGATTGAAACTGATAATTATTACATTGAAGCTCACAAGCTTAACCACAGAGTAACCACATATGGATTTCGCATAATTGAAAAAGACAGGAGAAGGATTAATGTATCGTTCATAAAAAAACTGGGGATTCCTGACGGTCCTCTTTTAGGTGATCTTCAAAGAGGAAAAGATGTAACATGGAAAGGAAAAAAAGTGAGCTATGAAAAAGCGACATATGTTGTCCCTGGTAAAAAAATAGGTTTTATTGCAGATACAAGCATGGATAACAACTGCTTTAAGATTGCAGAAGATACAGATCTTCTTATAAGCGAAGCCACATATGAAGAAGAACTTTCTGAAAAAGCCATAGAACATATGCATCTTACTTCAAGAGATGCTGCACAGATAGCATCAAGAAGCAATACCAAAAGATTAATTCTTACACACCTTTCACAGAGATATAAGTCTCCTGAACAGATAAAAAAAGAAGCTCAGACATATTTTAACAATGTGGATATCGCCTATGATTTCATGAAGGCAAAACCTTGACATCATCTCACGTCTTCAAAAGCAAGATCAATGTCTTCTTTTAGAAGAGTATTCCTTTTTGCATGTCTTGAATACTTTACAGCTTTAGAAGCAATTTCTTTTGCTCTTTTTTCAACCAATATTTTAAGTTCTTCTTTGGCAGATTCGCTGACTCTCTCAACTCCTGCATTTTCCATTATATTCTGAATCGATTTCAGTGGTAAAGAACGCATGGAATATAATCATAAGGTTATCTATTTAATCTTTTTGCAAATGACAAATAATATAAACATACTATTCTGTCTCGATAAAGATGAGCACGAAATCAAAAGGCAGCAATGCAGAACGCGAGCTTGTCCATATGTTCTGGGAAAATGACTGGGCATGCATAAGAGCAGCTGGTTCGGGAAGTACAAGATTCTGCAGCCCTGACATACTTGCAGGAAATTCTCTTAGGAGACTTGCTATAGAGTGCAAGTCAACTTCTGCACAAACCCAATATCTTACAAAAAAAGAAGTTGAGGATCTTATATTTTTTTCAAAAAAATTTGGAGCTGAGGCATGGGTTGGTGTACGATTTACAGGGATGAAATGGTTTTTTGTCAATGTTGAAGACTTAAAGGATACTGGAAAATATTTTTCAGTTTCTATGGAGATGGCAAGATTCAAAGGACTTATCTTCGACGAGCTCATACAGAAATTCTAAAATTTATTTCAATAAAAAACTCCAAATCAGGGACTAAAAGTTTAATAAAAGTTTATCTCCGTCTAAAAAAATTATGGAAATAGAAAGATTTAAATACCAAATTAACCATTCCTATTTTTATGTTTTTCGACTTTTACGCAACAAAGCAGTTGAAAAATGGTTTTCTTGTGTGGTGAATGATGGAGATTACAGAACAAATACTGAAAAGAGTGATGCAGGAATCTCTTGGAACAGAGGTTCTTCCGATAACTTTGCTTCTGAATCAAAATGAAGAGCTTTCTGAGATTAAATTATCTACTCTTCTTAAGACAGAAGTAAACGAGACTAGACGAATATTGTACAAGCTGCACCATCAGAATCTTGTTTCTTTCAAGAAAAAGAAAGATGAAGAATCAGGATGGTATACATATTACTGGAAACTAAATATGTCCAGGATGAATGTGCTTGTAGAAAATGTTTCTGCAACAGCGATAAGGAACCTGAATAACAGGCTGAAAAAAGAAAAGACAACACAGTTTTTTGAATGCAGGGATAATTGTGTCAGGCTTGATCAGGATGCTGCTTTGATACATAATTTTAAGTGTCCTGAATGCGGGCAGGTTCTTATGCTTGAAGATAATACGAAAAAGATCCTAAAACTTCAGGAAAACTTAAGAGAGATCAAGACTGTATTCAAGATGCAGAATGCCTGAGAATTTATTTTTTTATTTTTATTATCTATTATCTCATCCAGTCATATTTTTCTCTTATCTCATTGAAGAATATGTCAGGAGACAAGATTCCTAATTCTGATATTACTGCAGTTATAAGCGTAGTGTTGATTTTCTCAAAAGCCGGATTGATTATATTGACATTGGAAGGAGGCTTTTCCCAAACCTCATCAGGAGAACGCTCTTCTATTACTTCTTCATATCCTGATCTTGCCATGGGATCATATTTCCAGGAAGTAGAGCATACAAATACAGGGATATCATATTTTTCTGCAATTTCGCAAAACATTTCCGAACCTATCTTATTGAAGATTCTTGATTCGATAAGTGCATCAGCACCTATAAGCATCATATCTGCTTTTTTAAGGGCAAATCTTGCTGCAGAATCAATAAAGTGATTAACTTTTATCCCATAATCAGCTAATTCTTTTGCAGTTTTTCGTCCCTGGAATCGTGGTCTTGTCTCAGTATTATGTACCACAAACTCTTTTTTTTGATCTTTTGCTTTTTTAAGAATGCTCATTACTGTAGAAGAATGGCAGTGGGTATATATGATCATCCCATTCTGTATTTTTCTTGCACCAATCTCTGAAATATATTTTTCTGACTTATCAAGAAATTCCAAAGTAGAATCTATACGCTCAATTATCTTTTTTGGTTGTATAGAAATAGTAGATGCTTCAAGTCCTAAAAATACATAGTTTAATGAATTTCTCATGCAGGGTTCAGTAGGCCTTGTCTTGAAAAGCTTTATTTTAGCAGTTGTAAGAAGAGAATATAAATCATTCTTATCCTTATATTTAAGGACCAAAGAACGTATGAGTTTCAAAGAAAATCGGGCAATGTTTTCTGCTCCCTGAATTTCCAAAGAACGGATTTTTTCAAGTCCGGACTCAAAGCTATTGAAACTTGCATCACTCATTTTAAATTAAAAAAGAAAATTATTTTTTCTTTTTCTTGGACGTCTTGGAAGATGACTTTGAAATTTTCTTTCCTCTTAGCATATCTTCAATCCTGTATTCTTCCTTTGCAACCTTCATAACAATGTGCTGAAGGTTCTCATCCATCCTTGCAATCCTTCTTTCAAGAAGAACTAATATCCTCAAACTGTAAACTATTGCAGTGAGAGTTGCAAGTATTACTGCAAGTATAATTTCCTGAAGGGACAATATCTCTGCCATCAAATCACCTCTTAAAGAGTTACTATTATTACTTCTTATGATGTTTCCCTTTAAATATGTTTTTATTTTTATCCTAATAGTTATTCAAGTGTTGTTACTATCTTCTCCTTGCTTATGAATTTTACAAGATAAAATGAAAGTCCCAACAGTAATAATGCAGCAACAGCAGCTATTCCTACAAACAGCCATGATACAAAATTATTCTGTGTGACAAGAGAATTTACAAAGCCGAAAAAAAACATGATAAGAAAAAAGAATCCAAAATTTAGTATTCTATTCTCTTTCATACCAAATATAAACTCAAAAAGCCCGACAAGTCCTGTCAATGCAAGAAAAAATATCGGTGTTATGAGTATCTGATACGCTAAAAATGAAATCTCTGGAATAACTATCGAATTTTGTAATACAGAGGTTCCTATAAATATGATCAACGCAGACATAAGTGACGCAGAATATGCTAAAATCATCACAGTAATTGATTTTCCAAGCCAGACCTCTCTTAAGTTTACTGGTGTACAGAGTAGAGTCTCTATGCTTTTCTGCCTTTTTTCATTAATAAAAACATAGGTCGATAGAAGATATATTATGAATACTCCAACAGCAGTCGAGATAAAAAGAGGAACATTTGCAACTGACGCCACCTCTTCTGATGAGGCAGTAGGTATAGCAATAAATGTCCATATGAGTGTAACTGCTATACCGCTTAACAAGACTTGCTTGTCCTGAAAGAGTTTTGTTATCTCTCCTCTTATTATCTCTTTAACATAGTTCATCTTATTCCACTGATGCAAGGTATATATCCTCAAGTGATTTGCCTTTGTATTTCTTCAGGATATTCTGGAGTTCTCCTTGAAGTATTATCTTCTTTTCTCTAAGTATTGCAATGTGAGTACATATCTTTTGCGCTTCATCAAGATTATGGGTGTTCAAAAATATTGTTATTTTCTCATCTTTTGAAAGGTGCAGTATAAGTTTTCTAAAATCTCTTTGAGCTTCAGGATCAAGACCTGTTGTTGGCTCATCAAGAAACAGGAGCTCTATGTCTGAAAGAAGAGAGCGTGCAATCCCAAGTCTTTTTTTCATACCTGTTGAATATTTTCCAACTTTCTCATCTTTCCTGTTCCAAAGATCCACCATCTCAAGATTTTTCTTTATATTTTTTTTAGTTCCATAAAGCCGCGCATAATATTCAAGATTCTGAAGACCTGTAAGTTTCTCGTTAAATCCAGGAGATTCTAAAAGAACACCTGTTTTGCGTCTTATGTTCCTGTCTTTTCCAAAATTTTTTCCAAGAACTTTCACATCTCCTGAATCTGGTGCAAGAAGACCCAATATAAGCCTCATGGTCGTGGTTTTTCCTGAGCCGTTAGGACCAAAAAAACCAAATATCGCACCCTTTTCTATAGACATGGAAATATTATCAATTATTTTTCTGTCATCAAAAGATTTTACAAGCTCCTTTATCTCAACTACAGTCTCTTTCATCTTCTTATCTCAGATACTTTTCTTATTTTAATGTTTCCTTATTTTTTTTCATCATCCTCAAAAATGAACAGTTCATCAATGGATGATTTCAGAACTTTTGCAACATCATGAGCAAGCTTGAGAGAAGGATTATATTTTCCTTTTTCTAAAAAGACTATGGTCTCTCTTCTTACACCGACCTTTTCTGCAAGTTCTTTCTGGGTTAGGTCATGTCTTGCCCTGAATTCTTTAATCCTTGTTTTCAC
>JBKHIF010000019.1:0-21228 GCA_046538795.1 Candidatus Woesearchaeota archaeon | reverse complement strand
CTTCACAGGCAGTCATTTTCACGATACCTTTTCGGAGGCACTGTATCTCTTTCAACAATAGTTCTTGGAGTATATCTCATGTTCTTTGACAGGACTCAGGAAAAGATATATGAAAAACAAAAAGAGCTTTCGCTTGCAATAAAAGAAGCAAAAGAACAAGAAAACCAAAAAGATAAGTTCAGGGCATTTCTTGCAGGATTTGATGATGATGAGAGTAAAGTTATTGAAGCAATACACGAACAGGAAGGGATCCAGCAATCAACATTAAGATACAGGACAGGTCTTTCAAAGACAGGATTATCTCTTATCTTAAAGAAATTAGAAGAGCGCGGTTTTGTCTCAAAAGAAGCCTTTGGAAAGACAAACAAGCTATATCTCAAAAAAGCGTTTTAAACAATAATACACCTAAATTGTCAACTTTAAAACGTTAATAATTCTAAAACATGCCTGGAATATTATTAATATTTCATAGTTAAAACACTATTTACCAACGAGGTGATATCATGGATAATAAGATTTTAGCCGGATTATTCATCGCGGTTATCGCTTTGATTTCAATCGGAGCTTTAGTAAACGCGAATGAACCAGGAATAGTTGAAGAAGAAACTGTTTCAGACAATGATGTTTCTGAAAACAGTGCCAATACATGCGGTGCAGGAACATGCCCTTATGCACAAGATGGCCAGGGCTGTGGCGGACGATGCGGTGGCAACTGTGGAGTTCCTACTTGCGGATGCGGCGCAAGATAGATTTAATTTAAATTTTTTTTATTTTTTCTCAAAAACAAAACAACTTAAACATAATCTGAATAAAAAAGAATATTAAATACGACCTCATTATCTATTCTAATGATCAAATTTTCAGACACCGAAAAACAGGAAATATTATCATCCATACAAGGTATGGCAAAAGAAGAATTTGATAAAGAATTAGGTGTGATTGCTGCAGAACGCATTCTTGATTTTTTCCAAGATAAGATCGGTAAAAAGATCTACAACAAAGCTCTTGATGATATCAAGTCCTGGATGAAAAAGCGAACAGAAGATCTTGAAATCGATTTTGACCAAAAATATTTATGAATTATTTTTTGGCTTTTTCTTTACAACATCTGTCACATTCATATAAACTACGCCTGCAAGAATAAATACAGTATATAATACCCAAGACCAAATCATTGACTCTTTTTCAAGACTTGGATAAAAAACAGGAATTAATCCTCCTATAATAATGAACAAAGACGAAATGATGATCATATTACTCACTAAAGATATTAGTTTTTTTTCATCATATTTTGCCTTTTCCTTCTTAGAAGCAGTATTATATCCGGCAATAAGCCAGCTAAGATTAAATAATCTGATAGATATCCCTAAAAGTATCAAAAACAATCCAGTAAGTATGTTAACCATATAAGCCTGCATATTGATTTCATCCTGATAATTATTTCTTTTTAGATAATACTGCTGAAAGTACCAAACCAAGACCCATTCCCAGTAAAATACATCCGACAAAAGCAAACACATTTCTTGACAGGAAGAAGAATCCAATGCCGGTTCCTATAAGAACTCCACCTCCAACAGCCCAATCATTTTTATCTTTAGTTGACACAAGAGGTCATATTGATGTTTAAGTATATAAATTTATCATCAGATATATTTATAAGTTTCATAAATTTATCCAACATAGATAATAAAAGCAGTAATTTGGGATATCGGAGGAGTACTAATAGATGATCCGGATTATGAAAATTTCTGGAAAGGAATATCTGGAAGTGAAAATCTCAGATTTGATTTTGGCATGAGAAAAATAAGCACTGCAGAGTTTATAAAACAAGGTGCAGATCTAATTGGTATAACTCAAAAAGAATTTCTTGAAAAATATAAAAAATCATACTGGCAAGGAGAACGAAATGAAAACGCAAGAAATTTTTTAAATTTTTGCGCACATTGAAACAAGGTTTCAATCGTGTTTCATGCGAAATTCTCAATAATAAGTTCTGCCTGATTTCAACAGTTTATCTTTATTGAACTGCTATCCAAAAGTTTTTTAAGCTATTTTATTAAGAAAAAATGGGCCCGGCGCGATTTGAACGCGCGACCACCGGCTTTCTTAGAAAGCTCCTGTGGCTTAATGACCGAAGCACTGCCATATAAGACCGGCGCTCCACCAGGCTAAGCTACGGGCCCGAAAAGTGAAAGATTTTTAAGGAAAAATTAGTAATGCTATTTAAATATTTTCAATTATTTTTCATAATAAGGGCTTTTTGCACTCTCTGATTTCTTTTTTTTGGATTTAGGAATCTTTATAGTCTTCTTGTAATGGTCAAGGTTTTCTTTTATCCCCTCAACTATAAACTGGGAAAAAAGATGAAGGTATTCTTTATCTCCTTCCTTATACTGCTTGTCTGTTGCATTCAGTATCTCAAGATAAAGATCCCTTTGATGAACATTTATCGCAGGACTTAAGTAACCTGCACCCCACAAGAGAGAATCCTGAACCATCCTTGAAGTTCTTCCGTTTCCATCTTCAAAAGGATGTATCCTTGCAAGATGATAATGGCTGTATATAGCCTTCTCTAAAGGACTCTTAAAAGACTGTACAGAATGTATCAAATAATTTATCTCTGCTGAAATCTTAGAAGGGTCTACAGGTTCATGGCTTGAACCGACAATTTGTGCATCATATTTCCTAAAACCTGTAAGTATACTAGTATTTATGTTCGGAGCAAGAAATTTAGAGATAACCACAAGATCTTTCTCATCATAAGCCATGTTCTTTGAAATATTGTCTATAGCATATCCCCAAGCCTTTTTATGCTGATCCCAAACATCCTTTTTAACATTCCTTGCAATCTCACCCATATCAGGCTCTATCTGGATGCTATGCTTAAGAGAAGTCGAATATATAGAAGACCTTATTCTCTTGTCTTTTTTCAGTGTCATCCCATATCTGTCTCGCTGTATCTCTTTGTTAAGTTCACTTTCAAGTTCACTCACAGACAAAGGGAACAGTGTAGTTGATGCAGCTGCTGCCATATCAGAGGTAATCTCCAACTATTTAAAAATATTACAATATCTTATCCCAAAGAAAACAACAAATTATTTAAAGGACTGATCTGAATATATTATTAAAAGAGGTTGATCGATTGAGTGCCATAAAAAAATCTGCAATAAAAAAACTTCTATCTAAAAAAGACATCCAGTGGAAGCTCGGAGGAGAGGCTGGTTTCGGAATAATGGTAACCGGACTCATGTTCTCAAAGATGTGCTCAAGATCAGGCCTTCATATCTTCGACTATATTGAATACCCATCAATTATCAGGGGCGGACACAACACATATCAGGTAAGAGCCTCAAAAACAGAAATATTCTCACAAAAAAAAGAAGTGGATATTCTTGTTGCCCTAAACAAAGAAACTGTAGATAAGCATGCAGATGAACTTTGTGAAGGAGCATTCATAATATACGACGAAAACGAATTTAAGCTTGATGAAAGCAAACTTAAAAAATATAACCTAATAAAGCTGCCCTGGAAAAAGATGGCACAAGAACTTCACCTAAGCCACCTCATGGTAAATAATATCGCATTTGGAGCATCAGCTTCTCTTCTAAACATTGATACAAAAGTCATGAAAAAAGTAATAACCGATCTTTTCAAAGAGAAAGGAAAAACAGTTATAGAAGGGAACCACAAGGCGGCGATTGCAGGCTACAATTTCATCAAAAGCAATCTGGAAGACAAGAGATCAAAAAAATCATTCTCAAAAAGTTCAAAAACAAAAAAAATAGTCATAACAGGAAACGAGGCAATAGGTATTGGAGCTATTGCTGCTTCATGCGATGTCTATGTCGCATATCCAATGACTCCTGCTTCATCTATACTTCATTTCATGGCAGCACATCAGGAAAAATATGGATATGTGGTTAAGCATGCTGAAGATGAAATCTCAGTCATAAATATGACAATCGGAGCAGGCTTTGCAGGAGCAAGATCAATGTGCGCAACTTCAGGAGGAGGATTCTGTCTCATGAGTGAAGGATATAGTCTTGCAGGAATGACTGAAACACCATGCGTGATAGTCAATGTGCAAAGACCCGGACCTGCAACAGGTGTTCCTACATGGACTGAACAGGGTGATCTAAAACTTGCTTTAGGAGCAGGACATGGTGAATTCCCAAGGATAATCCTTGCACCAGGAGATGTTGAAGAAGCATTCGCACTTACAGGAGAAGCATTCAACATCGCAGAAAAATACCAGACTCCTGTCCTGATACTTTCAGACAAATATCTTTCAGAAAGCCACAAGAGCACAAAAAATATCACAAAAAAAGTCAAGATCAACAGAGGACTAAGAGTAAAGCAGTCATCTCTTACAGCAAAAAAAGCATACAAGAGATATGCACTCACCAAATCAGGGATCTCACCAAGAGCGGTTCCCGGCCAAAAATACGCAACCGTAAGAGCAAACTCAGATGAGCATGATGAGTTTGGATTCTCAAGAGAAGAAACAGAAATAAGAAATTCCATGGTCGAAAAACGCATGAACAAGCAAGAACTCTACAAAAAAGAGATGCCGTCACCAAACATATATGGAGACAGGAAAGCAGATATAACAATAGTTTCCTGGGGATCTACAAAAGGACCTATCCTTGAAGCAATGAAACTTCTCAAAGAAGAGAAAGTCAAGGCAAGATTAATGCATCTGAATTACATATTTCCATTTCCTGATAAATTCGTATCAAACATTCTTAAAAATTCAAAAAAAACAATAATTATCGAAAATAATCAGACAGGACAGATGGCCGACCTGATAAGGCAATGCACAGGAATCAAGATAAAAGAAAAATTCCTTAAATATGATGCAAGGCCTTTCTACCCTGAAGAAATCAAAGAAAAAATAATAAAGCTTGCTAAAAAATAAGATGGCTTCGAAAAAGACAACCAAAAAATCAGTAAAAGATCCATATCCTAAACCAGACCATGAAAACTGGTGTCCTGGATGCGGAAACTACGGAATTTTCACAGCAATAAACGATGCTATAAAAATCCTTAAGCTAAAAGAACATGAGCTTTTGTTCACATACGGTATCGGATGCCACGGCCACATGGTCAACTTCCATAACAGGAACGGATTTGAAGGACTTCACGGAAGAGCCATACCAGTTGCTGTCGGAGCAAAGCTTGCAAACCACAAGCTAAATACCATTGTGATATCAGGAGACGGAGACTGCATGGGAGAAGGACTAAACCATTTCGTGCATGCTGCAAGAGGAAACCAGGATATTACAGTCATACTTCACGACAACAGGATATACGGGCTTACAACAGGCCAGACATCTCCTACAAGCCAAAAAGGATTCAGGACTAAATCAACACCTTTCGGAGTCATAGAAAAGCCTGTAAATCCTCTAATGATCGCATTGAGTGCAGGAGCTACTTTTGTTGCAAGAGGGTTTGCAGCAAACCTAAAACAGCTTTCAGAACTTATCCAAAAAGGTGTAAAGCACAAAGGTTTCTCTCTTATTGACATATGCCAGCCATGTGTAAGCTTCAACCACCACAACACTTATGAATGGTTCAACAAGCACACCTATAATCTTGATGATATAAGCTATGATCCTTCAGATAAACTAAAGGCTATAGATAAAGCTAAAGACGAAGAAAAGCTTGGATTAGGGGTATTCTATGAAGAAAAAATAAAATCATATCAGGAAGAAGTCCCCCAGTTATCGAAAAATATATTAGCAAATACCAGTACACAATCTCCAAGCTTAAAATATCTCATGGATGTCCTGAGATGACAAAAGCAGATTCATTGATTACAACGGTGATAAAATGGCGAAATTTATATGCAAAGCATGCGGATATATTTATGATGAAGACAAGGGAGATCCAGACAGTGGAATCGAACCTGGAACAAAGTTTGCTGATATCCCTGATACATGGGTATGCCCTGTATGTGGTGTAGGAAAAGACATGTTCGAAGCAGAATAGATTCTTAAACATAATTATTATTTCTTTTTTTAGTTCATTTTTATTTAACAAAATACCTAAGATAGAAAATGGTTGATTTCACAGGCGAAATATTAAATATCATAGATGAGGCAAGAAATGTAAAGACATTCAGGATAAAATCTCCTGATAATTTTACTTTCATTGCAGGACAGCACTGCATAGTTTCACTTCCTGATTCTGAAAAAGAAGAGGTCAGACCTTTCACGTTCAGCAATTCTCCAGCAGAAAAAGGCCATATCGACCTTACTGTAAAGAAAGTTGGAAGTTTTACTAAAAGATTATTCAGCTTTAAAAAAGGAGACAAGATAAATATAAAAGGTCCGCTGGGAAAGACATTCAATTTTGATGAAAACACAAAAGATGAACTGGTATTTCTCTCAGGAGGATCCGGAATAACGCCTTTTCTAAGCATAATAAGATACATAGAAGAAAAAGGCCTAAAAAACAAAATCATACTTTTCAACGGAAACCTTACAGAAGAAGATATAATCTGCTCAAAAGACATGGATAATTTCAACAGCAAAGAAAACATCAAAGTGATTAATGTGATAACAAATCCAAAAGATCAAGTCACGACTACCTGTAGCCTTGAAACCGGCTTCATAACAAAAGACATAGTAGAAAAATACGTCACAGAGCCAGAAAACAAAGTCTGGTTCGTATGCGGTCCTCCACCCATGGTCTCTGCTATGGAAATACTTCTTTCTGAACTTAATATTCCTTCTGATAGGATAAGATTAGATAAATGGGAAATAAAGAAATAATCTGTTCGCTCAAGTCTAATAAAAAAACCTATAGTAACTCACAATCCATGTGCCAGGAAAATTGCACAGGACATCCTGAAATGATTTATCTTAGAATGTACAAGACCTGTCTCTTTGTAAGATATCTAAATAAATTATTTTGCAATTAAGCAAGAGAAAGCTCATTATAAGGACAACATAAGCAAAGCAGATGTATTTAATAGATTAGAATGTCATTGACCATCATCATCCAATATAACTCATATTTTTCTTTCTGGGCTGATGAGTATCTTGTGTCTGCTGTATAATCTCAAGTTCTTCAATAGCCTTAAGCTGCGTCTCCATTTCTTTGATCTCGCCATCAAGATACTTAAGATTCACATCAAGGCCTAAAGCATCATTGATAAATGTAAGGATCTCTTTTGCAGCGCGCACATCTATATACATAGGATGAGCGATGGTCTCGCCCAAAACAGATATTGCCTGCTTCTTATACATCCTTGACAATGCAACAAGCACACCTGAAACACCGACAATAGGACCTATTTTTCCATAAAGATCATTTGAAAGTTTAGGTGTCTTGTATTTTTTAACAAATTCTTTTGAAGTGCCTGTTATGTAAGTAGTTGGATTCTTGGGAAGTTCTCTTAATCCTATACCTCCCATAGTTATTATTTCTTTGCAATGATATTCAGAAATATTCTTAAGGATGCTTTCGCAAAATGAGAAACATGATGGTTCATCAATAGGCTGGGTCTCGCCGGTAAGCAAAAGAAGATCGCGTTTCTTCCTGAATTTCTTGTAATATATTTCGATTCTTGGCATCTCTACAAGATTATCTTCAGTTACAAATACTGAATGTGGAATGTGGTGGCTGTATATTGTATAAAGCTTCTGCGCTTGTGTTTTTTCGATTATGTAATCTACTGCAATTTTTCCAACATTTCCAATTCCTGGAAGACCTTCGATCAATACAGGATCGTCAAGTTTCGGCTTGTTTTTTGGTACTAAAGTATATGCCCACTCCATAGACAATTTTAAATTTCGCCACTATTTAAATCTTATCAATGCTTCTTTTGAGTAGTTACTAAATAAAAATACAACAAAAGTAAATTTTATTAAATTTCATGATATTCTTCTAGGATATGGTTAAAGAATCAGATACAAAAGAATCAGATGAAACCTTAGATTCTGATGATCTTTTTGAAAGAAAAAGTGTAGAGATGAAAGAGCATAAAAGAATAGTAGGACAGCTTTCAGAAGAACTGAAAAGAAAAGATGATACAATCGATGCTCTGAAAGAAAAGAATAATCTTCTTCTTAATACAACCGTAAGACAGGCAGAAAAGATTTCAGAATTAATTGAAAAACTAAAAAAGATAAATAACAGATAAATCAGTTTAGCTTGACTCCTCCATACTCCTTGTAAAAATCATAGGCAAATTCAAGCTTATCCTTATTTTCGCTGTAAAGCGTCATTATAGGCGATCCTTTTTCTATCCTGTCACCTACATGCCCATAAAGGTAAAGTCCTGAACGCTTGCTTCCCGGAGCGCCGCATATCCTTGCAATCCTTGATATTATCTTATTATTCATGCTTGTTATAATTCCTGATTTAACAGCCAAGACATCTTTTTTATATTTTGCAAGTTCAATTTTAGATGATTCAAAAGTATTTCCACCCTGAGCCTTTATTATATCCTTGAATTTCTGCTGTGCTTTTCCCGAATCCATAAGCTCTCTGCATATCTTTACAGCATCATTGAAAGTCGCTTTTTTTGTAAGTTCGATAATGTGAGCTGCCATCTCAATCCCTTTCTCTTCAAGATCCATAGGCGCTCTTTCATCTCGTTCAAACACCCAAAGGACATCTCTTGCCTCAAGTGCAGGACCTATGCCATTTCCGACAGGCTGGGAACCATCAGTAAGCACAACCTTTGTCTTTATCACAAGTTCCTTTGAAATCTTTTCAAACTTTTCTTTAAGGCTTTCTGCCCTCTTGTAATCCTCAATCTTTGCACCTTTTCCATATGGAATATCAACCAGGAGGTGTGTTGCAGAAACAGCCTTTTTCTTGGCCATTATGCTTGCAAGAAGCTGGCCAGTAGGATCAAGGCTTACCGGGTGCTCAACTTTTATTATACGATCATCAGCAGGAGCCATGTTGACTCCTCCTCCCCAGACAAGGCAGCCATTAGTCTTATCAACGACCTCTTTGATCTTATCGACAGAAAGAGATACTGGACAAAGAACCTCAACAGTATCAGATGTCCCTGCAGGAGAAGTTATGCTTCTTGCGCTTGTCTTTGGCATCGTATATCCCAATGAAGCAAGCAGCGGAACAACTATCATGGTTGTCCTATTTCCTGCAACACCTCCTATGCAATGCTTATCGACCACAGGAAATTTTCTGAACTTGATTGTATCTCCTGTATTTATTATTGCATTCGTAAGGCTCACAGTCTCTTTCATGCTCATCTCATGTATGTAACATGCAGATACAAAGTAAGTTATCTCTACATCAGAAAAATTACCATCCACAATATCCTTGATTATTGCATAAATCTCATGGTCTTCAAGCCTCTCGCCTTTTAGCTTCTTCTTTATATAATGAAGAGAAACAGGCTTATCAACATGATTTACCTTAACAATAGTATCTTCTTTCAGATTAAGCTCTCTGAAAGCTTCAGTCAAAAGCCCTATATATCCCGGAGAAATTATCCGTTTAGACTTGCTTATGTCAACTATGCATGTTACAGAAGACTTCTTTGAACTTATCTTCAGGCGTTCTCCATGCCTAAGATCCATATGATCAGCGTCTTTTTTGTTCATAAAACAAACATTATAGCCAGAATCAATATCTATTTCTTTAAGTTTAAGCTTCACTGCAAATCCCTCTTTTTTTTATAATGTAGTTTTTTCAACTTCTTCTATATAAATGTTGACCACAGCCATGAAAAGAGATATAATCACAGGACCAAGGATCAACCCTGAAATTCCAAAAGCAGCAATTCCTCCAAGTATGCTTATAAAAGAGAACACTATATTCATCTTTGCCTTATCCCCCATAAGTTTAGGCCTTATTATATTATCAATCATAGATATCACGAAAAATCCATATAAAGCCAGACCTATACCACTCCCTATTCCGGCAGGATCATTAGTCACAACTCCCACTACAACCTTGATGATTGACATAGGAACCCAGATGCTTGCGGCTCCAAGGAATGGTATCAAAGCAAAAAAAGACGTGAATAAAAGACCCCAGACCAATGGAGAACTAACTCCAAAAATATAAAATCCAATAGACGCGATAATTCCTTGAATAATTGCTGTAAATATTTGTCCGTATATGATACCATCAATTATATTTGTGAATTCTTTTGAAAGCTTTACCTTATGCTGATCTGAAAGCGGGATAAAATGTTTTATGCTTCTTGCAATATTGTTTCCCTCGATAAGTGTTACATAGACGCTCAATATGAGAACTATGAACTGAATGATTCTGTTTGGTATGGAAGCAATGATATTTGCAATCGACCTTACCAGGTTCTGAACAAGCGTGCTTATAGTATCCCGTATCTGCTGACGTATCTCAGGACTTAATGATTCTTCAAAAAAAGCAAGAACATTGCATATGACACTTTCATTTTCAGAGCAGTTAATATCATCAGTAAACCTTCCATCCTGTAAAAAATCTCTTGTTGAATTATAAAAAGAAATTGATTCATTAGCGATAACATTAAGTATTATGGTAAACGGAACAGTAAGTATTATGAATATGATAAAAGTTATGACAAGAGCATTAAGCTTATTGTTCTTTATCTTTTTTCCAGTAAACTTGTATAGTGGGTAGAAAACAAAAGCAAAAATCGCACCTATGATCAAAGGCATGAGAAACGGCTGAGTAACCTTATATGCAACAAATGCCAGTATTACTATAAGGATTAAGGCAAGATACTTTCTCACATCATTCAGGTCCATTTTTTTAGAAAACACCAATTTACCTTAAATCTTGTATCATAGATATATAAAAGTTTTGAATTCATATTGTCGCAACCTTAAAAAATAATTTCATACAATATACAAAACTTGCAACAGATGATAGATAAAATAAACATTTAAATACATTTTGAATTATACAAAAAGTAAAATGGAAATCAAAAAAATCAAAGCAAGAGAAGTTCTGGATTCAAGAGGGAATCCTACTGTTGAAGTTGAGGTTTACACTGAAGAAGGCATGGGACGCGCAATAGTTCCATCAGGCGCAAGCACAGGAGAATATGAGGCGCTTGAATTAAGAGACAAGGACGACCGGTTCCACGGTAAAGGTGTACAGAAAGCTTGCGCAAACGTTCAAGAGATTGCAAAAGAACTCATAGGTATGGATGTCACAGCCCAAAAAGAGATCGACAAGAAGATGCTTGAACTCGACGGCACAGACAACAAGTCAAAATATGGTGCAAATGCACTTCTAGGAATAAGCATGGCAGTAGCAAGAGCTGCAGCTGATTCAAAGAAAATACCTTTGTACAAATACCTGGGAAATGATTCAAAAAGGCTTCCTATACCATTCTGCAACATAATAAATGGTGGAAAGCATGCCGGCGGAAAGCTTGAGATGCAGGAATTCATGATAGCGCCTATCAAAGCAGAAAGCTTTAAGGAAGCAGCAAGGATGGCATCTGAGATATACCAGACATTAAAGGGCATATTAAAGAAAAAATATGGAGCTTCTGCTGTTAATGTAGGAGATGAAGGCGGATTTGCTCCCCCTATCGACAAAGCAGAAGATGCGCTTGATCTTATAACCCAGGCAATAAAAGAATCAGGATATGAAGGAAAAGTAAAAATTGCGATGGATCCTGCGGCATCTGAATTCTATCATGACAAAACTTACCTAAGGGAAAAGCTTCCTCGCGAAGAGATAATAGCATACTATAACAAGCTCTCAGATGAATACCCTATAATCTCTATCGAAGATCCATTTGACCAAGATGATTTCGAAAGCTATGAAGGCATAATGAAAGATACAAAGATCCAGATTGTAGGAGACGATCTTCTGGTTACAAACACAAAAAGGATACAGATGGCTCTTGACAAGGGATTATGCAACGCCCTTCTTCTTAAGGTAAATCAGATAGGGACGCTTACTGAAGCAATGGATGCAGCAAAGCTTGCAATGGATAACGATTGGCATGTAATGGTAAGCCACAGGAGCGGAGAGACTGAAGATCCATTCATAGCAGACCTTGCTGTAGCTTTGGGTACAGGACAGATCAAGCTTGGAGCTCCGTGCAGGGCAGACCGGACCGCGAAATTCAACCAGCTCATAAGGATTGAAGATGAACTGGGAGAAGAAGCAATTTATCCAGACGATATGTTTGAATAGGCTTTTTACTTTTTTTCTGTTTTTCTTTTTTTTAATTATTAAAATCCCTCAAGCCGATGGCTATTCCCCTGCCTGCTCAAAGAGCATCCTTTCGGGGCAAACCCCACAAAAACGAAAAGAACTTTTTTAAATTTCTGCACACATTGAAGCAAAGTTTCAAACGTGTTTCATGCGAAATTTTCAATAAAGAATAATATAGTTGATTAAATAAGTCTAAATCAAATATTTCTAAAACATAAGAGACCATATTTTTATATATCATCATGAGTTATCCTAATTTCTGATGAAGACATTAAGCCGGTTAAATATTACATTTAAGAACACGCTTCCAATATATTTTTTGATATCAATAATCACTTTGATGTTTCTGTGGGTAGGTAATTATCTGAATACCTTTTCGGTCTTCAAAGAGGGGTTGTTGGGACAGGCATGGTTTAGCCTAACCTACAATCTATTATACCTAATACCTCAATCAGCATCTATTTTCACAGGATTGTCCTTCATAAAAAAACACAAAACAAAATGGTTTTTCAGAATAGTACCAAGCATGAGCATAGCAGTGACATTCATAATGATACTCATTTTCAGGGTAATTGGGTTCTTTTCAGAAAATGCTAATCTGAAAGATCTTTACATCAACCTGATAATCATAATAATCATGAACATGATCTTTTCAACCATAATCGGACTTAACATATATTCAAAGATCAAGAAAATATTCCACATAAAGGATCCAAACAGATAAACATGAGCAAAATAACCACGATAAGACTTGGACTTGGATGCAACCATAACTGCCTTTTTTGTACTATTGCAGATGATAATGATCAAACCTTATCGACAAAAGAAGCTATACGTGAGATATATAGTGCTTCAAAAAAAGGAACAGATATAATCGTATTTACAGGAGGAGAGCCTACTATAAGAGATGACCTTCCAAGACTTTTCAGGTATGCAAAAAAACAGGGCATAGAAACAATTGAACTCCAGACAAACGGAATCAAGCTATCTGATAAAGATTATTTTAAAGATCTTCTTGATTCAGGACTTGACCATGTTTTTATCTCAATACATTCTCATAAGAAAGAGATATACAACAAGATAACATCTTCTGATGATTATGAAAAATCAATACAAGCCTTGAAAAACATAACAGATTCAGACATAAGCATTTACATAAGCCACGTCATAAATAAGCTTAATTATAAAGATATGATTGATTTTTGCAAGTTCATACATGGTTATAAAAAAGAGATACCTATATATCTTGGATTCTTAAGACCAAACGGAAATTCCAGGATAAACAAAGACATAATCCCAAGACTAACAGATATAGAGCCATACATTCTACCAACACTTACATACCTCAAAGAAAATAATTCATGTTTTGAGATAGAAGGCCTTCCACTATGCTACATGAAAGGATTTGAAAACAACTCATCAGAAACCATCAGATCAAGAAAACTCAAGAAAGCATATGAAAAACCGCAAGCCTATGCAGCAAAAGGAACAGAAAAACATGACGATTTTCAGAAACAAGCATATGGAAACCTTAAAAAAAAATCATCCAGATGCAAAAACTGTAAGCTTGACGACATCTGTTTCGGAGTATGGAAAGAATATGCAGAACTTTTTGGAACAAAAGAATTAAAACCTATCCCAAAAGAAAACAGAAACTCAGATATTGTTATCGGAACAGCATGCAACAGCAGCTGCATAATGTGCACCACCTTAAGGACAAAAGAGATGGAAGTAAAACACTGTCTTCTCTCAAAAAAAGAAATCATAAGACAGATAGATGAACTAGATAACCCAAATCACATATCCATAACAGGCGGAGAACCAACATTAAGAAATGACCTTCCTGAGATCATAAGATACATAAAGAAAAAGCATCCTAAAACAGAGCTTTCTCTTCTTACAAATGGAAGACGATTCTATTACAATGACTATACTAAAGATATAATAGAATCAGGGGTAAATAAGTTCATAATACCTCTTCATGCACACAGAAGTGAACTTCATGATTTTATCACAAGAAGCAAGGGAAGTTTTAGGCAGACATGCATAGGAATAAAGAATCTTTTCAAAAGCGGAGCTAACGCAGAGATAAGAATTGTAGTTCACGGCATGAATTATCCATTCCTTCCTGAAACCGCAAGCCTTATCAGAAAGCATTTCAGAAAAGCACACACAGTATTCCTTTATTTTGACGCAATAGGAAGCGCAAACATTAACAGGGACAAGCTGCTTGTTAACATGGAAAAGGTCATGCCATATCTTGAAAAAGCCCTTGATATAATAGATGATGTAAGACTCTACCATTTTCCACTTTGTCTTCTTAATGAAAAAAACAGGGAAAAAGCAAAAGGAAAGACCGTTGTTGAAAGAAGGATAGGATATGCAAAAGCATGTCATGAATGCAAATTAAAAGATGAATGCCCAGGAATATGGAAAACATATCTGCACAGGATAGGTGAACATGAATTCAAAGCGATAAGGAAAAATTAAGATGGACCCGCCAAGAGCTGATTTAAGAATAGGATATCTCTGCAACAACAACTGCAGATTTTGTTGTGTAGGAGAACAAAGAAAATTCAACCTGACAACAAAAGAAGTAATTAAAGAACTTGAATTTGCTAAGAAAAATAAAGCAGAGAAAGTAGTATTTACAGGAGGAGAACCAACATTAAGAAAAGATATTGTTAAATTGATTTCTTATGCATCAGAACTTAGTTTTAAAGACATTCTTGTAATTACAAATGGACGAATGTGCTCATACAGCAATTTTTATGATAAACTAGTTGATGCAGGACTTACAAGCATATGTTTTTCATTACCTGATATAAGGAAAGATATGTATGAACACCTAACTCAAGTTAAAGGAAGTTTCAAGGAGCTTATTCAAGCATTGGATAATACTCAAAAATACGATCTGCAAGTATCAACTATAACAACCATCATGAAAGTAAACTACAAAATACTTCCAGAAATAACTAAATTTCTTATAAATTTAAGAAAAAATATTCCTAAAATTTATTCAGAACTTATGTTTATTAATCCCACAGATAGTGCATGGAAAAACAGGCTGGAACTTGTTCCAAAAATAAGCAATGCTGCACCATATATACACAAATCACTTGATATTGCAATAGAACACAATTATATGCTTAATGTTGAAGCCGTTCCATTTTGTTTTATGAAAGGATACGAAGATAGAATTGTTGAACTTAACATGGCAAAAGAAAGAGTATATCTTGATCCTGAAAAAAAACCAGATTTCAAATTTAATGAGAACAGAAAAATACTTGGAAAAATAAAAAGCAAGTATTGCATGAAATGCAAATTCAATTCCATATGCGAAGGTGTGTGGAAAAATTATGCTAAAATATATGGAATCTCAGAACTCAAATATCCCGTAAAATAGTAAAAATATAACTCGAATATCATCAAAAAATCGTGTGTTATTATATAAATATAAGTGCATAAGCAATGATATCTTCCATACTAAAAAATATAGGCGACAAATTTAGTTTTTTTACAATATTTGAAAAACACATATCTATTGTATATATGATATTATTGCTGTCCGTTTCTTTATTTTTTATATATAAGAACAAAAAAACAGTTTTTCACATAGACAAAAAATTAACATATTTTCTTCTTGGTATCATAATAATATGCTCATCTATAATAATTCTATATAGTCCTTTTTCTGATTTTAATGATTCACGTTCAGAAGATTATAAAATTGCTGCAAAATATTATGCAGATGAATCAAAATACCATCTTTGTAGCTATGGAAATTCTGATGAATGTTACATTGAAAAAAAAATGGATAAAAATACTGGATATCCATTTATAATTTCATTGCTCTACAAATTCAACAAGAATTATTCTAATGCCACTATATATTTTAATTTTATAATATCTATAATCGGATTATTATTAATGTTTCTGACATCAGTCAATTTATTTAGAGATCGATTGTTTTCATTTTTGTTGATTGTCCTTTTATGTTTAAATCCTTTATTCTTAAAATACAGTACACAATCAACAGTCATGATGATAACCATATTGTCATTATCATTAGTATTTTATCTAATAACATCAAATATTAATAAAAACAGAAAAGAGGTTGCTGAACTGCTTCCCATAGTTCTTTTATGGTTATCATTTTTCAGGGCAGAATATTTTCTGTTGACAATACTATACTTAATATACTATTTGTTTGACAATAAAAAAACAATAAAAAATTATATCAAGAATAATAAAGAATCTACATTTTTTATTATCTTTATCACATTTTCGTATATGATCATCATATTATTTCATCTCTTGACAGAAACTCAACACCATACCGGAACCGATGAAATATTTTTTTTACCAAGTCAGTTCTTTTTTAGATTCAATGTAATATATAAATCGTTATTCTTGAACAATATTATAGGAATAGCATTAACATTATGTATTATAAGCTCTTTATTTAATAGAAATTTCAAAAAATTCCTAAAATATCCCTTATCTCAAATAACCATATTCGGAATTCTTATCTTAACTTTTCATAGTTATCAGGAAAGATTTCTTGCAATACTTATACCATCAATAATGTTACTGGCAGGAATGGGATTAAGACATGGTATCATTAAAAGATCAAGCCAATTTCTGCTGATCATCCTAATAATTGTATCCTTTTTTAGTTTGAGACCAATAGATATGGATTATAGCTCAACACACAATTTTGATAGGACAATATCTAAATTAAACGATAATAATACTCTTATAATAAATGAAGCTTATGCAATGCAGTCAAGATGCATTTTGCTTGAAAAGTACAACATAGATTGTATATATCTAGAGACTGGAAATTTTCAAAAAATATTTGAAAATAAGAATTACACCTACAAATACTTTATAGATATACCAGCATACAAAAATGAAAATCTGATTTTAGAAAACTATAAAATAAAAGAGGTTTTTCGTTCTGGTGAACTTACAACATATAAACTAATAGATTAAGTCAAGATGAAACTCTCAGAAATAAAAACTAAGATCCCGGAATTCATGTATTCTCAATTAGACAATAAAGGTATGAAAGAACTATTCCCTGCCCAAGAAAAAGCAGTCAAGCAAGGGCTTTTCGACAGAAAAAATCTTCTCATATGCACTCCTACAGCTTCAGGAAAGACACTTATAGCTGAATTTGCAGCAGTAAATTCCATAGTCAATCAGATAGGAAAAGTTATATATATTGTTCCATTGAAAGCGCTTGCATCTGAAAAATATAATGATTTCAAGCAAAAATACGGAAATAAATTAAGGATAGCATTATCCATTGGAAATACGGATTCCTCTGATTCTTATCTTGAAAACTATGATTTCATAATTACAACTTCAGAAAAGCTTGATTCTTTGTTAAGACACCACACCCCCTGGCTTAAATATGTCTCGACCATAATAATAGATGAAGTGCATCTTCTTAATGATCCTTCAAGAGGACCAACGCTTGAAATACTCATAACAATGCTAAAAGACATTTTAAAAAACATGCAGCTCATATCTCTTTCAGCAACAATAGGAAATCCTAAAGAGCTTGCAAGATGGCTTGATGCAGAACTGATAATTGATACTTGGCGTCCTGTTGAACTAAAACAAGGAATATATCTCAAGAAAGAAATAGAATACTACTAAATATTCAATCTATTATGTCGCTTATGTCTCGAATCTCATCAGAACCATGGTTGATTATTCCTTCACCTGTGCTATTGATAGGAGCATTATCCCATGATTCTTTAAGGAACTCTTCGCAAGCGATCCTTTCGTCATGACCTTCTATAAGTTTGCAAGGATTTTCAGGAATATCTTCAGATGTTTCATCAAGACAGAACGTCTCTCCAAGATAGGTTGATGTATTTTCGCAGACCTCTTCAAATTCACCCAAAGCTTCCTGCACTTTTGTAAGACAATTTTGCCTGTCTGGATTAGGAAGATTACTGCAAAGTTCTTTAGCTCTTGTAATATCATCCCGAGCAATACTTTCTATGCTGCTTTTAGAAGTCGCTCCATCTTCTGATGGTATGAATATGAACAGTTTTTCAGGAGGTATGTATTCATTTTCAGAATTCTCATCAGATGTTTCATCATCTGTGTAAGTATCATCTTTTATGTTGGAATTATCATCTGCAGAATCATCTGGATGTTCATAAGAATCATCTGTGTCTTGCTTATTATCTTCAAGATCTGAATCGTCCCTATCATCAGGAAAATCTTCATATTCTGAATCGTAATTATTTTCTATCCTGAATTGGAAACTGCTTCTTGCAACACCATCTCCGTAATCTGCCTCAACAAGCATCATATGATTTCCAGGAGCTGCATCTGATGGTATATCCATGAAAGGAATAAGAGATATCGATGTTGCAATAGCTCTTGTATCAGATTTTCTTTCAAGAACATTTCCATCCATATCCCGCATAGTAAAAGTAAAATCAACATCATATCTTTCTCTTTTTCCAAGGTTCAGTGCTTCAACCTTAAATTCAATCCTCTCTCCTGGAGAAAGAGTTCTCATTGTGTCAAATCCTTCTGCTTTTACATCAAGCAATCTCTGAGAATCACCAAAAAGCATAAAAGATCCAAACCCAAGTCCTGCTATAAGCAACATGACTATGATGCCAGTAAGAAAATGAGATTTGTGAACATATAAATGACTCTGTCGTATCTTATTAATTTCAAAATTAACATTTTCAGGATTATATCCCTGGTTCAGGAGAAGAGAATGTATGCTTTCCAAAGAGTAGCCTTTTCTAAGCTGATCTTGTATATAAATTTCAAGCTGTTTTTGTACGTATTGTGTTTGTCCTTTTTTGTTATTAGTATCATTTTTTGACGAAATATCATTTTGCGACTTATTTTGAAATCCTTTTTTCTCATCCTTAAGTTCAGAAAGAAGCTTATCAACAATTGTATTGTCATGTTCTCTTTCAAGACATATGTCCTTTATCTCAGAAAGATCTTTTCCCTGTGACAGAAGAATCTTTGCAGATGATTTGATATTCTCGACATGCTGTTCTATAACATAATTCACATGTTCATCTACAAGATTCTTTGGATAATACTCAAACATAGCTTCTCTTATCTTATCTATTGTAAATCCATTTGCAAGCTGCCTGTTTATGTATTCTATAAGTTTAGGTTCCATCTTCTAATAATAAACAATCTAGTAAGTGCGGGATATTGATCTGCATTTTACTTCATCAAACACAGGAAAATCTCCGAATATCTCTAGCTTTTTCCCTCTTATATGCATACAGATGGTATCATAATTTTGAGGCTCATTTCTATGTATATAATTGCCTTTGCCATTAAGCACAGGCGCCCATTCATTGTCAAATTTTTCAACAGGATAAGGAAGTTCTGAAACACTTTCAGGAACATCTCCATAAAAATCTTCCCAGGTTATCTCAGGATCATTGGTCCATGCAGGAAATATGTCTCTTTCTTCAGAATCAGTTACACCATACTCATTCTTTAGTATTATCCTGAAAAGCGAGTCTTCTCCTTCTTCAAAATTGTTGAATATCCAGGAGACCTTATAATCAGTACCATCATATTCTGCTCCGAAAGTTATTGCTATATCAGGATCAAGGAATGCATCTGGAGGAACCCAATCTTCATCTTCATCTCCTTCATAGTCATCTTCCACAGAGAAAAAAAGATTATCAAAAGAATCACCTATGCTTGATCCCTGTTTGCACACCTGATCAGATATCCATTCAGGTGTAAGGGGAATATTCTGTGCAAAAGAAAAGACCTGCGATTCCCAGCCATTTGCCTGAAGCCTGGAATTCCACCATCCCTGAAGGCTTGAGCCAAAAAGCGTTTCTGAAATAAAATTAGTCATTATAAGACCTGTTCTTCCATAGTCACAGTCAGGATCCTCCCAGCTTCTGCAATGGTCTGGACATTCACCATTATACCCATCAGGAATACAGGATTCATCATCCTCTTCTTCTATATTGACCCTGCATTCACCATTATCAGTCGGAACAAGCACATCTGTACCTGGATTCAATGAAGATGTTGATACTCTTTCAACAAATGACAACTTTTCGTCAATATATATGTTGCAGGTAACCATCCTTCCCTTTATAACTGGGTTAGGCTCACACTCACACTCAGTTTCCGGAGGGATCTTTTTTACTGAGACTGCACATACAGCATCAGGATAATCTTCATTTGCAAATGTTACCAGAGAATTATCTTCAGTTATCTGGGTACCTGTTATCTCTTTTTCAGCTTTAGCAACATAGACCGAATTCTCATCAACAATATCGCAAATAACTCTTATGCTTTCTCCAGATCTAAGCTCAACATCTAAAGGAGTGCAGCTTTCTGGATCACATCTGAAGCTGCTATCATCATCAACTGATCGGATAACTACTTCACATCTGGGTTCAGAATCTCTAAACACATATTTTTTCTGTTCTGACTCAATATCCTGAAATTCTGATGCAGGTATAGTTTCCTCAGTTACAAATTCATTATCAGAACCATCCACCTTTGCAGAACATGTAACTGGCTCATCAGCAGATGAAACAACAGATGGCACGCATTGACATGGACCGTATTCAGGCACTCTTTCGCACACTGATCTGGTATCACCATCCTGACAGCAGGTAGTGCCATCGTAAGAAAGATAAGAAGTGTCCTGAGGACAACATCTTGATTGGCTGTTATCGTTTGCAAATAGTTCCTCATTCTCTGCACAGCAAAAAGTTCCTGAGTTTGTGGTTACTACAGAATTTGGACAACACTCATCACCATTGTCATAAAGCCTGTCCTGGTCACAGCATATGTTTTTATCATTAGTAAGAGCAACATCATCTCCATCACAACATTTAGTGTCTGAATCATATATCCTATCTTGATGACAACATACAAAATCAGCATTATTTTTAGTAGCAAGCCGCATACCAGGATCTTCGCAATATCTTTGATAATATTCACATTCATTTTCAGGAACATTTAGAAGAAGCTGGCCATCAAGTTTGCATACTGCATTGGGATCAATTGCAGGAG
>JBKHIF010000082.1:0-5118 GCA_046538795.1 Candidatus Woesearchaeota archaeon | reverse complement strand
CAAAGTATTATAGAATTATCTCATATATAAAGGTGTTGTTTACTAAACAGTGTCCGTTTAAAAGGGCTTTGTGTAAGAAATTGGTTTTGTGTAATAAATAAAGAAGTCTTTGTAAAAATTAATAAATATTGTTTTTCAAGAAAAAAAAGAAAAAAATCATTCACTTTGATATGATTTCTTTTTACCAAGATCGTCTTCATAGACCCATTCAGGATCAAGCTTGAATCTTTCCCGGTATTCATCAATTATAATCATAGGAGGTCTTTCAACATCGACTATTTTTCTCTTGACAAGATTATGTGATCCATCACGCCTATGTTCAATGATTCTTATGGTATCCCTTGGTTTTCTAACTAAAATATATTTGCCCAATGCATTAGCACGTTTTGCAAATACCTGAAGTATGCCAAACGCCATCCTGGAAAGAGAGGCCAAGGGGCTATTCCTGTGAACTCTTTTCACAAGATCAACCTGAGCTATTGACTTAAGCCCAAATTTCTTGACAAAATCAATAAGCATGCCTGTTTCAACACCATATCCAGTGAAAAATGGTATTCTTTCAAGATGATAACGTCTTCCTGCATATTCACCGCTCAAAGGCTGGATAAAACCAGAAAGTCTTGGAAAATACATGTTGAATAAGGGTCTTATGGTAAGTTCAGTTACACGACCGCCTCCCAATGGGACAAGTTCCTCACCGACCTTGATAGGTCTTTGATAGAACGCTTTTACAAAGCTTATGTTTGGATGGGTAAGCAAAGGACCCACAAGACCATATACAAATCTCGGATGGATATTCTTGATATCAGCATCCACCCAGACGATAATATCTCCGGTAGTCACATACAAGGATTTCCAAAGATTCTCACCTTTTCCTTTGAGATCACCATAATTTTTTAAGACCTTGCTGGCTGAAAAAAAAGTTACACCTCTTTTTTCAGTCTCATCTTTAGTATTATCAGTAGAGCCCGAATCCACAACGATAAACTCATCAATCAACTTGTGCTCATCCATAAGCCTTGACTTTAATATATCTATGACCTTGCCTATAGTCGCACCCTCATTAAGCGTAGGAACACAAAGGCTTATTTTCAGGTTTTGCTCTTTCTTAAGTTTAATCAGACGCTTGATATCAGAAAAACTCTTGGCTTTAAACTTATTTTTCTCAAACCATTCTTCAACTTTCATTTCAGGACCACACCCCATGGAAGGTTATTTTATGATTTAAATCCAAAGCCCGCAATATTATATATAGTTTTCTGAAAAACGCTTAAAAGAAATTAGCAGTAAAATCACCAAATCTAAGACAAATTTTATAAATATATAGAACTATTTATATTTTATGATAGTCAATGAGCAGAAAATAACAATAATTTCACTTAGGAAAAAAAAGAATGAGAATATCAATGAAGCACTCAGATGGCTGGGAGCCTCATTAGGACTTTTTAACTTAAGAGATAAAGATCAAAGCTGCTTTAGGATATTTATAGAGCTTCTGAAACATTCAAAAAGCCAGGAAGGACTATCAAGCGATGAATTGGCATACAGGCTCAGTCTTACAAGAGGAACTGTTATGCATCACATAAACAGGCTTATGAAATCAGGAATAGTTATTTCAAACAGGAATAAATATTCTTTAAGAGTAGATAATCTGGCATCGCTTGTCGATGAGCTTGAAGAAGATATGAAAAGGACTATTTCTGACATGAAAAAAGTCGCAACTGATATTGATAAGTATCTTGGACTCTAGATTGATGCAAATGCATAAGAAAAAGACTCTCATAACAGCATATTTGGTTCTCATTGCCACAGTAATTATCGCATATCTTTTTACACCTTTAAAAGAAATCCTTGCAAAAGAAAACATAAGATCTATCGTAAGTTCAGCAGGAATATTCGCTCCGCTAATCTTTGCAGCGATTCATATTTCTTTTCTTTTGCTTTTTCTTCCAGACCAGTTCCTTGTGATCCTTGCAGGAACAATCTTCGGACTTCCATATGGTATGGCAATAACTATCACAACAGCGACAATTGCAGCCATCATATCTTTTTTTATCTCAAGAAACATAGGAAAAAACGCAAGGATCAAAAAAAAGAGCAGGACTCTTGAAAGAATAAAGATAGCTCTTGATAAAAATCTTGACAAGAATGGGCTATTTACATTGATTCTCCTAAGATTTGTCCTGTTTCATTACATGCTCTTTAATTATGCAGCAGGCCTTGTCAAAAAAGTAAAGACAAAAGACTTTCTTTTATCTACCATCATAACAAACCTATTCGGAAGTTTTTCCATGGTTTATTTGGGGTCTGCATTAGGAGGAACATGGAAAGATATGCTACCCCCCATAATTATTGCATCATTCTTCTTTATACTGGTACCTTTCATGATAAGAAAATTCAAAAAAGACATGCCCGATCAGATTGAATAAAAAGTTTTGTTTCTTGATTATTTTCAATAAAAAAGAAAACACAGAAAATTGTGATCTTCAACAAATTATTTATACAATACCATCAGATAAAACATAATGTTTCAAAAGAAAAAATTATCATTAGTATTCTTATTTCTAATATTACTAATATTGCCTCAATCAATTGCAATCGAAGAGGACGAAGAAATTCCAGATATAATTGCAGAGATTGAAGACGCGACAAACCTTTCTTTAAGAAATCAGGGCGATTTATTGCCAAAAAAATCATCAGGAGGATTCAATCTTCAAGAAATAGAATATATCATGTGGGTCATGCTAATAGGTTTTTTCATAATAATTGTATTAAGCGCAGTGTTCAGCATGCACAAGGTAAACCCTCTTTTTCTAATAGTAATCTCTGCATTAGTAGTCTTCATATTTCTGATGTTTTCAAGCCTCACAATCAATAAAGACAATCCTTTTGCAAGAGCATTTCTTAAAGATGCATGGAATGAAATGGCAATTGATGATTTTAAGCTTGAAGAATTAGAAGACATTAAACTAAAAGAAAAACAGGAAGATAGAGAAATTATAAGTGAAAAAATCGATAAATACTTAACTTCTCCTGAAGAATTTACAGAAGCAAGAAGCTATGAATGGATAGAAAGCAAAAGACAGGTAATAGTTGTCGAGTTTATTGATCAGCCCACACTCTACAAATATGCAGAAAAATATCTTAAACCAAATTATTCATTCACTTTCTCAACCGAAAAAATATTTCAGATAGAGTTTGAAGAAGAAAAAGATTATCCAAATGCAATTTACTTCAATGAAGATAGATTTTTATTTTTAATATTTGGAGAAACAGAATATTCTGAAAATGCTATAGACAAAATTGTTGAAACATATCCAAAAGAAGAATCATTTTTCAAAGATACGCAAAAACCAATAATAACAATTTTACAGCCAGCAGATAACGGATTTACTGATTCAAAAGATATTATTTTTGAAATTACAGATAACAGCCAGATAGAATTAAACACAATAGAAATAAAAAATCTCAATATATTTGATCCATCCTTAAACTGTCAATCAATAAGGAAAGGCTATGCATGCTCAATAAGAAACATAAACCAAAAACAGGGACAAAATACAATAACAATAACAGCAGAAGATAAGTCAGGAAACAGGATGAAAAAGACAATTGATTTCATCTACGATCAAAAACTGCCTGAAATGATTGATTTCAACATAGAAGATTACAGTTACATAAATAACAATTTCATCTCATTTTCTGTCAAGGACGACATATCAGGAATCAACATAAAAAAATCAACAGCAACTATCTCAGGATATAAGGAAAGTCTCAATTCTCACTGCAATAAAGTAGAAGATTATCTTTTCTGCAATATAGATGCAGGAAATCATCTTAAACAAGGACTAAACAAGGTTCATCTTGAAATAAAAGATATGGCAGGAAATTCTCTTTTTGTTACAAGCAATTTCAATTACGACAACGCGCCTCCGGAAATAACTCTCAAAATGCCATCAGAAGAAAAAAGATATCATAACAAGAAAATAATATCATTTTCAGTAAAAGACATGATAAGCGGAACAAAAGAAATACTTGTAAAAGGAACAAAAGGATTCAAATCAAAAGAAGATAACTGCAAACAAAAAGCAAAGATTCATGAATGTACATTTGAAGGAGAAGAGCTAAGGCAAGGAATGAATACTCTTCTCATAATATCAACAGACAACCTGGAAAACGAAAATTCAGAAAGTATAAATTTCATATATGATACAGAAGAACCAGAAATAAGGATAAATACAAACAAGATAACAAACAAGAAAAATCTTGAGATAAAACTAAAAGACAAGATAAGCGATATTGACATGCAATTTCTTAATACAACAAGCCCTGATTCACTAAAAGAAATAACTGATCTTAATGAGATCTGTCTAAGGACAAACAGGACAATAACCTGTTCATTTGATGATGTACTTGAAGAAGGATTCAATAACATAAAAATCGAGATAAGAGATCTTGCAGGCAACTACAAAAATATCGAAGAAAACATAATCTATGACATCAGAAAACCTTCGATAGATCAATTCGAGATAAACAACAATCGTGTAATAATAGAGATAAGCGATGACATAAAGCTAAATGAAGAAAATATAATAATAGAAGGCATTACTGGATTTGATCCAAAAAGAGACTGCTCAGGATCTCAGTTAAGTATGGCATGCAGCTTCATAATAAATGAGCAGTTATCAGAAACAGCAACACTTCATATAGAAGATTCAGCAGGAAACAAAGATAGTTTTACAATAAGTATATAAAAAAACAATAATTACCTATTTCTAATACATGGCAAAGGAAATAATAGGCGGCCAGGCTCTTATTGAAGGAGTTCTAATGAAAAACAAGAATAAGATAGCTGTGGCTGTGAGAAGGCCTGACCGAAAGATCACCATAAAAAAAGAAACATATAGTTCAAAATTTTATAATCTTAAATTACTCAAGTGGCCATTTATAAGAGGCATATTTTCTCTTTTTGACATGCTTATAGTAGGCATGAAAGCGCTTACATTCTCAGCCAATGAATCTCTTGGCGAAGATGAGGAAAAACTATCTACAAAAGAAATCGCAATAACCATCACATCATCAATGCTTCTTGCGATAGGATTGTTTGTAGGACTCCCT
>JBKHIF010000081.1:0-5236 GCA_046538795.1 Candidatus Woesearchaeota archaeon | reverse complement strand
ATTAATTCTAAAGAAGCAATATGATAACATATCCTAATGTACATCCTGCTGTAATAAAAGGCATGGCAGGGTAAAATTTTCCCTTCTTGCTGTATAACAAAAGTCCTAAAAGAGCAATTGCCGCAAAAACAGGGATAATCATTGCTTTTGTAAACCCAAAGCTTTTCATGACAGCCCCTGCAAATATCAAAGGAAATCCTATATCTCCTCCGCCAAGGATAGCATTGCTGACCATAGAATCCTTATTTTTCGCAGAAGAATCTTTTTGCTGGAGCTTTTCTAGCTTTTTTATGTTCTTTTCAAGCTTTGCATTGTGATTCAGCTGTGTTTCTTTGTATCTTTTTGAACCATCTTTATTTTTTAAAGATACCTTATGGCTGTTTGGTTTTATCTTTCCTGAACCAGAAACATAAGGTATCATAAGCCCTGCAAAAACCTTTGAATCGGTCTGAAACTCCGCAAGTTTTACCATATGCTTGCTCTGCCACACCGCAAAGATATCATAAAGAGAGATAACAATAAGCAGAAGAAATCCTGCAACCACATTGAATTTATCTATCGGAACAAATATCGCTGCAAGTCCTCCATATATGAATATCTCTGTCAGGTTATGGACATAAAAATTAGGCCAGAAAACTTTCCATACTCCAAATATAACAGAAGTTATAAGAGCAGCCACAGGCCCAATAAGAGGATTAAGAGCAAAAGTCATACATGTAACCACGGCAACAACAAACCATCCTTTCCAGAATTTCTGCAATCTGTATTTTCTTAGCACAAGTATGAGTATAGTCCCGATTATAATCGCAATAAAAATTCCCACAACAAGTTCCCATGGATTCTCGACTTCCACACGTTCAATATTTCCTGGAAGTTCTCTTGTTTCAGTAACATTTATCTCACCAGCAGGAGTAGTCTCAAAGGTCATGTACTGGCTCACTATGAAAAGTCCGGCAAATTGCGAGATAAGAAAAATCGTCACAAGTATAATCGTTATCTTAAGATCGTGTTTCATCAGGAAATCTAAAAATCAGGCTGATTTAATAAGTTTTGGTTTTTTAACTCAAACCTGCCTATGAATCAGAAGCCTCAAAACCCACTGTGTATAATTCCATTGCTCTGTAATAAGAAGAATTTGCCTCAACTATATAATTAACTTCTCCACCCGCAGATGGATCAAGGAAGAATCTCCAGCTATAAACCATTCCAAAAAAATCACCATCTATATTTCTTGAACTTGTAGGCATTATCGTAAATGTTGTGTTAAAAAATCTGTTTATATAATCAATTACTTCAACATAACCTGAATAGTTAGCCATGTTCCTGTATCCGATTGATATATTATATTTTCTTGGAGCAATCATCGTGATCCTCTTTCTTATAGATGCATTTGTTTTTGGATATATGTATATCTGATCATCTGCTGCAGAAGAATCATAAAGTGGATGCACGCAGTTTACGATGTAAGCGTTATAACCAGATGTATTCATAGATCTTAAGATACTATAAACGCCTGAAGAATCATCATAACTCATGAAATCATTATCTGTGCTATTAAAAGATATAAGGCATGAAGCATTCTTTATAGGCAATCCATCTTTATCAGTATAATTGGCATAAAACAAAGCTCCTTCAAACAAAGACACATTTGAATAGATATCTGCCTGATCCCATATGCTCAAATTAGTAAATCTTGACACACTAAAATTATGAGTAGCTGACCATGCAGAATTTCCAGCATAATCTGTACAGTATGCTGAAAAATTATGGTATCCATTACTGATGTTACTTATTATCTCATCATGCTGCTGTGAAGAATTAAGCACAATAGATGAGACATTCAGAATATCATCGATATAAAAATCACAAGACACGTTAGGTGAAAACTCATCTTTAGGCGTGAAACTGAAATTAATATCAAACAATGCTATTTCCCAGCCATCCAAAGGCTCATTTATCTTTATATCAGGACCCTGAGTATCAACAATAAGTTCAAAGTCAGTAAGATTATAGTTCTCATTTCCCATAGAGTCATTGCACCAAACATTCCATATATATTTCCCATCATTAAGTTCAATTTCTGAAAAGTTGTTCATTGCATTATTAGCTACATCAAAAAGACTTTGATTCGCTTTCCAAGAACCTGTGGAATTAAGATAAAGTATGCATGAATCTATGCCTTCGTCATCATATACTGAAAAATTAAACTGCACATGACTTTCATCATTATAAGTGTTATTCACCGGATGTTCAAGCATGATCTTGGGCCGTGATTCCTCTGCCCTATATACAACAGTAAGAATAGCAGGATCTCCATCAGGTGTTGACAGATCCTCAAAACTCCTGTAAGAATCACTTGCATTTCCTGAATCAATCATAAATCCAATATGATTTCCCTTTTCCCAGCCACTCTTGTTCACGATAACTTGGACAAGTTCAGAAATGTCAGGCGTAGAATAATTGAAATCAATGCTCCATGTATCTATTTCCCAGGATATGGTATCGGGAAAGTATGATGCAAAAGTGGCTATGCTTCCTGATCCGTCTGAAAATAATGCTGCATCATCAGTATCCTGAACTAAAATGTTTGCAGTAAAACTTCCACCAGTCATGTTAATTCCCGGAACCAAAGTAAGATAAGCAGAAACAATTGTTGCATTTTTAGGTATGTTGAGATTAAAACGAAGCCCTGCCTGATATGTATCTCCCTGATAATCTCCAAAGAAAAGATATGGGGAATCTGAATCATAGTAATCTATTCTGATATCATTGTTCACGCTCATTGCATCGCTTCCTGTATCTGTTATGCTGAAACTTGGATCAAACACTATTCCTGTGGACTCATGCATCTTCATATCTGAAAATGAAATTCCTGAAAATATCAAAGAACGTTCTTGTTCTGTAAAGATCATCCTTTGCATCATCTCAATATCATCTTTGTCTCCGGGAGCATGATAATAATCCTTATCAAGAAATAATTCTCCTGAAATTCTGCCTTCAAGCATTATTTCTTCATTTGAAAATCCATCTGTTTCAGGTATGTCTAAATCATAAGAATTGATATCTGAAATAAGAACAACCATTGTTCTTGCCTGATCCATAGAAAATGCTGCAGGATTTGGCATAATTTTTATCGCTTCAGGACTTATTATCAGATTCTGCTTAATCTTGTCATTTCTATATTCAAATTCAAGATCAATCATGTCAAAATAATCATGAAATATAATCCTATTTCCAATTCTTTCAACATTTATGCTGTTATCAGGATTCTTTTCCAGAAGAACTGTATGATTGTCATTAGATATATCATAATAGGCAACAGACAATGGTTTTGAAAGAATGGTTTTATTATCCTTGATAATTTCTGACAGATATGCTGAATCAGTATCTCTTTTTATCCTGATCTCAAGCTCTCCTCTCTTTATTGAATAACCCTCTTCAGAAGCAATGAATTCAGAATCTATATTTTTCCAAATTCCATCATCCATGTAATGCATTGGAAAAAGGAATGAGTCAGTCACATAGAATTGATCATCAAAAAAGTAAGTTTTCGAAAATCTTGAACGTCTTGAAGGAACATCAATGCTTCTTAAGATTTCAAGTGTTCCGTTCTTAACCTGATTACCGCACATTATCTTATAATCATATTCGCCAATCTCATCAAATTCCAGATAATATTCATAATTTCCATTATCATAGATCATATCATAAGAAACGCCGTCCCATACAAATGTGCAGAAATAATCAGAATGATTATCAATTTCCGGCCAGTTAGGCCTGGCTACAAATCTTGCCAGATCATGCTGCATCACACTGCTTAACTCAGGAATAGAAAACCTCTCATCTTCTATTACAATCTCAACTTCAAAAGTCTGGTTGCTAAGATGAGGAACAACCCATTCTATATTATCAACAAGTCCATTCTTATTTTCATCTATATATTTCACATCCCTGAATAATTCACGTTCTCCATCTTTTATCCAGTATAATCTTATCTTATCCTTATATGTCTCTGTGACTGATGTCGAAACAAGCACATCTCTATAATGAAGTTCGCTGTATATTGTAACTTCTTTTTTCATATCAGATATATTCTTTTCCTGTTTATTAGGGGCGGGTGTCTCATAAGATATCACATTATAACCTTCAAGCCCTGAAAGATCAAGAACAGGATCATGAGATATGTTAATATCATAACGCCCCTTTAATCTTGAAGCTTCTAATGCAAGTGATTCAATTTGTCTGTTTATGCCCATCTTTTCTATTATTCCTGCCTCTTTTTTGAGAACCTCATAAGATTCCATTCTTTTTTCAAGTAATCTAAGTTCATTGAAGGTTTCAAGTTCAGAATATGTTATGTTCTTGTTTCCTGCAAGAATTCTAATATCATGATCAACCAAGTTATTTATCTTAAGGTTTTTTGTTTCCTTATGTATGACAACATTTCTTGTCATGTTATCGGCAAAAACTTCACGTATCCACTTAACATCTTCTCCGACTTTTGCAGGAAGCTGGATCAAAGAAACATTTCTTTCATGCAGGGGAACATATTCCTCATCGCTTACATAAAATGAAAAATTTTCTGAATAAAAGATTGCATCTTTAATGAAAGTAAGCTTTGCACTATAGTTTCCAGAAATCACACCTATGAATTCAAATGAGTATTTTCCATTTCCGAGAGGAGAAGGAAGTATCCTGTATGTTGTATCATATGGATCTATTATTTCAACATAGATATTTGCTCCTTCAATATTATTTTCTGTAACATCATCTTTTGCAGTAATTATATATTCCTGAGGTTCATTAAGACTGTAATTCTCTTTTCTGTTTATATCAAGATCAACCTTTACCTTCCTGAACAGTACTTCAAATTCTTCATATGTTGAAAACTCAAGGAGATCATAAAGAAGTGTCGCATATATTCTGTAATTTGTGAATTCTATGTGATTTTTAAGCGTACAGTTGAACTCACAGGCGCCTTCGCAATATGTAAGGCAGGTATTCTTAAGTGTATCCTCGCTGTATATAGACAGAGATACATCTCCTGATATTGGCTCTCCTGAATGGCTTATGTTAAGAATTCCCTTGATATCAAGTTGTCCTGAATAATGATACATCTTATCAGGAATCTCCATAGTTATGTTTACATCAGGTCTTATGATGATAAATGAGCTTTTCTCTGTCTTGAATTCAGAGCCTCTGACGAAAGTCGCCTTTACGCTATGTTTTCCCGGAA
>JBKHIF010000080.1:0-5287 GCA_046538795.1 Candidatus Woesearchaeota archaeon | reverse complement strand
ACCGCTCAAAGCGCCAAAGTCGTCTCCACCAGTTGTTGAAGCGTTCATCTCAACAGTATATAACTGTCCGTCTTTGTCTCCCAACCATCCATCACTGGTCTGACCAGCAACGCTGTTCGAATAGAACACAGGCAAAGTATACTCACTGCCTTCGCGGTTGGTAAATTCAATATTTACCTGCCTATCAGAATCTGACGTTGAAAACTTAACAGTCTCTGTACTTGGAGCAGTCAATCCAGCATACTTGAAATCAAAGTTCTCTGCAAAAAGCAGACCTTTCTCATCGCTTTCAAGCTCTTCGCTTAACATCCCACCTGCAGGCACATACAAATTGTCAGGAGCAACAACAGATATGCTTATCTTATTGATAGTAACCTCTTCGTCATCTTCAACTCCTGTTGAATCTATTGTCACAGTTGCATCTCTCAAAGAATCTGCGCCGACTTCAAGACTTTCACCATTCTCAAGGATAACCTTGTTTGCGCCCATGTAGAATTCTGTGAAATCCTTCATGACACCAGACGGATCGTTCTGCTCAAGAGCATCCCTTACACCGATCTCAACACCATCTTCAAGCATGTATGACTCGCCTGATGCAATAGATGATGTAACCTCAGTCTGACCATCATAGACAACACTGAACTTTACAACAGTATCATCACCAGATGAACCGATGAAACTTACAGTAACCTCATAGTCCTTGCCGTTTAGCGTATAGGTCTTGCTTTCCAGCTCAAATAGAGTATCTGAAATGTCTCCACCCATAAGCTCAAGCTTGACATCTCCAGCATCATCAACAGTTGCTGTCGTTATCGCATAATTTCGACCCATAAGGCTTATGCTTTTATCTGTAAGATCAGTTAAGTCTCCTGAATCTTCTGCAGTTTTCAATGCGGTCGGGAAGTTGACTTCATATGTATATATATGTGCATCATTTTCAACATACAGATAATCTCCTGCTTCATTCCTATCATCATCTTCAACATAATCTACTTTCAAGGTTGAACTTGACAGATCGATCCTCTGGTCATATGAAAAACTCCCTTTGTTGTTCCTAAAGGTTCCAGAAGCAAGAGCATCTAGTTGAGATTCAGAGAATACTTCTCTGACACCATTAAGATCTTCACCTATCTCAAGGATGTCTGTTGTTGTCTGAACCCTTTCTGCATCTCCAGAAACAGTAACAGTAGTCGCTGCTCCACCAGTTTCTGATGCAACCTGCTTCATCTCATACTGTAATCTTGTTGCAATATCAATTGCTCCTACAACATCAGGTACCTGCGCACCTTCGCCGACTACGATCTGTGCATTATATGCTCCGTCCTGGACAAATGGTGCAGGGAAATTCGCTAGATCTGCAGCTGTAGCTCCCAGAATTGTCGCACCCATAATGGTTGCGCCTGTTCCAAGGGCCAAAATTTTCCTAATTGCCTTTTTCACGTTCATCTAAACACCTCCGTGTTTGGCTTAGCATAAAACGTCGCCATATATTATATGACCATGCTTTTTTGTTTTTGCAACCAGACCATTAAACTGTATAAAATAGCCTAATCACATGTCAAATGATATTCAACTCATTTATAAAACTTTCGTAAGGTACACTGCAAGAGGTTTTGCAAACCTCCGAATAAAAGCCAGATTCCTGCAAATTCCGCACATTTGGTGCGTTGTCACTTTTGAATAAATAACTGCATTTTTCTGAGTTTTTTCCAGATAATTTTATAAAATGTAGCATTTCATTTAAAAAGAAATTACATGTTTTTAGCAGTTTTTTCAGCAATTTCATCTCACATCCACTGTTTTTTCCTAAAAATCGTGAAAAGCACAACTCCTGAAACAACCATGAGAAGTATGGAAGCAGGATATCCAAACTTCCAGGCAAGTTCAGGCATGAACTTGAAATTCATACCATATATTCCTGTAATCAAAGTAGGGACCATTATGATCGCTGCAAATGATGAAAGAACTTTCACAATCTCATTAAGGTTGTTTGAAGCTGCTGAAAGATGTATCTCGACAGCTCCTGTCAAAAGCTCTCTATACGTTGAGACAATATCCATTATCTGAGTGCAGTCAGAGTAAAGATCGCGAAATATCCTTGTGTTTTTCTTCTCGATTCCTGTTATGAATTCTTTTTGGATATTTGAGATTGCTTCTCTATTCGCAGACATGCCTTTGTAGAAATAGATCAATGTCTTTTTCATGTTAAATATCTTTGTAAGCATTTTCTTGTCGCGGGCATTGAATATCTTTTCTTCGATTGCCTCAATCTCATCCTCAATATCATCAAGCACTTCAAAGTATTCAAACAAGATCTCATCAATTATCCTGTATAATAAATAGCCAATGCCTTTCATTGTAAGAGTTTTTTTTCCTTCAGGAGTAAGAGTGTTTATCTTTTCTATAGCCTTTATCTTGTGGTTTCTAAGGATAATAAGATTATTCCTGTCAGCGCACGTGAATATCGAGAAATTTTTGAGTTCATGCTGACCCTTCTTTGGAGAATAGTAAGCCCTGAATATGAATTCAGAATAATCGCCAACATCCAAAGCCCTCGGCCTTAAATCTTCATCTAAAGATCTCTTAAGAATTGGAACAGGAATCTTTGATTTCTCAGCAATTATCTTAAAATCTTCATTGGTCGGCTTGTAACAATCAACCCAGGCAAACTTGCTTTTTGGATGTATGTCATCGACAGATCCCTTTTTTATACCGCTTCGGGTATAGATATTTACATCTATCATGAATATTAACTAATAAGAAACTGCTTTTTAAATCTTTCTAAGAAAAAAGCAAACCTGTAGAGAACATATATATAAATAGTCCAAAAAATCAAACAAATAGAAAATAATAATTAAAAAAGAATCAGACAAGAACTGCATTAACCACATTATCCTGGCCAGGCCTGTTAGTAACTTTTGCATCGCCTTTCTCAGTTTCTATGATTGTTCCTTTTGTCATTATGTTTCGCCTTGCATAGTTCCTGTTTGCAGGATTTTCCTTTACAGCGACGATCTTGACTTTGGAATATTTCTTTGTCTTAGGATCAAAACAATTAGCAATGTCTGCTGAAAGGACCTTATAGCTCTTGTTGCCTCCGGTAGATCTTTCTTCAGCAACCTTTTGTTTTCCGATCTTAGTCAAAGTAGGAAGAGAACCAATCTCGCTCTGCTTCTTTTTTCTGGAATCCTTGTATCTGGATCCTGTTTTTGTTCTTTTTGATCTTAATTGTGAAATTCCCATTTTGACTTGCATGAATCTCAACATATTTAAAAAGATTTGCATTTTATATATCATCAGAATACCCTTATCAGAATACCATAATCTAAACTTTTCAAATCAAACAAATTTTTAAAAATATTTGATACAAACCTGAAAAATCAGCAGATATACCCAATACTATTATATAATCGCCATTCTCAGGAATCGCTTAAACCCAAAACATTTAAATATGGAACACAATTCCTTCAATCATTATACATTTATTTGATTTTTGAAGAGGTAAGAAAAATGGAACAATCAAGACCATTAGATGCGCTTAATAAAGCAAGAAATAAGAAAGTCATCATTGAACTCAAGAACGGAAAGCAGTTCGTAGGAACACTTAACGCTTTTGACATCCACATAAACATAGTACTTAATGATGCAGAAGAGCAGAAAGAAGGCGAGCTTCTTAGAAAGATTGGCACAGTCTTCATAAGAGGAGATACAATCATAATGATCTCACCAGCATAGAGGTAGAAGATGGGAACAGGAACCGCTGCGCATGGAAAAAAATCAGGAAAAGTAAGCCACATCAACTGCAGAAGATGCGGCAAGAAGACTTATCACATTTCTAAAAAAGAATGTTCCAGCTGCGGCTATGGGAAAAGCCCAAAGCTGAGATCATATAAATGGCAAAAAGAGTCTAAGAGATAAAGCAAATTTACTTTTTTTATTTATACTATTTTTTCTAATCTATTTTTGATAACAATAATATTAATAAACAGATTTTAAAGCCCCTGTTTTTATGGCAGTTGACATGATTTTAGGCGGATTCTATGGCGATGAGGGCAAGGGCTGTGTAATGGCATACCTTGTCTGCAACGATAAATATGATTACAGCATAAGAGCAGGCGGAGGACCTCAGGCAGGGCACACACCCATAACAGGAGTCAAGCTTGCGCAATTGCCGGCAGGAATACTTGATCCTGATTCAAGACTTTTAATAGGTAAAGGAACTGTTATTGATCCTGAAAGAGTTCTTAAGGAAATAAATGATTATGATTATACATACAACATAAGGCCAAGACTTCAGATTGATCCAGGATGCACAATTGTTTCTGTTGATAACAAACTGGAAGAGACAGGGGATCATAAAGCAAGGCTTGGTTCAGTTGGATCAGGCTGCGGACCTGCAAGGAAAAAAAGGATTGACAGGATTACAGGAATCCTTGCAAAGGACTGTGAAGAGATAAAAGAATATGTTGGAGATGTAACAGGAGTCCTGCAAAAGGCACTTGACAAAAATGCAAGCATCTTAGCTGAAGGTTCTCATGGCTATGCGTTATCCTTGTTTGAACCTGATTTTTATCCTTATGTCACATCACAGCAATGCACTGCTTCACAGGCATTATCAGATATAGGCGCAGGACCAAAAGATTCAGGTGAAATCTATGTTGTATTCAAGCCATGGATGTCATGCGTAGGTGAAAGGCCATTTCCAGATGAATGGTCCCCTGAAGAGATTAAAACAAGAGGCATTGATGAATATGGAACTGTTTCAGGAAGACAAAGAAGAGCAGCTCCGTTTAATGACAATCTTGCAATAAGAGCAATGAACGAAAGCACAGGAACACAGGTTGCAGTAACAAACATTGATCGCTTTTTTCCAGGCAACTCAGGCAGAAAAAAACTTGAAAAATTAACATATGATGCAAGAAAATTTCTAGATGAGAAAACACAGCTGTTTTCAGATAATTGCAGGTATTTCAACGGAATTACTTTAATATCTACAGGACCTGACCTTGAAAACATGATAGATCTTAGGTGATAAATAACCGTTAGATTTAAAAAGAAGTTCGAAACTCATTCTTTATTAATTATTGCGGGGTTGCCGATAACTCAAGATCAAAAATCTTGCGGAACCGTCAACACCTTCATTCATTAACATTCATTGCGGGGTTGCCGGAGCGGTCAAACGGGACTGGCTTAGGACCAGTTGACACAGGTCTACGCAGGTTCAAATCCTGTGCCCCGCATTATTTCTTCCATCTCTTAATTTGGGAATCTAAGGATTTGACCTTCG
>JBKHIF010000018.1:0-22011 GCA_046538795.1 Candidatus Woesearchaeota archaeon | reverse complement strand
TTTATCTTTGGAAACCTCATTGCAGCTGCCGGATGATATGTTTCGATATATCTTATATTTTTGGCTCTTTGGATACTTTTGGCAACATTTCCCATGAGAAGAACTATTTTTGGTTTTATCTCTTTAATCTGTTCTTCAAGATACGGATAGCATGCAGCAACCTCATCTTCTTTTGGTTTCCTGTTCTTCGGCGTTGCATGCTTAACGACTGATGTTATGAAAATATCTTTTCGATTGATGTTATTCTTTTCAAGCGTTTCATCAAGAAAACGCCCGCTTCGTCCTACAAATGGTTTTCCTGTATTATTCTCTTCTTTGCCAGGATTCTGACCAATAAGCATTACGCTGGAATCATCAGGTCCGCAACCAGGAACAGCGTTTGCCGAAAATTTCCAGAGCCTGCATTTTTTGCATTTTTTTATCGTCTTGGTAATTTTATCAAGATTGTTTTCCATATAAATCCCGCCTAATTTAGTTATATAGGTAACCTGGAAAAATCAATTAAACAATAAAACATCAAAAGATAATAAATTTAGAAGGCCTATGCTGTTGCGACCTCTAAATTATTATCATTTACAGCCAAAACACCTGGTGTAAAGAGCGTTACATCAATAACTTCCCTTCTTACGACAGGATTGGGGACCTTTCCTGATATATCGACATTTCCGTCAGTAACAGTTATATCAACTTCCTGAGGATCTGTATATATATTCCTGTCAAGAGCATTCATTATATTTTCTGATATCTTTTCATCAGACCAATTTTCTGTTGGAACTATCGCAATCTCATTTATGACATCACGAACTCCGATTATGTTTTCTGTGGAATTCTCTGCAAGAATCTTTTTCCAGTATGAATCAACAGATCCTTTTAAAGTCACGATCCCATTCAGGACATCAACATCAATCTTGGTCGAATCTATGTCTGGATCCCAGAGCAATACATCGTTTATGTCTCTTTTTATATCTTCATCGCCAGTATTAATCCCTTTAAGATAATTGACATCAAGCTTGTCGTCTACCATCCTGATTCCTGATATCAATAGAGAATCATTGTATGCTGCATTTTTAGCTCTGATGCTTGGAACTGTCCCTTTAAGTGTGACTATTCTGTTTTCAACATCAACCATCACATTGGATGCATCTACTCTGTCGTCCCAGTATAATTGATCCACGATATTTTTTTTAAGGTCTTCATCTGTCGGCATAAAAATCACCTCCATATCATTTATGCCTTTTGAAAACAAAATGATTGTATTTTCCATCTTGCCCCCTCTTCAAGATTTTAGGTATTTCTTTATTTCTAAATTTTGGGTTTGCCCTGAAAGGGTACTCCTTTGGAGCAATACCTTCGCCTTTGAAGGCGAATTTTGAAATAAGTAAATCACGTCAGCTGCGAAAGCCTTAATACCCCACACTTCAGTTTAGGGATATGCTTGAAAATTGATTTTCTTTATTTTCTGTTTAATAAGAAAATAAAAAAAAGAAAAATAAAAAATAAAAAATCAATTTTTTTCCAAATAGTTTTTGTTTGTTGCCTGACTTTAAAAAAATAAAAATAATGTTTTTTCTAAAGATTGTTTAGTTTAGTTCAGGATTAGCTAAAGTTCCGCTTACTTCAACAAAAGTTCCTGCAAATTCAGGATATTCGTCATAGTTGTATACGACTCTTGCGGCCTTTCTTGTATCTTCTCCATTGTATCCTGCAACAAGCATAGCAACATTACCATTTGCATGTTCAAATAACTGTATCCTTGCCTGTCCTTCGTCAAAATCTTCTCTGCATGGCTCAGGGTTTCCCAAAAGCTCCATAGCAACATTGTTTGCGCAAGGACCTCCTACAACAATATAGTTATCATCGTCAATGTCATCTACCTCAGTATCGAGAACAGCTACCGGAGCAGGTATTTGCGATATGCTGTATGGTCCTTCAGCTGAATCTCCTGTTCTTACGACGACCTCGCCTGAAGTAAGAAATACTTGTGCTTCTGCCTGGCTTGAAGGAATCTCTATCTCAAGAGAATCTGTATTTCCTGACCTGTCTTCTTCTACAATGGCTCCGTAATAGGAATATGTCCTGTATAGGTCAGAATCTCCAACCTGTAGCAGTCCTAATGTTTCTCCTGATGAATCTATGGTTGTGCTTAGGTCAACCTCTGAATCAGATACATCAAGTCCGAGAGTGATTGTCTCATAACTTAGTTCATCATCCATCTTTTCAGGAGGCATATGTATCACAAGATTTGCACTGTTCTGCTCCTGAGCAGGATTTGCTGGATTAACTCCAGGAACCTCGATCCATGCACCTGTGCTTGTCGTGGCATTCATTTTGACTGCATCTGCGTCTCCGTTTCCATCAAGATCAACCCAGATATCCGCATCATCTGTGTTTGGATCAGTCAGGTTTACTGTAAATTGTTTTCCGCCGAGAATAATTTGAGCCTGATTTTCTTCATCAAGAGTATATGTCAATGTTTCATCAGTACCCAAATTTCGTATATTTATTTCGTTATCTCCGCTGTCATATCCTTCATATTGAAGAAGATAGGTATACCTTCGGTCCGGTTGTTTTGTTCCGTCGCCTACCAGAAAAAAATCGTCAGTCTCTATATATGGTGTGGTGTCTGCGTCCTGTTCGGTCCAGAGCATTCCGTCATCATTTCCAGGTATTGCTCCGTTTGCTGAAACAGCTCTCCACAACGGAATAGTTATCTCATTTCCTGCCATGTTGGTAAATACCAGATCATATTGGTCATCACTATCATCTTCTATCATTACTGATTCAGGATTCCTGCCGGTGATTCCTTCAAAACTAAAATCAATGTTTTGCGTAAATAAGATTCCTGCTTCGTCAGTTTCAAGTTCTTGAGATAACATTCCTCCTTCAGGTATGAAAAGATCATCTGGAGAAAGGGCTGTGATCTCAATTCCGCTTATGTCAAGCTGTCCGCTTGTCGAATCGTCTGCTCTGATCTGCACAGTAACCTCATTTAGTGAATCCTGATTTACCTCCAGGGAAGAGCCATCTGCTATGTCAGTATAATCATCATCTGACAATGTTATAGTGTCGGCACCCATATAAAACTCTACATAATCAGGTTCTCCTGCAAAAGCGCCTTGTCTTAAGATTTCTCTTATTCCAACCTCTGTTCCGTCTTCAAGAAGATATGTTTCTCCTGCTGCGAGGGTTTGTGTAATTTCTGTTGTTCCATCATAGGTAACCTGAAACTGCACCTGATCTTCTCCCGCAGATTCACCTATAAATCTGACTTCTACTTCATATTCTGTATCATCAATTTCATATGTTCCTGATTCACCTTGATTCAGAAAATCAGATATTTCACCACCCAGAAGTTCGATCGTAAGTGAGTTTGAGCCTGTGTCGACTTCGGTAGATGAGATAGTATATGTTTTTCCAAGAATCATTATCTCTTCTTCATTGAGATCTTCAAGTTCGCTTCCATCTATGTCGCTCTCAAGAGGAACTGAGAAATCCAGTGAATATGTATAGAGTTCCTGATTGTTTGAAATCATCATATATATGTCAGTTTCATCATCCTGATTTTCTGCATAAGAGACCATAAGTCCCTGAGTTTCCGGAAGCTCAATATTCTGAGAATATTCAAAAGTTCCCTTGCTGTTTCTTAAGTTGCTTCCTGAAAGCGCATCAAGATCAGAATATGTGAATACCTCCTTAACCTCTCCCAGCTGCTCTCCAAATTCCAGAATGTCTGTAGGCGTCCTTATCTGTTCAGAATCGCCTGATATCACAACCTCTTCTCCATTTTCACCTGTTGGAGATCGCATATCATACTGCAATCTTGCAGAAATATCTATTGCACCTATGACATCAGGTATTAGAGCATTTTCACCAACCACAATCTTTGAGTTGAAATTACCGTCATCAACGAATGGAGATGGAAATTCTGTCAAATCCTGTGCTCCTGCTCCAAGCAATGTCGCACCAAGCATAACTACACCTACACCTATAGCTGCAATTTTATTTATTCCTGTTCGTATTCCTTTTCTAAGGTCAATATTATTGTTCATATTAACACCCCGTTTGTTTTTAATGAATGTGATCATGGCAACAAATGTATCATCTCTTATTATAATTCTCACATCAAATCTATCTATCAATATCAATCAAAAGCATCATATCAACACATCATTTATACTGTTTGGCGACTCTGTAATTTGAAAATTATTTTATGAGAGTCAAACAAATATCACAACAACAAAAATTTAATTGTCTGAAAAATATATAAAACATAGGAGGCGTTATTTTTTCAAGACACAATTTGCAGTTTAGATTTTTTTGTTTTGTTTAAGTCTGTACTCTAATGTGACTTTTTAGAATAACTCAAACCGATGGCTATTCCCTGTCCTTTAGTTAGGGAAATGGCCTTTGTTTTCGAGTTATTTTCTTAATTCAAACTTATTAGAAAAGATAATTGCTTCTTGAATGACCTCTTGAATGATATTATGAGATAAAGAAAAAAAAATGAGATAAAGAAAAAAGATGAGAAAAAGGTAGCTGAAAACAGCAATCATATCTCAACACAATCATTGCCGTTCCAGCACATGCCTTCGCCGCAGTTGCATCCATAAGTCAACGCCTGAGCGCAAATTATAGAATCCGGATTTCGATTATATTCACAAGAATCTACGCAGGAATTCGGCATGAGTTCCCAGTTTCCTCCTGCGTCTTCACAAATATCTTGTTCACTCATTTCTTCGCGAGCACATCCTGATGCAAAAAGAATAGATGTAACTGCAAAAAGTAAAATCAAAGTATATAAAACTCCATTTCCTTTGTTTTTTTTCTTTTTGTTTTTATACTCCTGCACAATATCACCTTTTACATTTGTATATTATATCTTTTGAATTTTGTTGTTGTAGTCATTTACATATTTTGCTTATCCTATATTTCTCCTAAGTCTCCATGCTCAAACCACAACAGGTCTCTATGGATATTTTTTGCTTCATCCATAAGTTCTCCTCCGAAAAATCTATCTTCATCAAACTTGTTGAAGTCTTTTCCGTTCAGAAATTCATATAGTTTTTTTTGTTTTTTACTTTTCATATCAAACACCCCTCTGTCAATATCTAAGAAAAGGTATGCATCTTTTAAAAAATAATTTCAGGGATGTTTGTGCAATCTATGAAAAAAAGGTAATTTCTGTTTTGGATTGCGTAATTCTTGGTTTGATTTTATCATTAGTGACTACTATGAAATAATCATCAAACTATTTTTATTTTGTCTTCAAGATTATGTTAAGCACAATTTTATCACAATTTTAAAAAAAGAAAGCTGATTTAATTTCTTCTTATAGTGTTGCTCGTTATTAGAATATTGCACCCAAAATTTTGAAAATTTTTAGAAAAATAGATTAATTAAACACAACAATTATATAATATGACTTTTTAATAATATAGATTTGAGAACGATTTTGGGGGTTTTTATTTATGAAAATGGATCTATATGATAAAAAAATACTTTATGAACTTGATAAGAATGCAAGAATCTCTGCTTCGAAGATAGGTAAAAAGATCCAGCTTCCTAAAGAGACTGTGAATTACAGGATAAAGCGTTTGATCAAGAGCGATTATATAAAATATTTTTATACAATAATTAATGGTTCTATGCTCGGTTATCAGTATTATAAGATGTTTCTAAAATACTACAAGATCACATCTGATATAGAAGAGAGCATAATTGATTTTCTAAAAAAAGAAAAAAGTTGTTCTAATATTAAGCTTACAGAAGGACCTTATGATATTTCGTTTGTAACAATGCAAAGACATCCTTATGATGTCAAGCGTTTCTTAGAAGCCCTAACAAGAAATTATGGAGAATATCTTCAGAAAAAGAGCGTACATACTCTTATCACATCATATAAGTTTAACCAGAAAATTTTTTATCAGGAAGAAACCATAAAGACGCCATTTTATCTTGGTGAACCGTACATAGCAGATATTGATGATCTGGATCTTAAGATACTTAAGCAGATATCTATGGATGCAAGAGTGAAACTTATTGATCTTTCGAGATGTCTTAAAGAGAAGCCTCAGGTGATAAAATATCATCTTAACAAGCTTGAAGACATGGGTGTGATCGTTGGATACTATACTTCTCTTAATCTTGATAAGTTCAATCGTGAACTCATACAGTTGGATGTAGTCGTTAAAGATCACAGTGTATCAAACCGGATGATTGAATTTTTCGACAGTACAAAGACCTGCTTTTCTGCTTATGAGGTTCTTGGAAGCTATGATCTTTGTTTTGAACTGTACGTGAAAGACGACAATCATCTAAGAGAGCTTACTGATAAGTTCAAGCACATGTTTTTGGATAATTATGTGAATTTTGATGTTTCTCATGTCTATGAAGAATATCAGATCGGCTGGTCTCCTTTTGAAAATGATGAGCCATGTGAAGTTGATGGAGAGGAAGTGGCTAAAGATAGTTCTGAGTTAAAATCAGAAACTGAATCTGAAAAAAAGTCTTATGATGGTTCTGAAGATTATTCTGATTATTCTAATAGAGAATCAGATAATGGCTCTGGAAACGATTCTGATGAAGATTCAGACGGTTTTGATATTGATGATGAAGAATAGATTTATTAATTACCTTGATTCTTTTATTTTTGATAATAATGCTTATTGGAGGAGTTGATGAGGCAGGAAGAGGTCCTATAATTGGTCCTATGGTAATGGCAATCTATATTATGAACCACGAAGATATAGATAAGCTAAGGCTTCTTGGTGTAAAAGATTCAAAGCTTCTTTCAAAAGCAAAACGCGAAGAAATATTTGATGATCTTATGGATATTGCTTCTGATTGCAGGTATAAGATAATCACGAGTACAGAGATAGATTACTCGCTTCTTAAAACAAGGTTCAACCTAAATCTTCTTGAGGCAAAGACAACAGCATCTCTCATAAACAAAGACATTATTGAAAAGATATATGTTGATTGTCCTTCTATAAATCGTGCAGCTTATGAAACCGAGCTAAGAGATATGCTTTTTAATAAGAAGCAAAGGCTTTTTGTCGAGCATAAGGCAGATCTGAATTACCCTGTTGTTGCGGCAGCATCCATAATAGCAAAAGTCATAAGAGATCGCGAGATCGAGAAGATAAAGGAAAAATATGGAGTTGACTTTGGCTCAGGATATCTTTCAGATCCTCTTACAAAGAATTTTCTTGAAACTCATTTCAGGAATTATCCATTTTTCAGGAAATCATGGAAGCCCTGGAAGCTTCTTGATAAGAAAAGAATGCAGAGTTCTCTTGCAGGATTTATAAAAAATGATTGAGAGCTGATGATATTTTTTTACATCTTAATTAATGCCTGGTTTTCTTAATATATATTATATAGCAAAAGGTAATTGTTCAAATTACAGCCATTAAATTGAAATAGATTATTGTATCGTAATTTTTTTGCCTGCTTCTATTAGTCGATAGATTTAAATATGATTACCTTACTTAGGATTTGTTGTGTGGGAAAGTGTTTGTGGTGATAATCACGTCATCATAATATGTTGATCTGCACAACCATATGCAATTATAAGCAATGTATAAATATGGCAGTAAAATATAAACATGGTAGTCAACAGGGATTCGTATGACCAAGATAAACAAACTTGAGATGAAGGGTTTTAAGTCTTTTGCAAACAAGACTGAATTGCTATTTTCAGATGAATTTTCGTGCATTCTCGGGCCAAACGGCTCAGGAAAATCCAATATTCTTGATGCCCTTTGTTTTGTATTAGGAAAAAGTTCTTCAAAGTCTCTCAGGGCGGAAAAATCATCTCACCTGATATATAATGGAGGGAAAACAAAGAATCCGTCCAAAGAAGGCGAAGTATCTATATATTTTGATAATTCCAGCAAAGAATTTCCGCTTGCAGAGCATGTTATAAAGATTTCTCGCTTCATAAAGCAAAATGGCCAAAGTGTATATAAGATAAATGATAAGGTAAGGACAAGGCAACAGATACTTGATCTTTTAAGCGCAGCCATGATAAATCCTGATGGCTATAACATAATACTTCAGGGAGATGTCATGAGGATAGTTGAGATCAGCGCAGATGAAAGAAGAAAAATAATTGAAGAGATATCAGGAATATCGATCTATGAAGAAAAGAAGAAAAAGGCTGTAAATGAGCTTGAAAAGGTCGAACAGGACATGAAGGAAGCAGACATAATCATGCAGGAGAAAGAGACCTATATAAAAGAACTCAAGAAAGACCGCGACCAGGCGCTAAAATACAAGGAGCTTGAGGATATGCTTTCGCAGAACAAGGCATCATACTTAAACATCCAGATCAAGAAAAAAGAAGGAGAAAAATCTGTCTTCGACGAAAAGAACGAGAAGTTCATAACAGAGCTTGAAAAGCTTAACAATGAGATTGATGATCACAAGAAAATAGTGGATGCAAGAAAGAAAGAGATTGAAGCTATTAACAACGAGATTGAAGAGAAAGGCGAAAAAGAACAGGTTGAACTTAACAAGCAGGTAGAAAATCTGAGAGTTGAACTTGCAACTCATAATACGAGGATTGAAAACTGCAAGACCCAGATAGCAAACATCATGAACAGAAAAGAGCAGATGAAAAATAATCTTGATGAAATTGATAGCAGGATATCTGTTTTTACTGCAGAGCGAACCGGTCTTGAGAAGCAAAAATCCCAGATAGTAAAAGATATCGAAAAAATCGAAAAAAATATCGCTAAATTCAGGGAAAAATCAAATGTGGATGATGCTCATGAGATTGAACAAAATATAGAAGAGATCGACAAGAAAGCAGAGGCTCTTGAGACTGAGATTGCTGAACTGAGGGAGAAACAGCAGAATACTCTTAGGGAAAAAGACAAAATTGATTTCCAGATAGACAACCTTGACCAGACTATTGCAAAGGTTTCTGGAATAGAGAAAGAGCATAAGAGGGAACTTGAAGAACTCAAGAACATGAAGGATCAATTTAAAAAAGCAACCCTTGAACTTAACAAGCGCCTTAATGATGATTCTGAACTTGCTGCACAGCTTTCTACGGCAAGACAGAGACTGCAAAGTTCTTTAGAAGAACTTTCAAGGCTTCAGGTGAAAAATGTCAGCATTACAGAAAGCATGGCAGGAAACCAGGCGATAGCCAAAATACTTGACAATAAGTCAAAGTTCAACGTTCATGGGACTGTTTCAGATCTTGGAAATGTAAGTTCAAAGTATTCCCTTGCACTTGAGATCGCAGCTGGCGCTAAAATAAAAAGTATAGTTGTCCAGGATGATAAGAGTGCCGCAGATTGTATAAAATACCTTAAATCAAACAGATTAGGTACTGCATCATTCCTTCCTTTGAATAAAATACGTGGCGCTCCTGAATCATCTGAAGCAAAATCCCTTGCAAAAACAAACGGCGTTTTCGGTCGCGCGATAGATCTTATTTCTTTTGATCCTAAATTCAAAAGCGTATTTTCGTATGTTTTTGGAAACACGCTTGTAGTTCAGGATATAAATGTTGCAAGACGGATAGGGATAAACAAGGTCAAGATGGTGACTCTTGAAGGAGATCTTATGGAACTTTCAGGAGCCATGCATGGCGGTTACAGGGGAAAAAGAAGCGGAATAGGATTTAAGGAAAAAGAGGTGGCAGACAGGCTTGAGAAAGTAGAGCAGGAAATTGCAGATCTAAAAAGCGTAACATCATCTCTTGATTCAAAGCGTTCAGATAACGAAGAAGAAATTGCAAGATTAAGAGAATTAAAAGCAACTCTTGAAGGAGATATAATCAAAAAAGAAAGAAGTCTCCACATAGGTGATGGGGATCTGGATGCGACACGAAACCAGAAAAAAGATCTTTCTGAAAAATCCAAAGAGCTTGATAAGGAGATTAATGATCTTGCTTCAAAGATTAGTGCAACAAACAGGGATTTTGCAAACCTTAAGATCGAAAGACACAAGCTAAGATCAAAAGTATCTGAACTTCGTGATCCAAAAGTACTTGCTGAGCTTAACACATATGAACAAAAAAGGCAGGAACTTAAAGAGGAACAGATAAGGATAAATTCCCAGATAAATTCTATCGATACGCAGATTGCAACCATAGTTGGTCCTGAAAAAGAAAAAACCGACGAAATCATGAAACAGCTGAACAAAGAAGAAAGTGATTTCTCAAATGAGATCAAAGAACTTGAGAAAAAGATATCTTTGCAGACTAAAGATCTTAAGGAGAAAGAAGAAAGACAAAAGAAATTTTATTCACAGTTCAAGGATCTTTTCAACAAGAAAAACAAGTGCAATGAAGAGATCCAGAAATCAGATAACCAGATCTCCAACAAGAATGAAAAGATCAGAGAAATCGAAAGAAAGCTTAATGCTAACAACCTTGAAATTGCAAGGATAAAAGCTGAACTATCTGGACTTAATGAAGAATTTGCAGAGTTCAAAGGTGTTGAGCTGGTTGATAAGCCTGAATCTGAATTAAAGAAAGAGATTGATGAATTCAACCGGATGGTCCAGAGTATGGGTAATGTCAACATGAAAGCCCTTGAAGTCTATGAGCAGATCCTGAAAGAATACAAAAATCTTATGGACAAAAAGCAGACTCTTCTTTCTGAGAAAAATGATGTTCTTCTGATGATGAATGAGATAGAGTCTAAAAAGACAGAAATGTTCATGGAGACTTACAGTGCTATATCTGAGAATTTCGAGAAGATATTCAAGCTTGTGTCGCATAAAGGAGATGCAGGACTTGAACTTGAAAATCCCAAGAGTCCTTTTGAAGGCGGACTTAGGATCAAGGTTCGGCTTTCAGGAAGAAAATTCATGGACATAAGAAGTCTTTCCGGTGGAGAGAAGACACTTACTGCTCTTGCATTCATATTTGCAATTCTTGAACACGATCCAGCACCTTTTTATATTCTGGATGAGGTAGATGCTGCACTTGACAAGAGAAATTCTGAGAAGCTTTCAAAACTTATCAGAAGTTATTCAGAAAAGGCTCAGTATATCATGGTCAGCCATAATGACGGCATAATATCAGAAGCAGACAGCCTTTATGGAATATCTATGAATGAGCATGGAATAAGCAAGGCCATAAGCCTTAAGATATGACTTTCTGATTATTGAAAATTTTACATGAAACACGATTGAAATCTTGTTTCCATGTGTGCAAAAATTTAAAAAATTTCTTGCATTTTTGTGGTGTTTGCCCTGCAAGGGTACTCTTTGAGCAGGTCGGAGAATAGCAATTGGTTTCGAGTTATTTCAAAGTATTGGTTTTAATACTTCGCCCTTTGCACCAATGAGGTACTCTTTGAGCAAGGCTAATTTTGAAAGAAATCAATCTTATCTAAGCATAAGATACAAGAAAAAGATCATAAGTGCAGTGAAAACAAATATTGATATTCCCCATTGAATCTTGCTGTGGGTGTTTATATAGTCATTAGTTGCTTTTATCACATCGCGTTCTGTTACTATTCCTATAAGATGATCATGCTTATTTATTATAGGGACCCTTCTTATCCTGTATGTTTGCATCATCCTGAATGCATCAGATATTGAAGAATCAGGAGCAAGAGATCTTAATTTTGTCGTGGCAAGATCGTGTATTTTTGTCTTCACAGAAAAATGCTTGTCATGAAGGGCCTGAAGAAGATCTCTTTCAGTAAGGATGCCTTTTGGTTTTCCCTCATCAGTTATTATGACTGAACCTGCATCATGTTCAACCATAAGGTTAATCCCATCTGCAAGAGTCTTATTTTTTTCTATAGAAAATACAGGATAATTCATGATAGATTTAAGTTTCGACAATTTAAGAGACAAGATTAATGCCATAACAGGTTTTCTTGATTTTGATATTTATAAATTTAGTGGGTTGTGCCTTTTTCTGTTATCCGCTAACCCTATTTAGGGATAACTTCCGGCTCTGTAGAATTCCCATCCTGCGATAAATCATTTCTATGAAAATTCTTATCACTTTTTCTATATTTTATGTCAACAACCACCTGTATTTTACAGGATTTTTTTATTTTTTATGACATATAATTAAGAAAATATCTATTTTATATTTTTCTCAGCTAACCATCACGTCTTCTATGATAGAATAACTTTCAGGATACTTTTTTGGATCCTGCAAATCAACATGCAAAGTATTAAATCCTTTACATGTTCCTTCTATATGATACTTATTTGCCCATTTGAGCGGAACATTTTCAGTTGTTACAATCCCATCTCCATCTTTTCCCTGCATGTCGCAGCCCTTTCCTACGATCACATGAAGAGGAATATCTGGTTTTTCTCCATTGTTAAGCTTGCTTAGAAATACGCTTCCTTCACTCATATCCCTGCATTCAAGCTTTGATCCTGTAAGAGGGCAGAGATTCTCTATCTTTCCTGTTATGCCGTGATTTGGTGTTCCTATAAGGATCACCTCATGAACTTTTTCATCTCCAAAAAGCTGCATATATCTTCTTGTGACAAGACCTCCCATACTATGAGCTATTATCTTTACCTTTTCTTTTCCTGTTCTGTATAGTAAAATATCTACAAGATCTCGTAATCTTATTGCATATGTATCTATATTTTCAGATTTGAGCTGAACTGTCTTATAATTTGAGGGTGTCTTGAAAATATCATAATAGTAGCTTGCCTTAATTGAAATTGGCTTGTTTATCCTTCCCCAGATGCCTTTTGGAATATCATATTCAGAATAAAGCGATATTGTTCCTGCATCTATGAAATATCTGTCTTCTTCAAGTCTTGTTTGCAAAGGGATCAGGTTTTCTGCGCTGAATTCAGCAGATACTGATTCTGAGACTGCATGTCCATGGATCAGCATGAGAGGATACATATCTTTATCTTCCTTGCATTCGTCGCAGCAGGCTTCGCAATAACCCTCAAGACAGCATATCGGTTCCGGCTCTGAGAATCTTATTCCTATATCCCACGCATCCTGCTCTTCAAGAGTGTGATTATTCAGTATTCTAAGTCTGGTTGAATTAAGCGATGCAATCTCGTATTTTGTCATGTTTATTAATTTGCATTCTATAGAAGTTATGTTGATCGAATTAATTATTCCAAGCGTCTCATTGCTTGCATTTATTTCATTTAATGATCTGTTTATTGCAGCATATTCTTCTATGATCTCTTTGGCCTGATCGCAGGTTCTTTGCATGGTTTTGTTTCCGGTGTAATTTATGCAGAAACCTGAGATGTCGCATAATTTTGATGATGTTGTATTGATATTTTTTTCAAGAGATATCTTTTTGTTAAGCAGGGTTTTTTCATATGATTCAATAAGAAAATCTGTATTTGCAAAAAGTTCATTTACAGTTGTTTTTTTAACTTCTAATGGAGATTTCACATCCATTATTATAATTACCTTGTTGAATCTGCTTAATGTCTTATTTATTGAGATGAGTGCATCTTTGTTGGTTGCAGCAAGGTCTTTCATATAAAGAAGTTTTGTTCTTGCCCTATTCATCTGATATACAAGATCGTTGTAGGTATTTTTAATTATGATAAGTTCCTGAGTCAAATTATTTAATGAAATTTCAAGTTCTTTTGAATTATTTATAACTTTATCAATCTCATCAAGAGACTCTGAAAATTTGTAATCAGAAAAGCTTATTTCAGCATCAAAAAGCCTGTTTATGTTATTGTCATTTTCTTGGTTTATGCCAGATAGTATTTCTTTAGATTTATCAAGATTAATCTTTTCTGATGCTTCGTTTATCAGTTTTCTGGAAAGCTCAAGGTATCTGAGTGAATCGTTTATATTGTTTATTGCAATCTTGCTTTTTTCAAAGACTTGTGCCATATTTAAAAGATCTTTATCATTTAGCTTATAATTTACAGGTATGAGAATTTTTCTGGTTGTCGGGCGTTCCTTGGTGTGGCAGAGAAATGAGCTTTTGCTTGTGCATACCATGTTGGCCCTGAATAAAACCTGTCCTTTTCCTTTCCAGTCTGCATTTATCTCATATTGTCTTTTCATAGGATGCAGCGGATCTAGCGTAATATTTTGCTCTTCAATTATTTTTCCGTGGCTTAGATCTTCGAAAGTATAGGTGCAAGAAGCACTACAGAAAGGGTTTGTATTAACAGTAGATATGATTTCAAGGTCTTCTTTATCAAGCCTTTTAAGATCAATGTATTCCTTGTCTGTTTCAAGTTTTATAACAATATCATTTCCAAGGTAGAAATTTATCATAAGGAATGCTTTTGTTCCAAAGAAACTTAAGAGCGTGATCATTATTCCTATAAATAACCAGAGTTTCCACCTGAATCTTTTTTTTATCTTTTTTTTCTCATTATCCTTTTTTTTCATCGTCTTTGCCTATGCTGCCCAGGACATATACCATAAGATCGCAGACATTTGTTCCGGTTGCGCCCGTTTTTATAAGAGAATGTCCTGTTTTTTTAAAAATATCATAACTGCTGTTTGAATCAAGAAATTTTTCTAAGGGGATATTTTTTTTAATCACATCTTCATAAGTTTTATTGTCTGCGATTGATCCTGCGATATCTTTAAGAAAATCAGAACCATCAGTGCCGGCGCTTGCACACACCCATTTGTCATTGTAGTCTTTTAATGCTAGCATAGTCCTTGCTGTATAATGCTGATTTCTGCCTCCTTTTCCGGGGTTTTTGCACAATTTTTGTGTTGTTTCTCCGCCTATCAGGAGGACATTGAATCCATTGTATTTTCCTTCTTTGATCTCTGCTGCACGAAGATATGCCATCTCTTTTGTATTGCCAATCTGGTTTGGGGTTATTATGTAGGGATGAAGTCCTATCTCAAGTGCTTTTTGATTCATCGTTTCTATTGCAAGATGTATGTCTCCTATAATGTAGTTGGATACATTTTTTAGTTCTTTTGCGGTTTCGCCTATTTCCTGATTAATTCCTTTTCTGAGATGCCCTATAATATTTTTTGGTGTTTTTGATATAAGTCTGTATTTTTGGAGTATGTTGTATGCATCCTGATACGTACTCAGGTCAGGAGAGGTTGGCCCTGATGCAATTATATCAAGATTATTTCCGATAACATCTGAAAGAATCAAGGATATTACCTTTGCAGGAGAATAGAACCTTGCCAGATTTCCTCCCTTTATCCTTGAACAATGTTTTCTAACAACATTGATTTCATGTATATCTGCTCCGCATCCCAAAAGAAGCTCTGTAAGTATCTTCTCATCAGACAGACTAATTCCTTCTGCAGGATGTGGCATGAGCGCGCTTCCTCCTCCTGATATGAGAGCTATCACGATGTCGTTCTCTGTTATGAAATACTTATCTCTTAAAGAGAACATTTTCTGGACGCCTTTGATTCCTTTTGAATCCGGAAGTGGATGACCTGCTTTGATTATCTTTATCTTTTTCGTCATATATCCTGAATCTTTACAGTTGACAAAACCTTCTGTTATGTTTCTTGACCCTACTATTTTTTCAAGGGTTTTTGCCATGAGTCCGGAAGCTTTTCCTCCGCCTACAACAAATATTCTTCCTTTAGAAACATCATAAGAGTCTGAGTTTACATAAAGAATCTTTCGTTGCTTATCAAACTGTACAGAAGTCTTCATTATTGTATCCGGAAGGACACGTTTTATTCCAACTTCTATAAGATCAAGGGCAATCTTTCTCTCTTTTGATATAGAAAGTTCTTTTATGTTTTTTATTATCGGCATGAACCTGAAACTGCTTACGATCTTTTTATTGTTTTCTATTTGGCTTCATTTCTTTTTGGATATGAAGTTAGAGAATATAAGGAACGCAACTGCTGCAATTATCGCGCCTATTATCGCATTTACAATAGGTGCAGTAAATAGGCCCACATAAAGCTGTATATCCATCATGCTTGCCATAGTTTCTTCAGGAACTCCCTGGCTTACTCCTTGCTGTATTGCATAAGCCATGCGTTCCGGATATATCTTGAACGAGATCAATGAAGAAAGTCCGCTTAGAAAACCAGTGATCACACCTGCTATAGCTCCAAGCTTTGCAGCCATTTTTGCAGTTTCTTTTTTGTTGGCAATCTGTTTTCCAATGTAGCCGAACGCAAATAATATGATTCCCCAGTTTGCAATCTGGAAGTAGATCAGGTTATCTAGCATAGTCCCAAGCGGTATGATGAAGTTGATCATGATCCAACCGGCAAGAACATAAACCGGAATTTCAATTATTTCCCAGTATTTTCTCATGTCTTTTTTCTCAGTCATTATATCCTCTAATTTCTATATATTAAGTCTTATTTTTTGTTTGATTTGGAAAAACCTTCAAATGCCCTTAATATCTCAATAGGCATAGCAAATATAATTGTGTTGCTTTGATCTGATGAAATATCATTCAATGTCTGAAGCGTTCTTAGATGAAGAGCACCATTTGCAGCAGCAAGTGTGTTTGCTGCTTTTGCCATGTTTTGGGATGCAGTAACTTCTCCTTCTGCCTTAATTATGACTGCACGTTTCTCTCTTTCTGCTTCTGCCTCTTTTCCGATAACTCTTTTGAGGTTTTCAGGAAGTTCAACATGTTTGAGTTCAACGCTCTCAATCTTTATGCCCCATGGGTCTGTTGCAATATCAACTATCTGTTTAATTCTCTTAGATATTGACTCTCTTTGTGAAAGGAGCTGGTCAAGAGTAACCTCTCCGACAACATCTCTCATTGTGGTCTGGGAAAGCTGAGAAACTGCATAGTTATAATCCTCGACTTCCAGTATTGCTTTTTCTGCACTTGATATCTTATAATAAAGAACTGCGTTGACTGAGATTGAAACATTATCTTTTGTTATGGCATCCTGATCAGGAACATCTACTGCTTTTACTCTCATGTCAACTTTTTCCCAAGTCATAAGTAAGGGAAGAACAAGTCTAAGTCCAGGATCAACCATTCCTATATATTTTCCGAAGAAAAATCTGACTCCTCGTTCATATTCATTAACTACTCTGATAGATGCAAGAAGATATAATCCCGCCAATACAGCTATAATAATCAATCCTGTCATAGATAAAACACCTCGCCTGTCTTATGATTGGTAATTATTATGTTAATAAATGTTTTGCTTTATTAAGCCAGACGCCTGTTTAAGGAAACCTTTTTATGCAGTTCAAGAATCATGATTTCAGGGGTGATATATATTCTTGACAATTTTCTTAATATGAAAGGTAAAAAGGGACTCAGGGTCGGTTACGCAATTTCTGATTGCGTGCATAAGGACCTTGCAGAATCATTAGAATCTCTTGGAAAGACAGATGTAGTAGAGCTTCAGCTTGATGATTTTATATGGGATCTTGATACTGCAAGAAACTCTCTTGATAAGATCGGGTTTATATCAGTACATGTAGCATCAAAAGATCAGGATCTTTCTGCTGATGAATCTCATATAAAACACAGCACCATACTTAATACGATAAAAAGCATGGACTTTGCGCATGAGGCAGGAGCAGACAGTCTTGTAATACACCCAATAAATAACATGTATCTTGATCCAGGACAGCGTCTTCAGAGAAAAAGGAATTTTTTAAAGGTATTCAAAGACAACCTTATTCCGCACTATCAGGATAATGGTCACGAATACATCATATGTCTTGAAAATATAGAATACCCCAAATATCCTGCAACACTTGAAGAATCTCTTATGCTTCACAGGGAGGCATCAACATACCATCAGGTTGGGATGGCGATAGATGTTCCTCATGTCTGGAATACAAGACGCATTCTTAGGGAAGATCCTGCAAGATATATTGACTGGACAGCTGGTTATCCTGATGACAGGGAAAATCTTGCAGATTATATAAGTGGATTTATTGAGCGAAACAAGGACAAAATTGTTCTTTACCACATAGCCGGGTTTAGTGAAAAACCAGGAAAGAATCCAGTGACGACACATGGACCTTTATATGGAGAATTTATCAATGATGAATATCGTATTTTGATGGAACTGCTTAAGGACAAGCCGATAGTTATGGAAATCCATGATGAAGACTATGAGGTTATGAAGCTTTCAAAGGAATCTATGGAGGGTTTGAGATAGGATGGGTTTCTCAAGATATTATCATCAGACGCCAGTAATGCGCCGCATCCTTGAATTTCTGGATGGTGCAGTATATGTTAAGGGTTCAGATCCCAGACCTGGTGTTGAAAAGCGTTTCAGGAGATACAATGATATAATGGATGCTACTGGCGAGGGTTCTGATCTTCACAGGAGCAATCTTGATTTTGACAGGTTGGTGCTGGTGCTTGACCTTGAATATGGGAACAAAAAATTTCCTGGCGAGATATTCCATAATCCTCTTGAGACCTTTGAAAAACTTGAGCCTCTCAGAAGAAATATAAAGGACATCTTTAAGAGAAATAAGATTAACTACATAGAAACCATGACAGGACAGGGTTACAATTTTACTTTGGGTGTCAGGCGAAATTCACCATCTTATTCCGCATTGCTAAAGATCGGCAGAAACATGCGAGTAGTTCCGTGGTCTGCTGCAGACAAGCTTTTGATAAAGCAAGACAGGTATCAAAATATAACCCTACTCAATGATCATCTTGCATCTACTGCCTTTGGCTTGATCAATGATTATATGATTGATCTGTTCAGGGATAATTCTGGCTTGCTTTTGAGGACGTCTGATATGTTTGATGATGACGAGATCGCTATATTTGATACAACTCAGCATGGTTATCTTCTTAACAGGAGAGCATTCAGGATAGCTTTTTCATTACACCAGAAATTCATGATGAACGACAAGTATAATTATCATGGTCCTCCCATTGTAACTCTTCCGGTTACAGGTCTTCCTTTGGAGGAAAGAGTAAAGATACGTCAGGATGAAAGAAACCAGTACAAAAGTGCTGTGGAGCTCGCAAAAGAAACAACTGCAGAAATACCTGATACTGATCTGGGTTCTATCATAACAGATTATCTGCTTTCTCCAACTTCAGACAGGCACAGGGAATTTTCCAATTCTCTTGGTGTGAGGGAGCCTGAGGATCAGTATGAAATGAACATATATAAGAGAGCTCAGGATGAAATTCCTGAACTTAAAGTTCAGGACATATTTTGGGATATACCCAATCATGCCTCATGGGATGATTTTAGGAAGAAGAAGATAGATCCTGAAGTATGGCATATATTTGGAAATCCTAATGACCGCCTCCTTAATCCAGGGAGTTTGCGTTATGTGATAAAAAACATGAGGGATAATGATATCTCGTATAGGCAGATCATTGCAGCCATATCTGAAAAATATAAAGAGCACCACAACTGGACGTCTGATCTTTGGAAAAACGATCCTGTTCTCAGGGCAACTTATTGGGTAAGAAGTCTTAAGACCCAATTATGAGACAAAAGCTTTATAAAGGACTTAAGGTTTTTTCTTGAAATCACACGGGCTCGTGGTCTAGTGGCTATGACGGCGCCCTTACAAGGCGCATGTCGTCGGTTCAAGTCCGGCCGGGCCCATTTATTTTTCTTAATATATTTTTCATGATCATATTCCTATATCGTGGGACTTCTGTTAAGAATGTCCCACCAGCATGCTTTTTATAAAATTTTTAGCAAAAATTTTGTGGTAGTCCGGCCGGGCCCATTTATTTTTCTTAATATATTTTTCATAAAGAAACTTGATTGCACATAGATTAACATTAATTGTATTGCCTAGGGCACCCTTTTTTTCGATAAGCATGTCAAGATAATCCTTTACATCTCTTTTCTTGACTTTTAACGGATCCTTGAGCCATTTAAAAAACAATTTCAGACAATCCCTATAAGTCTTTATAGTCTTAGAGCTAAGTCCTCTTCTCAGACCTTCTTTACGCACAAGTTCTGAAACATCCATCAAAAAAGACAAGAACATAAGTTAAATATGAATTTTCATAAAAAAACAGAAAAACATTCGGCAAAAAGCAACTATTATTCAATAACAATAAAAAAACTACGAATAAACCTTCTTATTTCAAAAAATCTCCGCCCGATTCGAATAAATCCACCATATTTCACATAGAGGCGATTAAATGAAATTTTTTGCATGTCTATGGAGAGTGATATTAGGTTGGGCTTATCAGCGACATTTATGAACCTAGCAGTTCATGATATCTCTCTAAATGCAAAAAACTCTTCGGAAATTCTCTTCGAGAACCAGTCACTACATTTCTTTTTCCTTGCCTTCCTAACGTCAGGTTATATAATGTGATTATGTGCAATTATTTTCAAGTATATTTAATGAAACTAATAATATAGATTATTCTTTTTTAATTAATGCAAAATATTTTTTAGAACATTCCTTATTTAAATATGAGGAATCAATATTAAATCCTTTATTAATAAATTGGCTCGGGTCCATAATGATTTCAGTATCAAAAAAGAAAATACCTTTTGGTTTAAGAACAAATAGTACTTGATCAAGAATTTTATCGACCCAATTAAAATATGATTCTTTTGTTTTAAATTTCTTCAATTCTTTATGAAAAAAGTTTGTAGCAATTATAATATCAAAGGTCTTTGATCCATATAATTTGTTTAATTCTAGTGCATCTCCCAATAATACATTTAATTTTTTACTTTTTGCTAATTCAGTAAAAGGTTCATAATTATCAATGCCTTTAATTGTAATGTTTTTAAAATTCTTATTTATGAAATCTATAAATAATCCAACATAAGCACCAATTTCAAGCATCAATAATTTTTCTCTTTTTTTTTGAATTTTTCTCAAATACTGTAGAAATTCTGAATATTGACATATGGATAAAGGAATACCATATTCATCCATAATTAATCTTTTGAATTTATATGGGCTTTCATAATTATCAAGGAGTTTTTTTATTGCATCATTCATATAAGGTTTCAGATATATGATAGGTTTATTAATTTTACGAGTTTAATATCTTGAAAATAACTATCCCTTCGGTCGGTCGACTTGCAGTCTCCCCACATAACAAGGATTAGTTTCAAATTTTAGAAAAGCTATTAATGTCTTTATAAATTTAATTTTAAGGATGTATAAAACGTGGCAAAATTAAAAAGAATTGGTGTGCTCTCTGTAGCAAAATTGCAAGTTGTTCTAATGGCTTTTATTGGTTTAATTGCAGGAATATTATATGCAATTATTGGAGCAACATTTGGAGCACTCGCAGGTTCAGCAGGCTTAGGTGCAGGACTTGGATTTTCAGTAATAATAATTTTGCCAATTTTATATGCAATCTTTGGATTTATAGGGGGAGTTATTGGCGCTTTTCTATATAACTTAGTTGCAGGATGGGTTGGTGGAATTGAAATGGATTTTGAACAATAAGTGTAACGGCCGACTTAAAAACTTTGGATTTTTCGGACTTCGTCCGAACGTTGCACTAAAATCCAACCTCTAACGAGGGAAACTAACAGGAATTTAGGTCTAATTTTATTTTAAGCCCTAAAAAAACGAAATATTTATATACTATAGCACCTTATATATATTCTATGACTGCAACAACTATACAAGTAAGTAAAGATTTGCTAGAAGATTTAAAATCTCGTAAAATGTATGATAAAGAAAGTTATGAAGACATAATCAGAGATTTATTAGAAGACACCATGGAATTATCTCAACAAACATTAGAAAACATTAGAAAATCTGAAGAAGATATTAAAGCAGGAAGAGTTAAAACTCTTGCAGAAGTTGAAGCGAGATTAAAAAGATGAGTTATGAAGTAACTTTTTCAGATTTTGCAGATAAACAATTAAGTAAACTTCCTTTAGATGTTCAAGATAGAATTATTTCTACGATAAAAAGATGTCAGATAAGACCTCATAGCCATGTTAAAAAACTTGTAGGATCAAAGTATTTCAGATTACGAGTAGGAGATTATCGAGTAATCATGGACATTATTGAAAACAAGTTAATAATTCATGTAATTGATGTTGGTCATAGAAAAAAAATATACAAAAGACGGGCTTAAAATAAAACTCTGCGGGCTTCGGCTTTGCCGAACGTTGCACTAACCCTTGGTCGAAACAAGTTTCGACAGACA